>NZ_JBEYVI010000057.1:0-53149 GCF_040643955.1 Streptomyces sp. NPDC047061
GCTGCTTTTCGACCGCGCGCTCCGAACCGGCGTGTGTCGCTTCATGGACACGGCGCTGGAGATCCGCGAGCTTCCCCGCGGTCGTGTGAATGTCGGTGTCGGACGGAGACGGGGTCTGCATGCTCACCGGGTGGGCTCCTTCTGACCGGTGCGGCCGAGGACCAGGCCTGCGGAGTGCAGCGGTCCCGCAGCCGACCCGTAGGCGAACGAGTGGTCGAGGATCGTTGGTCTCGCGCCAGGGCGCGTCGCGCGGGCCGGCACTGCCGGCCGACGAGGTACGTCGTATGGAGGTGTCATGGAAATGCTCCGGAAGCGGTGTGCGACGGCTCTCAGAGTGCGGGGCTCGCCGCGGCGTCGGCCACGTGATGACTGAAGACGGCGATCGTGTTCCGGCGTCGTAGCTCCTTGTGGCAGTACGCAAGGATGTCGCTGATCGGTCGCAGTGGCTGTTTGGGCGCGAAGTCGTAGGTGCCGCGAGCGATGTACTCCTTGACTACGTCGTTCACGAGTGCGTCGGTCAGTGGGCGCTCCGCGACCCCCTCTTGCCGTAACCGGCTGGTACAGCAGGATCGGCATCGAGGCCGGCGCTTTGGCCGGCGGCAGGTCCTGGAACAGCGTTCGCGTGTCCTGGATCGAGTTGATCGCCGCACCGGCTTTGCCGGCCTCGCCCCGGGCCATGGCCTCGCCGGAGTCGTAACCGATCCGCGTCGGTAGGTCGAGGGCAACACTCAAGCCGCCAGTGCCGGCGCCGACCAGCTCGTGATGGAGCAGACCGGACTCGCCCTGTGCAACGGAATCCACTCCCTCACCTCCTGTTCGGTACTCGATTTCTTCAAAATGGTACTCAGTACCATTGTCTGCGGCAAGTGGCCTCTGGGCGTCGGCTCGGGGAAGGATGTGCGGTCATGAGCAAGCCACCTGTGCGAACGCGACTCGCGGACGCCGCGTTCACCCTTTTCGACGAGCGCGGATACGAGCAGACCACCGTCGATGACATCGCCGAACGGGCCGGAGTGGGACGTACGACGTTTTTCCGGCACTACGGGTCCAAGGAAGCCGTCATCTTCCCCGACCACGATCGGTTGCTGGAACTGATCACTGACCGCCTCGCGACCTCCAGCCACAGCACCGCCCTGGTCGCCGTGTCCGATGCCGTCCGCCTGGTACTGCTGCACTACATCGACGAGGGCGACCTCGCGCGCCGTCGGTACGCGCTGACCAGCAAGGTGGCTGCCCTGCGCGACCGGGAGATCGCCAGTGTGGCCCGGTATCAGCGGCTGTTTCGCGAGTTCATCGCGGAGTGGATGGGGGACCCTACGGAGTCGGCGTCGCTGAGAGCCGAACTCATGGCGGCGTCCGTCGTCGCGGCCCACAACCACATCTTGCGCCGTTGGCTGCGAGGGGAGTCCTCCGACCCCGTCACCGAGGTCGACGAGGCGATGCGCGAAGTGCTCTCACTCTTTCCGGCGCCCGGTTCCGCGCCGGAGGCGGGGCTCGGGACCACCGTCGTCGCGTTCAGAACGGGACAGGACATCGAGGCGCTGCTCCCGGAACTAAGGCGTCTTGTTCAGGGCTGACACCACGGCCGGATCGTTGACCAGGGCGGCGGAGCGTGATGGAGGAGTAACCGAGTGATGCCGCGCACACATGGCCTGGGGGCGTGTCGCGTGCGTGCTAGCTTCCGGCCGTGACTTCCCCGGTTTTCGATGCCATCGTGCCCGGTGCCGGAGCGGCCGAGTGCGGTCCGGCGACCGGTCCTGGGTCTTCCGGCAGCCATGAGTTGTTTGGACTGCTCGACCTGTTCGGTGACTCTTTCATTCGCGACCCCTACCCCTGGCTGGACCTCCTGCGGTCCGAATCTCCCGTGCACCACGACCCCGCCACTGGTCTGTGGCTGGTCAGCCGCTACCAGGACATACGCCGGACCCTGCTCGAAACGGATCGGTTCCTCCCGGACAACGCCCAAAATGCCGTCACCCCCCTGCCAGTCCCCGTACTACGCGTCCTCGCTCGCGCCGGATTCACTCTTCCGGTCGCACTCGCGAACAACGGCACCCCCAGCCATCCCGGACTGCGTCGGGTGGTCACGCGGTTCCTCAACGCGCAGCGTGTCCAAGCCGCCGTCCCGGTGATCGAGCGTATTGCCGAGGAACTGCTCGACGGAGTGCGGTCTCAGCTGGTCCGTACCGGCAACTGCGATCTGTTCACCGCGTTCGCGCAGATCCTGCCGTGCCGGGTGCTGATGGAACTCCTGGGCGTCCAGGGTGTCGAACCGGCCACTCTGATTCGCTGGAGCGACGCCTCACTGGAGCTGTTCTGGGGCAAGCCTCCGCCGCAGCGGCAGCTGGAGTTGGCTGCATCGGTCGCGGAATTCCATCAATGGCTCACCGCGACCGTGCGCGGCGGCATTGCCCCTTCCGACTCGCTCATAGGGGCGCTCGCACGCCACCGCCTGCCTGACGACAGGCCACTCGACGTCGAGACCGCGGTCGCCGCGTGCTTCTTCGTCCTCATTGCCGGCCAGTCCACCACCGGGCAACTCATCGCCACCGTACTGCGCCGGGCGCTGGCCGAGCCGGGCATGTGGCCGCAGGCGGCCGAGGAGGCGGGTCTGGTTGAGCCCTGGGTGGAGGAGGTCCTGCGGCGGGAGCCGCCCGTCACCACGTGGCGCCGGGTGACCGCGCAGGCCACTCGACTCGGAGGGGTGCAACTGCCGGCAGACGCACCGTTGTTGTTGATGCTCATGGGTGGCGGTTCCGATCCGGCCGTCTTCGCACAGCCGGAACGCATGTGCCCGAACAGGGCGAACGTCCGCCACCATCTGGCGTTCGGTGCCGGTCGGCACCGTTGCCCTGGCGCGTCCCTGGCGCGCACGGAGGCGGTGGTGGCCCTGCGGGCGGCAGCACGCCGCCTCCCGGACATCCGGCCGGCTGCCGAGGCGGCGGACCCTCCCTTGCTCGGCCTCCTCTCGTTCAGAGCGCCACTGAAGGTGGCGGTGGAACAGTCATAGGACGCATCTCGGCGACGTGCCGGCGTCACTCAGCTCGGCCGTCCTGTGGGTGGTCAGTCTTGCCGAGTCTTGATCTCCTCGGCGCGCTTGGGAAGGACGCGGCAGAGTCCGACGCCGACGCCGTGGTCGACGGCCGACTCGACCGCCTGCGCACCGGCAGGGGCACCGGCTGACTGATGGCGAACTCGCGCCGCACGGATGACATTAAGGTCCGGCACACCGACACTGCCCTCCGCGGAACCACGAAGTCTGCGCCCCTCGTTGCAATCCGTCCGTGGACAACACGCAAGACAGTGGCCGGTTGCACCCGCTGCCAGGGCCCAAGCGCCCTGGTCCGCGTGGTGAACGCATGGATGCCGTCCTCCGCGGAGAGCGTCGGGCTCATGTGATGACCCATACGGAGGCGACCAGGAGGACCCGGCCGCGGTGCCCGGGAGTACCTCCGCGGCTCCTGGCCGGCACGGTCGGCTCAGGCTGGCGGCGTGTTGAGGCACAGCGGCAGTTCGATGGCGACTTCGAAGCCGCCCTGGGGGCGGCGGCCCGCCTGGAGGCGGCCGTTTGCGGACCGGGCGCGCTCCCGCATACCGATGAGGCCGTATCCGCCGCCGGAAACCGGCGGGAGGGAGGACTCGGCGCCTGCCTCGTTGGTGACGGTGATCCTCAGCAGGTCGTGCGCGTAGGACAGCAGCACCTCGGCCTTCGAGGTGGAGGCGTGCTTGGTGACATTGGTCAGGGCCTCCTGCACGACGCGGTACGCCGTGAGTTCTGCTCCGGGGGAGAGGGGTTGCGGCCTTCCCTCGACGGTCAGCGTGACGGTGAGTCCGGTGCGCTGGAACGAGGTGAGGAGGTCGGAGAGCCGGTTGAGGCCCGGTGCCGGTGCTGTGAGGGTCTCGGCCTCGTCCTCGTGGCGGAGCAGAGCGACGCTGGCCTTGAGTTCGCGCAGGGCCGAGGAGGTGGTGTCGGCGAGGCCCGCGACCATCTTCTCGGCGTCGGCGGGCCGGGTTCGGATGAGGTGTGAGACCGTGCCGGCCTGGGCGTTGGCCAGGGCCAGGTGGTGGGCGACGATGTCGTGGAGTTCGCGGGCGATGCGCATCCGCTCCTCTGTGACGCGGTGCCGTGCCTCCTTCTCCCGGGTGCGTTCCGCGTGCTCGGCCCGCGCCTGCACGGCCGCCAGATAGTCCCCCCGCATGCGGGCCACGGTGCCGAGGGCGGTGGGTATCAGCAGCCAGGCGGCGGGGCTGATCGTTCTGAGCACGAGCGGATCGTGAGCGGGTCCGCTGATCAGCGCTGTGACCAGGAGCAGGATGATGCAACTGAAAGTGAAGGTGTTCGCGGTTCGTCGATTGCTGCGGCCGGCCAGGGAGAACAGCGCCACCATGAGAGGTCCCAGCACGAAGGGGGAGAGGACGTAGCCGAGTGCGGTACTGATCACGGCGCAGCCCATGGTGACGGCCACGGTGGCCCGGGGCCGGCTGCGCCGCAGCACCAGGGCGATGCTGGCGATGGCCGCGAGGAGCACGCCTGGCCACCACGGGGTGACAGGTTCGTCCCCGGGGAAGGTGACATTTCGGCCGAGGAAGAAGCAGGCGAAAAGCACGGCCGCCAGAGATGCGTCGACGGAGCGGGGATGGTTGCGCAGGATCCGCTGCACACTGTTGATCACGGTGGGAGTTCCTGTCGATTGCTGCGACCCGGGCGGCCGTTCGCTCCTGGCGGGCGCGGTGGTGCCCCGCCGGTGAGCAACGCGGAGTGGTTGCCCGACATGGTGCAAAGGAAGGTGGCGGTGTTCTGTCCGACAGGCCAAGTCCGACGACGGCCCAGGACGAGAGTAGACACATCGAGCGGGCAGGTTCATGGGGACTGCCCATCCGCCTAAGCTGTCGCGGTTCGCGCCGTCCGCCGCCGCGAGGCGACCGTTCACGGCTGTCGCACCCGGGCCGCCCTGCCGAGCCCGCTCCAACGGCCGAGGCTGTCAGCACTGCGCGGTCCGTGGCACCGGGCACGGGACTCCCATCGAGGAGCGCCGGGCGTGGCGGTGGGCCTATACGTGCGGGGAGCTTGCGAGTTGCTCAGAGTGAGGTGCGGAACGGACCTGGTCTGCGATGCCTCGGCGAGGGAGCTCAGGAACGCCTGAACCCTTCAGCGACCCGGCCAGCGTTCAACCGTGCCAGGGATTCGCTGTCGAGAGCCCTGGCCGGGGGAGTGGACCGAGGTGGTCGTTTCCGGCGAATGCGGACGCAGGTGATGATGTGATCTCGCCGTCCACCGCAAGCGGTCGGAACCGTCGTGCGTACAAGAGACGGACCATCCCTGACGGTCTGTGCGGTCAGCCCCGACCGGGGCCAGGCTCCCGCAGCCTCCACCGCGGGCACGCCCACAAGATTCTCACATCCTCGGGCCCATGGGACTGGTCCGATCCCCGCACTGCACCCGTATCGCTCACCTACACTCGCAACGGGCCGACCACTTCGGTCATCGACGCACCACGACGACCTGTCATCCCCGTCCGGTGACGGCTTCGGTGCACGGACAGCCGAGAGCGGCCCGACCAGGGAGAGCCACGCTGCCGTCGACAGGGTTGACCCACCCTTCGGACTCCCCTCATCTCGAGGAATGATCACACCCGATGACAATCCGTGTCCTGCTCGCTGACGACCAGGCCCTGTTGCGGGCCACCTTTCGTATCCTGATCGACAACTGCGACGACTTGCAGGTGGTAGCCGAGGCAGCCGACGGCGATCAGGCGGTCGAGCTGGCTCGTCAGCACCGCCCCGACGTCGTGCTCATGGACATCCGAATGCCGGGCACGGATGGCCTCGCCGCCACCGAGAAGCTCTGTGCCGACCCGGAACTCGGTTCCACCCGTGTCCTGATCCTCACCACGTTCGAGACTGACGAGTACGTGGCACAGGCGCTGCATGCAGGGGCGAGCGGATTCCTCGGCAAGGACGTCGGCGCCGACGACCTCCTCACCGGCATCCGTGTCGTGGCGGTCGGCGATTCACTGCTGTCACCGGCCGCCACCCGCAAGCTGATCACGCGTTTCCTGACCTGCTCCCAGCCCAGGGAGCAGCTCGCACCGCCTGAGGCCCTTGCCACGCTCACCAACCGTGAACGTGAGGTGATGGCACTCGTCGCTGAGGGCAACTCCAACGCGGATATCGCCGAGTTGCTCTTCCTGAGCCCGCTGACCGTCCGAACCCACGTACACCACGCGATGGCCAAACTGAACGTACGCGACCGAGCCCAACTCGTCGTCGTCGCTTACCAGTCCGGGTTGACGCGTGCCAACCCGCCATACTCGGGCTGAGCCGCCACACCTGAACCGACCTTGCGTAGCGCCGCATTGATCACACGACGAAGGCCAAGTCTCCTCCGAGGGCCAGCCGTTGTGCGCCCTGGCCCCCGGTGCGAAGTGCGCGCTCCTCGGCGCCGGCGGTGCTCATGCGGATTTCCGTGGTGGCGCAGCTCCGGTCGCCGGCGCGGATCGGATCCGTGCGATGCCCCGCCGGCTACTGCGTCCGCCGTAGGTGTCCACGCCTTCGGCGCTCACCCGGTCCGGCGATCATCCCCTCCCCGACGTCGTCTCATGCGCCGGTCATCCGGCAGCGGCATCCGTGGAGCACGTCCGGTGATGCCGATGAGCCGGATCGACGTACTGCCAACTCAGTAGCGCGACTGTCGGCAGCGGGACGAAGACGGGCGAGCGCGGCTCGGAGAGCCTTCCGGTGTTCCCGAAAACCTAGTGTGGAGACCGTCCGTGGCTGCTCTTCTCTATCGACTGGGCCGTCTGGCCTTCCGGCGGCGCTGGTACGTCGCTCTTCTGTGGGTGCTGGTGCTGGGCGCTGTCGGCCTGGGCGCCTCCCGGGCAACCGAGCCGGCCGGGCAGGACACCAGCATGCCGGGCATCGAGTCCCAGCG
Organism: Streptomyces sp. NPDC047061; assembly: GCF_040643955.1. Classification (NCBI taxonomy): domain Bacteria; kingdom Bacillati; phylum Actinomycetota; class Actinomycetes; order Kitasatosporales; family Streptomycetaceae; genus Streptomyces; species Streptomyces sp. NPDC047061. The sequence goes on from NZ_JBEYVI010000057.1 coordinate 6,932, forward strand.
GGCGTTCGACCTGCTGGAGTCCCGCTTCCCGGGCAGCGTGGCCAACGCCGCGAGCGCCCAGGTCGTCTTTGTCGCCCCGGCCGGACAGAAGATCGACTCGGTCGCCAATCGCTCCGTGATCGACACGTTCGTGGACCAGGCCTCCGGAGGCAGGGACGTCGCGATGGCGGTGAACCCGTTCCAGGCGCGGTCGGTGAGCAAGGACGACACGATGGCCTATGCGACCGTCACCTACAAGGTGACGTCGACCGACCTCACGGACGCGGACAAGACGGCGCTCCAGGGTGCCGTGGACAAGGCCAGGGACGCTGGTCTGACCGTCGAGGTGGGCGGTACGGCGCTGGCGACCCAGCCCTCAGCGGGCGCGCTCACCGAGGTGATCGGCGTCGGCGTCGCTTCTCTCGTCCTGCTGATCACCTTCGGATCGATCACCGCCGCCGGACTTCCCCTGCTCACCGCGGTCGTCGGCGTCGGCGTCAGCATGGCCGCGATCACGGCCCTCTCCAGTGCTTTCGGGCTGTCCGAGACGACCGGCACCCTGGCCACCATGCTGGGCCTCGCCTGCGGCATCGACTACGCCCTCTTCATCGTTTCGCGCTACCGCGAGGAGCGCGACCGGGGACACACGCCGCAGGAGGCGGCCGGCCTCGCCGTCGGCACCGCCGGATCGGCGGTCGTCTTCGCCGGGCTGACCGTCGTCATCGCGCTGGCCGGACTGTCGGTGATCGGCATTCCGTTGCTCACCAAAATGGGCCTGGCCGCCGCGGGCGCGGTGGTCGTCACCGTGCTGATCTCGCTCACCGTGGTCCCGGCCCTGCTCGGCTTCTGGCCGAACGCGGTGCTCGCCCGCCGCGTGCGCAAGGGCTTGCGGACGAAGGGCGGTCAGGACAACGGGGGCACCCGCTGGGCCCGGATCGTGCTGCGCCACCCCCTTCCCGTCCTCCTCCTCAGCGTGGTCGGCCTGGGACTTGTCGCCGTCCCCGCGATGGACCTGCGGCTGGGCATGCCCGGCGCCGAGTCCAAGCCCACCTCCACCACCGAGCGCCGCGCCTACGACGCGATCACCAGGGGCTTCGGCCCCGGTGTCAACGGGCCGCTCACCATCGTCGTGGACGCCAAGGGCGCCGCGGACCCGAAGGCCGCCGTCGGCACGATCGGCAAGGCCGTCGCCGGTACCGACGGTGTGGTCTCCGTCTCACCGGCCCGGTTCAATCCGGCCGGAGACACCGCGGTCTTCTCCGCGGTGCCGGCGACCGCACCCACGGACCAGCGGACGACCGACCTCGTGCACGCCATCCGCGCCGAGCGGCCCGGCATCGAGTCCAGGGCCGACGGGGCCGACTTCGAGGTCACCGGTACCACCGCGTTGAACATCGACGTCTCCCAGAAGGTGCAGAACGCGCTGATCCCCTACCTGCTGGTCGTCGTGGGCCTGGCCGTCGTACTCCTGATCCTGGTCTTCCGGTCCGTCCTCGTGCCGCTCAAGGCGGCAGTCGGCTACCTGCTGTCGGTGCTCGCCGCCCTCGGCGCGGTCGTCGCGGTCTTCCAGTGGGGTTGGGGCGCGAACCTCATCGGGGTGCAGGAGACCGGTCCGATCATGAACCTGATGCCGATCTTCCTGGTGGGCATCGCTTTCGGCCTCGCCATGGACTACGAGGTCTTCCTGGTCGCCCGGATGCGCGAGGCGTACGTCCACGGGGAACAGGCCGGCCAGGCGGTCGTCACCGGCTTCCGCCACAGCGCCCGGGTGGTGGTCGCCGCCGCGCTGATCATGATGGCGGTGTTCTCCGGTTTCATCGGCTCCGGCGATTCCATCGTCAAGACGATCGGGTTCGGACTCGCCGTCGCCGTCCTGTTGGACGCCTTCGTCGTCCGGATGGCGTTCGTCCCCGCCGTCCTCGCTCTGCTCGGCCGCAACGCGTGGTGGATCCCACGCCGGCTGGACAGGGCGCTGCCCGCCATGGATGTTGAGGGCGAGGCCCTGGCACACCTGTCCACCGTCTCCGGCAGCACAGGCACCGGGGCAGGGACGGAGGGCGCCGAGCGTCGGCAGACCGCGAAGAGCGGGGCACCGGAATCCATCCGCTGAGCCACCGCCAGAAAGAGCGCCGATGGAGCCTGATGCCTGCCCGTCCGGTTTCCGCACCGGCGCCGCTCGAACCCCGGTCATGAGCACCGCCGACGTGCCGTGACGTGGTGAGGCACCGCCCGAAGACCGGGACCGATTCGAACAGAAGCGGTTTCGTCGCGCCGCCCCAGGACACCGGGGCGGCGCACGCTCCCGGACCCGAACTTCCCCATCGGGTCCGGGAGCCCCCTCTCTGCACAGTCACCGTGCTCGCCGAGCACAGCAGAACCATCGTCGTGCGGACGAACCTCGGCCGCCTTCCGGCGGCGGACAGGACCTCAGCCGCGCGCATACCGATGGCCGCTCCTCCCGAATCCGGAAAGGCATCCCATGTTCACGCAATACCGCGGATTGACACGCGGTCGCCTGCCATGGCTGGCGGCGGCGCTCGTCGTACTCCTGGCCGCGACGACCGCAGTCCTCACCACCACGAGTGCCTCCCACACCTCGCTGCGGTCGTCCAACGTGTCCTCGGCGGCCGACACGGCCGTCACCGGGCCCGTCACCGGCGGTGCCGGTGAACCCCAGCTCTACGGCACGGCGTTCGACCTGGGCAAGGTGGGCTACGAGGAGTCCGAATACTTCCTGTCGGGTACCGCCGACAGTTACCGACCCGTCAAGCCCCTCACCACCGACGGCAGGTGGAAGGTCGAACCGGCGAGTACGGCGTCGTACACCACCCGCGTGGTCGTGGACCGGCCGAAGGATCCCGCGAAGTTCAACGGGACCGTGATGGTCGAGTGGCTCAACGTCACCGGCGGAGTGGACGTGGCCACGACCTGGATCCAGACCCACAACGAGCTGATCCGCGAGGGCTACGCATGGGTCGGCGTCTCCGCCCAGGCCGCGGGCGTCAACGCGGCCAAGACGAGCGACCCTTCCCGTTACGCCGCCCTGAGGCACCCGGGCGACAGCTACTCGTACGACATCTTCTCGCAGGCCGGGCAGGCGGTGCGCGACTCGGCGGCCACCGTTCTGAACGGACTGCGACCGCGTACCCTGCTGGCCATCGGCGAGTCCCAGTCGGCGAACCGGCTCACCACGTACGCCGACGCCGTCCAGCCCCTCGCCAACGTCTACGACGGCATCCTCGCGGAGAGCCGGGGCGGGGTCGCACCTGTCCTGTCCGCGCTCTCCCAGGCTCCGCAGGCTGCCGTACCGGTTCCGGACGGCTTCCACGTCCGCACCGACCTGCGGGTGCCCGTTCTCGTCTTCGAGACCGAGACCGACCTGGTGAAGCTCGGCTATCTGGCCGCCCGTCAGCCCGACTCCGTCCGATTCCGTCTGTGGGAGGTGGCGGGAACCGCCCACGCGGACACCTACATCACTCCGGTCGGCCCCACGGACAGCGGTGACGGCCAAGGAGATGTCGCGGCGTTCAACACCCTGCTGAACCCGCCGGCGACCCCCGATCCCACCCACCCGGAGGTGAGCTGCAACACGCCGATCAACGCGGGCCAGGCCCACTACGTCCTGGAAGCCGCCGTCCACGCCCTGAACAAGTGGGTGGCGACGGGAGTCGCGCCGGCTCCGGCACCGCGGCTGCGGGTCGACACCAGCGGCCCGACCCCGGCGTTCGTCCTCGACGCCAACGGCAATGTCGAAGGCGGCATCCGCACGCCGTCCGTGGATGCTCCGGTGGCGACCCTCTCCGGCCTCGGCCAGGAGGGCTCCTTCTACTGCACGCTGTTCGGTACGACGGTGCCCTTCAGTGCCGGGAAACTCGCGGAACTGTATCCCACGCACGCGCGGTTCGTCGCCAGTTGGTCCGTGAGTACCGCCGAGTCGGTGGCCGCAGGGTACATCCGTCCCGCGGACGCCACCATGCTGGTCAAGGCCGCAGCCCGCTCCTCGGTGGGCGGCTGACTTCAGCCGAGCCGATGCCGCCCGCGCATCCGTACGAGATGAGCGGGCGGTGCTCGGTCGGGTCGGCGGTCTCCTCGGCTTTCGACGGCATCCGTGCCTGGACGCCATCGTGGTTTCCGGCTGCTGCGGCGGTCGGCCAGGCCTGATGCGACCAGGGCGCGAGCGACGATCCGTACTGCGACAACGGGAAACCCACGTCGCCGGAGGCGGCAACCGCGCACTGCCGAGAGGCCCTGCTTCCATGCAGCACCGCCAGACTCACGTGAACCAGGCCTCCGTTCGAACCACTCCGACCACGCGGACGGACTGAGGACAACCAGCGATGTGGCACGGGTGGGGCGGTGCATCCTGCAGCCGTCCCACCCCCCTTTCCGGCGGGCGGCTCAGCCGGCAGTCATCGCCACGGTCTCCTTCGTCACGGGCTGCACGACGGCGGGGCGGCGACGGCGCAGCACGGCGATCGTGAGCAGCAGCAGCCCCACGCCGAGCAGCGTCAGAGGTGCGACGGTCCTGATCATCAGGAGCTTGGTGTCGATGGTGCCCGCCTTGTCGGCCATGTCCGCCTTGGTGGCGGCAGTGGGCTTCACGTCCAGGGCAAGCACGGGCAGAAGTGGGATCTCCTTCTTTCCGGCCGTCACATTGGCGGTCACCCGCTCCTGGTAGTGCGAGTCGAGGACGAGGCCGCTGTCCTGGTCCAGGAAGACGTCGATGACCGTGGCGACCGTGTAGGACAGCGGGATCGGGTCCGGCAGGGCGGCCGTTTTCGGGGCGAGCGCGGCGGCGGTGGCGGCGGGAAGCTGGGACACGAACGACTTGGCGAGCTTCTTGGGCAGTGCGGGCGGCAGGGTGGCGAGCACGTCGCTGCTCTTGAGCGCTCCGGTGACGCTGATCTTGTACCTGTTGACGTCGTGTCCGCTTGCCCGTCCCGTGCCCTGGAAGACCACCCGTGCCGTGGTCTGGGTCAGGGGGTTGTAGTAGGTGTAGGTGTTGTCGGCCTTGGGGTGGATGGGGAAGATCACGGTCAGGCCCTTGGCCCGCTCGACGTTCTTCCAGCCGGCCGGCGCCTCGACGGCATTGAAGTCGCCACGGTCCACCGCGTATCTGGAGGTGCTCGGCGCCGAGTTCGTGCCGATGTGAATGGTGAGATCGTCGGCGACGAGGGCGGTGTCGCCCTTGGTCTTCACGACGTGTACCCGGCGGTCCATGGTGGCCGGCACACCGGAGAGGAGCGCGTGCGCGGTGTCACCCGCGGCGAGAGCCTTGCTGTTGAGCACGGTTGCGGTGCCGGAAAACCCGGCGCTCACGTCGGTGTTGCCGGGCAGCCGGGTCAGCAGGGGGGCGATGATCGGTCGAGTCACTGCGGCCAGGGTGATCAACACGATCCCCAGCACGCCGTACACGATGGATGAGCGGCGAAGTGCCATGGGTTCTCCTTGATGGGGCTGCACCACGGGACGTGACGGCCGATGCGGCCTCCGACGGTGCCGAGCGGTGTGGCTTAGGGGTGATTGGAAGCGGTGTCAGGGGACTGGCACGGAAGTGATGAACGCCGAGGGAGCGGCGTGCTGCGGCTCGCATGTGCCAGGGTTGGGAATTCCGGTGTCCGGCGGAGAGGCGGGCGGAGCTGTCCAGGTGATCTCCACGGCGTGTCGAACGTGTCCGTCCCCTGCAGTTCGGGCTCGCAGGGGCGGGTCCCGCCGCTTTCGGCCCGTGGCCGGATGCCGAGGTGAACGATCACTCCGCCTCTCGTGGGTAGGGGCATCGCGGGGCGGCCCCCGGCCGCCCATCCATGAGGAGCCTTGGGCTTTGGCGTGGGCGGGTCGGACGAAGGCCCCGCTCAGGGCACGTGAAGCGGCGGCCCCGCCTGGGGCTGCGGCCGGTGTCCTGGGCGACTTTGGGCCGACAGTCTCCTGGGCCCTAGGACGGTCAACGGGGTGGGCGACTGCCGCGTGATCGACAGAGGCAGGGAACGTATTCGGCATGTGGTGCCTTTCGGTCGGGCGGCGTGCGAGTGGCACCCGTCGAGGCTGATGACCTTTCGCGTTCGGATGCTTGCTCGCCGAAGTCGCCCTGGGCAGGATCGGTGTCCCCGAGGAGCGGCGGAGCGTGAGCGGTGCCGGTGCTGGTGGCGGAGGAACCGTGGTGGCCTGTCGCCGGTCCTTGTCGAGCTGTCGTCGGCATGCTGTGTGCCGGAGGTCGTCTTTTTGGACCTCGCTCACCCGGCCGGGACGCGGTAGCGCGGGTCATCTCTCGGTCAGGCTGGAGGAACGCGCGTGGGACATTCCGGGTCGCCGCATCCCGGTCCGGGTGGCTGAGTCTGTTTTCGGTGTTCTGTGCCCCGTCTCAGCAGGGTGAGGAACACCGCTGGACGCCGCGCCCGGGTAGTCGATACCGGTCGGCTGTCGCGGCGACGGCGAGCGAATGCGTCGCGGAGGGGTGTAGCTGAAGTGACCAGGACGAACTGTCCCGGCGGTGGGTCATCGTGCCGTCCGGCCGATGTACTCCACGGAGCCACACACGCTGCGACGTAAAGAAGGGAGCCGATGCGGAGTCGCACCGTGTTCCGACGGCCGAGGAACGGTCGGGCAGCACTGGTCCAGGGAGGTCCCGAATCCCGTTCGACCCCGCCTGGCGCCAGATCGCCGTTGGAGGCCGTGCCACCCAGCTGCGCCTGCGACAGGACGACGGCCGATCAGGGGCGCGACGTGACCGACGCGGCACATTGTGACGCTGGGGATATTCCGGGCGACGGCGCAACCGAGGCGATCAGCGCCCGGGGTGCCAACAGGTTCCGGTCGTGGAACGAGCTCGGCCGAAGTGGGATTCCCGTCGAGCAGACGCGCGCATCTGCCCCCGGCCGGCTGGCCGTTCATCGCGGGCGTCCGAGGGCGCCGACAGGGTGAACCGCTGGGTACATGTGGCTGCTCGCTCTTCATTGAGAAGCTGATGTGACTACGAGTCGCTTTCGCGCCAATGGCGAGCAGGTTAACGTCCGCGTGATGGCTCGACAAGGCCTCGGGCCTGCCCTATTTACACCGATCAACGCCTGTGTCGCAGCTTCTGGGAGGTGGCTGCCTCGGAAAGCGTCATCCTCGGCTCTCGGGTTGCATGTGATCGCTAGTCGCAGAAACATTGCTATGAAGCGGCTTCTGTGCCCGGTTGCGGGACTCCATCCATGGCCCGATTTCCGCACGTCGACGTCGAGGGCCTGGTAGCGACAGGGGGGTCGCAGTGGAACAGGACCTCGGTATGCGATGAGCGGTCACATGCGCACCTGCCGACGCCAGGATGTGGATAAATATGCATATGGGGATATTAGAGACGGGTGGATCTTCGAGCGGCGTCGTCAACTTGTATGATGGTCCATGCGCGAACCATGTGACCTGGGCATGAACCGCCACTTCAGCGGTGGATCGGAAGGACTGAAGTGACTTCCAATCATGAAATCGACGACGCCGCAGAGGCTCTCCCTCCTGCCGTGTCGGAGCTCTTCGGGACCGGTGCCAGTACGGCACGGGGGGAACGGACTCGGCAGGAGCTGATCGTGGCGGCAACGATCTGCTTCGAGGAGTTCGGTTACACCAAGACCCGCATCAGCGACATCGTGCAGCGGGCAGGTGTCTCCCACGGCAACTTCTACCGGCACTTCACGAACAAGGCGGACGTACTGACCGCCGCCATCCACCCCTGCGTCCGCGACCTGCTGCAGGTCACCCGGCGGAACGGTCAGTCCGACAGCGGTGAGCTGCCCGCTCTGATCGCGAGCGCCACCTCCTATTTCACCGTCTATGCCCGCCACCGCCAGCTGATGCGTGTCATGCATGAGGCCGCCGCGGCGCAGGACGGCAGCGGCTTCATCGAGAAGTGGCTGCTGATCCGTAATGAGTTCACCGCCCGCACCTCCGGATGGCTCGGGCATCTGCAGGAGCGAGGTGTCATCGCTTACGACTGCGATGTGGACGCGCTCGCCGAAGCGGTCAGTGCCATGACGGAGCAACTGGCCTATCTGAACATCGCCTTGCCGGAGAAGGCTCCCCGCGCTGAGCAGCTGATCCGGATGGGGCGGACCGCGGGCGAGATCTGGTACAGGTCCATTCCCTGGACCCCGAGGACGGTCCCGCCCGTCACTTGAGCAGTGTCTGAGAGCAGGTGCTCGCTGACGCCTTTGCCACGCTGGGACGGCCGTGGCGCCCCTCCGATCGTGCAACGCTCCTTGGGGGGGGTGTCGCCCGGTCGGGGTGAGAGGCACGCTGGCGCACAGGGGTTCCTGGCGCCTGCCGTGTCTCCGGCTGTGCAGTCGGAGGCCGTAACAGGTCGACCTGCCGACGCCCCATGAGGGCTGCGTTGATTGTCGGCAGGTAACCACGATTCATGAATCACCCCCGAGGCAACCTGGCCCTCGTTGTCAACGGGAGTCGCTGCGGAGGCCGGAGCCGTCGAGGCGTCGGCCTCGGCAGCAAGGCTATGTGCGCCGGTACCCGGTGAGGTGGTTGATCCACGCGATCATGGCGTCGGCGTCCTCGTTCACGGCATGGCCGCCGTCCCAGTAGAGGTAGGAATTGACGTCGTCGCCCAGGTTGTCGAGTTTGGCGGCAAGGTTGAGGACGATGTTGTGCGACGTGTTGGTGTCGAGCGAGCCGGTGCGCAGCCACCAGTGCCGGGAGCGGCCGGGGTTGCGCTGCCCGATGAAGTACATCGGATTCATCAGCCTGATCTTCTCGGGCAGGTCGGCGTCGAGTTGCGCGGTGTCGTCGCCGGTGGCGGTGCGCAGGCTGTAGAGCGTGAAGTGACGGGCGTTGGTGGTCGAGTCGCCGAACTCCTGGTTCTCGAAGGCGCTGACGTCGAGGGCGTCGAAGGAGGGGGCGTTCTTCATCCGGTGGCCGATGTGAGAGAGGAAGCCGTCCCAGGTGAAGGTGGCTTTGTCGGCGGACCAGTTGATGAAGGGGTTGGTGGTGAGGTAGGCGGTGCGGTCGTCGGCCGACAGGGCGGTGAGGTAGGCGGTGGCCGAGGGCTGGAGGTAGAACTTGAGCATGTAGTCGGCGTAGTTGTCGGCCGCGAGGGTGCCGAAGCCCTTGATGCCGCGCAGGTGCAGGGAGCGGAGGTAGCCGGCGTACGCGTCCTTCAACTGCGTGGAGTAGGGCTGTGCGACCGCGGTGCCGCCGGCCAGGGGGAGCGTGCCGAACATCCACTCGTAGGCCATGTCGGCGTGGTCGAGGTCGGTGATGGGGGAGTAGGCCGTGGTGGCGAAGACGGCGTCGCTCTCGTCGGCGGCCCCTATCTCCCTGAGGTAGGAGTGATAGAGCGGGCTGTCGCCGGAGGCGCCGAGCAGGGAGGAGAGCGCTGCGCCCGCGCTGCCGCCGCCGGAGACGATCCAGTCGGTGTTGCCCGGGATGCGGTGCCTGTTGAAACGCAGGTAGCGCACGGCCGCCTTGAGGTCCACGATGCAGGCCGGGGCCTTGCCGTAGTAGGTGCCATCGGCGGCCACGTTGTCCCGGCCCCGGACCCCGGGCTCGACCACGACCCAGCCGTTCGCCAGCGCGTACAGAGCGTTGTTCTGGCGCGCGGTGGCGCCGTCGCCTGCGCCGTTGCCGCCGCCCGCACCCCCGCCGCCCGGGCCGCCGATGATCGGGCCGGTGTAGCCGACGCCGGTGGCGTCCGCTGTACTGGAGGAGGAGTAGCCGCCCATGATGTTGGCCAGCATGATCGGGGCGCGGGAGGCGTCGACCGCCGTGCCGTCGATTTCGGCGGGGACGCTGATGTTCAGGCTCTGGTAGGTCGCGTCGACCGGCTTCGCCACGTAGGTGACGGCCTTGTAGAAGTGGTATGTGACCACGTGGTCGCCGCTGCCGGTGGTGATGGTGGTCGTCAGGACTGAGTAGGCGTCCTTGTCGAACTCCAGCGACACCGCGTCGCCCGCGGCGGACGTGGTGGACGCGGCCTGGCCGCTGCCGGTCGGTGCGGCGGCGTTCGCCGGAGCGGTGGAGAGGGCGGTGACCGCCGGAACCGTGGCCGCTGCGGCGATGCCGGAGATGACACTCCTGCGCTTCATGGTCTGGGAGACCTTCCCGGTCGGCGACATCCCTCGGCGCTACGCGTCTGCACGATGGCTGGTGGCGGGCCCGATGCGGCCGACCTGCTTGATCGCTGTGCATGGACAGGTAAGACACCCACGTTAAATATTGTCGCCAATATTATCAACAATATCGTTGCGACTTATGGCGAGCTCATAGCTGAGGGCTTCAAGGACCCAGGCGGTGTCCCGGTACGGAGGCCTCCTCGGTCACGTCCTGCAGGACGGCCGCTGGCCTTCGGGCACGGCATGACTGTTCCCCCACGTCGAACCGATGACCTGGGGGCGTGTCACAAGGCCCCAGGGGCGCGGTTGGAGACGCTGAGGAGGTCCGGCCAGCACCTGGCGTGGCGGAGTGCCCGGTGGCTTGCAGGCGGCAGGTCTGCATGTGATGGATGCGCGCATTCGACGCCGAAGCCCTGGCCGGTACCGCACGAACCCGTTTCGGGAGGATGGGTCGGGCAACATCGACAACGTGGGCTTCTTTGAGGAGCTGCCCCAACAGAGAGCCGCAGCTGCGGCCGCCGTCGACGGGCTGGCCGCGCAGTGCGGCACCTCCTGGTGATCGTGGACCAGCCCGTCTCGATCGGAGCCCCGCCCCCTGACGGTTGCTCAGGACGCCGGCTGCAAGGGCGTCCCGGCCGGCCTGTCGATGCGCCCGGTCGCTGCCCTGCACCCGGGCAAGACGAAGACCGACGCGAGGGATGCCGCGGTGATCGTTGACGGCGCATACGGTCAGGAGGAGGACAACCTCGGACACCGACGGGTGCGGGCCCGCATCGAGCACGCGTCCGCCCGTATGAAGAACTGGAAGCTCCTTCGCGGCTGCGGCCAGAAAGGAGAAGGCCCCCACCACGCCATGCAGGTCGTCGCAACCATGCACCACATCGCGACGGCGGCGTGAAGCAGAAGGGCAGCAGCTCTATGGACATGCCGGCAGTCACCCTTGTGACGGCTCCTGGATCCGGGGCGCGTCGTTGGCGATCCGGATCTGACCGCGCCGGTCCACGATCTTCCGCCGGGGACGTCCGGCTGCGCGACCCGCCCGTCGCTCGTGGTCGTCGAGCCTGAGCCAGCCGGTTCCGTCGACCAGGTCAGGGCAGCGCGCGCGGAGTGCTCGGTCGGCCTCGGAGGCCGTTAGTGTTTCCGCGGTGGGCAGCAATCCGGCTTCGGAATCGGCGAGCAGAGTCCGGACGGTGTCGCGCGCGCACTTCTTGTTCGTGCCGATCATGCCCCGCGGCCCACGCTTCACCCACCCGGTGACATACCAGCCGTACCGGGGCACGTCCCCGTCGTGGATGCGGCCGTCCCGATGGGGAACCACCCCACGCAGGGAATCGAAGGGAAGACCGGCAAGAGGCTGGCCGAAGTACCCGACTGCCCGAAGCACCAGCCCGGTCTTGATGACGGATTCCGCGCCTGTCGGCTGCGGAACCAGTCTTCCGCCGGGTCCGCGCTCGACCTGGTTGCGTGTGACCAGCAGACCGTCCACTCGCTCCGTCCCGATCACCTGGACGGGCGAGGTCAGGAATTTCAGCACGATCCGGCGATCCGCTCCGGACTAGGGACGCTCAGCGAACTGGCGGATGGTCGCCATCTTGCGCCGCCCCGCCTGGTCGATGCCGTCGAGCGCCGGGTCGAGATCGCAGAACGGTTCAGCGCCTTCAACCGCGATGTCCACGTTGCGCAGGCGCCCGAGTTCCTCGAGTTCGGGGTTGTTGAAGGCTCCGTGAAAGTGCGCGCGCCTGCCCAGGACCACTACTTCGCGGACCTTGCTCCCGCGGAGTCTGTCCAACGCGTGGTCTGCGATGTCGGAGCGTGCGAGCTCCTCCGAGTCGGTGCAGAGGATACGAGCCATGTCCATGGCGACGTTCCCGTTGCCGACCACGACGGCTCGTTCATGGCCGAGGTCGATGTCCAACGTGCGGCAGTCCGGGTGGCCGTTGTACCAGCCGACGAACTCCCGTGCCGACCAGCACCCATCGAGGTTCTCCCCGGGCACGCCGAGGTGGTTGTCCTCCGCGGCGCCGCTGGTGTAGACCACGGCGTCGTACCACTGGCCGAGGTCGTCGGGATGCACGTCCGTGCCCACCTTCACATTGCCGAAATAGCGAAACCCGGGGCGCCGGGCCACCGCTCTGAAGACGGTCTGTGCGAGCTTCTTCTCAGGGTGGTCCGGGGCGACTCCATGCCGCAGCAGCCCCCAGGGCGTTGCCAGCCGGTCGATCACGTCAACCTCGATGTCACGGTCGGTGATCTGCTGGAGGCGTCCCGCGAGGTAGGTTCCGCCTGGTCCTTCGAGTAGATGGCCGGCCGCGTACATGCCGGCGGGACCGGCGCCCACGACCGCGACCCGCAGTGGCCGCGTCATGCGAAATGCTCCGCGTTGATCCGGGTGTACTCCGCGTACTTCGCCGGCAGCAGCGACTCCACAGGGCGACGGCGACAGACGCACGAGCGTGGCCCGTGAGTGGCGCACCCGGCGATCCTGCGCCGGCTCGGCGCGATGGGGCGGATACCGGACAATCTGCGCGCGGAAGGGAAGAGATATTGGTCTCTCTCCCCGGCCTTGGACGGTCGCGCGGCCTGGTTCCCCGTTCGCCGTCATGCACCAGTTGCGTTCCGGTGGGGCCTGCTGCGGCCCTGGATCGGCATGCCAGTGTGGTCCGCCCGCTGCACTGGTCCCGCGCCAATCCCAACCTTTCGGTTTGCTGTGAATCATGTCAGGCTCTCCTGTTATGAGCACACAGCGGGCCGCTCGGCGCACGGGCAATCTGCCAGCCGTCACCAGCGGCTTTGTGGGAAGGCGGCAGGAACTCGCCGATATCAGAAGGCACATGGAGACATCGCGCCTGCTAACGCTCGCCGGTATGGGCGGCATCGGCAAGACCCGACTGGCGCTCCAGGCTGCGCACGCTGTGCGCCGCGCCTTCCCGGACGGCGTGTGGCTGGTCGACGTGGCCACGGTGCACAACGAGGAGGGGCTGGCCGATCAGGTCGCGGCCGCCCTGTGGCTGAAGGACCGGACGGCCCGACCGATCGGGGAGCAGGTCGCCGAGCACGTGGCGGCGCGCTCCCTGCTCATCGTCATGGACAACTGTGAGCATGTGGTCGATGCCTGCGCCACGTTGCTGGACGGCCTGCTCCGGCGGGCCCCGGGGCTGCGCGTGCTGGCCACCAGCAGACAGCCTCTCGGCATTCCGGGCGAGCAGGTGTTCGTCGTCCCCCCGCTGCGGGCCCCCGACCCGAACCAGGAACAGCCGCTCGAAACCATGGTTCAGTACGACTCGGTCGCCCTGCTGGTCGAACGTGCCGGCGCCGTCCAGCCCGGCTTCACCCTGGATGCCGGCAACCGCGAGGCAGCGGCCCAGGTGTGTGCCCGGCTCGACGGACTGCCCTTGGCCATCGAACTGGCCGCGGCCCGGCTGCGGTCCCTGTCCTTGCAGCAGGTCGCCGACCGGCTCGACGACCGCTTCCGGTTTCTGACGCGCGGCAGCACCGTGGCTCTGTCCAGGCAGCGGGACCTGCGCGCGCTGATCGACCACAGCTACGAGCTGTGCGGCGAGCGGGAACGGCTTTTGTGGGGAAGGCTGTCGGTCTTTCCGGGGGAATTCGACCTGGATGCCGTTGAGGGAGTCTGCGCCGGTGACGGACTGGACCGCGACCAGGTCGTCGACGCACTGGACGACCTGGTCGCCAAGTCGATCGTCACCGTGCGTCCCGACCACCCCCGGGTCCGCTACCGGCTTCTGGAGACCATCCGGCTGTACGGCCACGACCTGCTCGTCCAGGTCGGCCGCGACCGTGAGATGCACCGCCGGCACCGCGACTACCACTTGGCGCTGGCCGTCGCCGAGTGCGCGTCCTGGTGTGGCCCCGGTCAGAATGCCGCGCTGGAGCGTCTGCGGCTGGAGCACGACAACTACGTGGCCGCGCTGGACTGGTCACTGTCCGATGCCCGGGAGGCGGAGACCGCACTGGTCCTCGTGTCCGCGCTGCGCTGCCACTGGTTCTTCGGCGGGTTCCTCGCCATCGGCCGAAGACGCCTCGACCACGCCCTGGACCTCGCCACCGAGCCGACGGCCGCCCGGGGCACCGCACTGTGGGTAGCCGCGTGGGTCACCCTGGTGCAGGGTGACCAGGAGGCTGCCGTGAAACGGCTCGACGAGTGCGAGTCCCTCGCCACCGGGCTGGGAGACGACCACCTACTGGCGTACGTGCTCGTCATGAGGGGCACGGTGGCCGTCCTGCGCGCACAGACCGAAGAGGCGGTACGGCTGCTGGACGCGGGGGCGCGCGGTATGCGTGGCGCGGGTGATGACCAGGGCGTCCTCCTCGGTCTCTTCCAGCTGGGCATGGCCCTGTCCCACAGCGGCGACAGCGCCCGCGCCCTGGCCGCCTGCGAGGAGGCGATCCGGATCTCGGACGACAAGGGCGAGGCATGGGGCCGAGCGCAGGCTCTGTGGACCATGGCGATGGACCACTGGCGGCGCGGCGACCCGCAGCAGGTCGCCGCGGACCTGCTGCACGAGGCCATGGCGCTCACCCCCGAGGTCGACGGCCCCTTGCATGCCATCGGTGCCGAGACCCTGGCCGGTCTCGCCCTGTCCACGGGGCGGCACACGGAGGCCGCGCGTATGCTCGGCCGCGCGGCGGCCGTCCGCCAGGTCATGGGTTCGGGCGCCGAGGCGTTCGCCGGGCGGGCCGACTGCCCAGCGCGCGAGTACCGGTCCATCGCGGAACACGCTCTGGGGGCAGAGGCGTTCCAGCAGGCTTTCGACGAGGGGTGGACGAGCCCTGTCGTGTCCGGCTCGGTCCGGAGCGACGCCCTCGACCTCCAGGCACCTCGCAGGGGTGTCTCTCCGACGCGGCTCACCCCCCGTGAGGCCCAGGTGGCCCTACTGATCGCCAAGGGGATGACCAACAAGGAGATCGCCGCCTCCCTGGTCGTGTCCCCCCGAACCGTTGACGGCCATGTCGAGCGACTGTTCGGGAAGATCGGTGTCAAGTCGCGAGCACAGATCGCCGTGTGGGCCGCGGAGCAGGGCGCCGGGCGCCTCTGACATCGGTAAACAGGGTTCACCCGCATCGAACGGGTGGCCGAGGGGGGTGATTTCCCCCTACGTCTTCCTATCCCCGGATGGCACCTTCCGCTCGACACCGGTCGCATGCTGTGCAACCCGCAGGGGCCACCGTCGGCGGTGTCATCGGGAACACGGCCGTCGCACAGGACAGCCGTGTGACGCTCCGAAAGGAAGACGATGGGAAGAACCACCCACGGGGCGGGCGCGGTCGCTGCCCGTGTCAGGGCCCTGCTGCGACGGCGGACGCTCGCCGGCTTTGTCGCGGTCCTCGCCCTGGCGCTCGTGGCGGGCGTGCTGACGACCGCCGGCTCGGCCCAGGCCGAGATCAGCAACGGACTTCTGGTGCGTTACAAGCTGGACGAGACGTCCGGCACGGTCGCCCACGACTCCTCGGGACACGGCAACGACGGCACGGTCAACGGCACCGCCGACTGGCAGGGCGAGGAGGGTCTGGCCTTCAACGGCTCGGACACCTACGTCAAGGTGCCCAACAACATCATGGCCGGGCTCTCCTCCGTCACGGTCGCGTTCGACGTGTGGATCGACCCGTCCATGGGCAAGCCCTACTTCCTGTACGGCTTCGGCAATACCGGTGGCAACGGCAAGGGCAACGGTTACCTGTTCTCCACGGGCAACCAGTTCCGCACCGCCATCACCATGACCAACTACCAGGGCGAGCAGCAGACCTGGCCGGCCACGTCGTACCAGTTGGCGCGCGGCATGTGGAAGCACGTGACCTACACCCAGACCGGCAACACCGGCGTCCTCTACGAGAACGGCGTCGAGAAGGCCCGCAACACCGGGGTGACGATCGCACCGGGCGCGATCGGCGGCGGCACCACCACCGCGGACTACATCGGCCGCTCGCTGTACACCACCGACCTGTACTTCAAGGGCCGGATGCGGGACTTCCGCGTCTACGACCGGGCCCTGTCCTCCTCGGAGGTGCAGGCGGTCGCCACGGGCGGCGAGGACCAGTGGGAGCAGCTCCAGGCCCTGGCCTCCTACAACGGCGCGCTCGCCGCCTTCGACGACCCGAACGTCGGGCCCGTCGTCATCTTCCCCTCGGACTACACCGGTGATCTGGACAATCTCCAGACTCCGCCCGACTGGACCGACGAGTTCGGCCAGGCGCCGACCAGTTGGCCCCAGCCCACCACCGCCAAGAGCCCGCTGTTCACAGTCGACCAGATCAGCGAGATCCAGGACGCGGTCGTCGCCCAGGTACAGCCGGACGGCGACACGACGTACCAGCTCGAAGTCTCCTACGACGGCATGAGCGACCGCGTGGTGGCACAGACCGACGCCCCGGCCTCGGTCACCGACCCGCTCGCCGCCCAGTACGACGGCAAGCTCCTGATCGAGTCCTACACGTTCGAGTATCCGGCCGTGGGCAAGTGCACGTCCGAGGAACGGACGGCGGGCACCGTGGTGAGCACGGCCGCCGCGCCCTCCGGAGGCTTCGAGGACGCGGCGACGAAGCTGCAGTGGCAGCAGGTCCAGGCACTGGCCGACTACAACTGTGCCCTCGCCGCCTTCGACGACCCGAACGTCGGCCCGGTGATCGTCTTCCCGAAGGACTACAGCGGCGACATCGACGATCTCGAGAAGCCGCCGGGCTGGACCTCCGACTACGGTGAGATCCCGGACGACTGGCCCACACCGACCACCGCGAAGAGCCCCCAGTTCACGCTCGCCGCGATCACCGATATCCAGGACGCGGTCATGCGCCAGATCTCGGCCGACGGCGACACCACCGCCTACAGCGTGTCCGTCCGCTACGACGGGATGAGCGACACGGTGGTGGTCGAGACCGACGCCCCGTCCTCGGTCACCGACCCGCTGCTGACCGCCTACCCCGGTCAGATCACCATCACGGCGGCGCCCGCGCCCGCGCCCGCCGACACGGCCGACACCGAGACCTCCGAGTAGCCGACCCCGGCAGCGCGCCGACGTCAGCGCGCGCCGGATGCGATCGGACCTATTCGAACAAGATCAGGAAGGACCATCGATGAGGATTCCCCTGCCCAGAGCCTCCGGGAGACGTCAGCACCGCCAGAGCCGTCACCGCCGCGGCGCGCGGATGAGGCTGCTCGCCCCGCTGGCCGCACTGGCGGTGCTGGCGGGCGCGATCGTCGCCACCGTGGGAACGCCACAGCGCGCCGAGGCGGCGGTCGAGGACTACCGGCCCGCGACCTACAACATGCAGGGCGGCAACAACGGCGCCAAGTGGACGACCGATGTCATGCAGTTGATCAACTCCGGCTACAACGTGATCTCCCTGCAGGAGGCGGGACCCAATCCGCCGGCGAGTGTGGGAGCGGCACGCTGGACGTCCGCTTATCTGGGCGGCAACCAGCAGTGGGCGGGCTGGCGTATCCAGCGCTACGAGTGGGACCCGTACCCGAACCGCATCAACCTGCCCTGGAACATCTACTGGCTGCGGACCGACTTCGGTGGCAACCGGGTCAACCTCGCCATCGCAACCCCCTACTCCGCGGACTCGGTGCTCCTCGCCAGGCCCGCCTTCTGGGGCAGCAACGGGTTGCCCACCAGCCGGCCCGCCCTCGGTATACGGCTCAACAACACGATCTTCTACAGCGTGCACGCCCTGGCGAGCGGCGGCGGCGACGGCACGAGACTCCTGGACAACATCGCCGCACAGGCGGGCACGCGCATGTGGGCCGCCATGGGTGACTGGAACCGCGAGCCGGAGGACCTCACGATCCGGCGAGGCTGGCACAAGTACACCTCCGGCCAGGCCACCCACATGGGCTCGGGCACGGTGCGCCGAGGCGATCCGCGGCCGGCGGACCGGGAACTGGACTACATGGTGGCCAACGAACGCATCGCCGGCTACGGCGGCGTGGCCCGCGGCTTCGGCTCCGACCACTTCGCCGTGGGGTTCCGCCGGCTGGCCGCGAACGCGGACGTGCACCTGCTCAACGCACACGACGGCGACCGCACCATGCATTTCGCTCAGCCTTTCGGGGGCACCGCGCTGGTCAACGGGACGGCCGGGGACAAGAGCCGTGCCAGCGCCATGCAGTTCGTGCCCACCGGTGACGGCTTCTACAAGATCCGGAACTCGTACAACGGCATGTGCTGGATGATCGCAACCGCCGGACAGGTCGTCCTCTGGGACTGTAGCAACGTCATCTCCGAGCAGTTCGACATCAACTACTGGAACGACACCGGCCAACTCGCGATCAGACCCAGAGACCGGAACACCTGCGTCGGCGACGACGGCGGCTCCACCGGCTTCGGCTCCGAGATCCTCTACACCCTGAACTGCAACGCGGGCGAGTCCCGCATCAACTTCCGCTTCGACTACGACCCCGGTCCCAACGCGGCACTCGTGGCTTTCTGAGCGGCCCGGGAGCGAACTCCTGGCCGTGCTTCACTCATCCGAGTGGCAAAGTCAGGCGAACTGACCCTTCGCGGGTGGCGCGTTGACAGAATCGGACCGGCCTCGAAAGGCCGGTCCGATTTCACTGCAGGGGCCATCGGGGTGATCTGCATCAAGGCCGGCACTGCCGACGGTAGGCGGTCTCGCCACTACGAGTTCGGATGTTCGTGGCCGGGAACCGACCTGCTCCGTGAACGCCGGAACCTTCGAGATCTTGCAAGAGTCGAGCGGCGCGGCTTCAGAAGCTCCTCAAGCCAGATATCGGCTATGTAAGGCCACGCCAGCGAGACGCCCTCCCGCTGGGAACTCATCCGCCTCACCCCCGAAGCCTGGCGTCAGACCCGCATCGGCATCCGCAAACCCGTCCACGACCTACGCATCCTGATGTCGCCCTGCTTGCGAGCCCCGGCCGCATGCTGATGGGCGCGACAGACCGTGGCATCGACGCTCAGGTCCCACACGATCGCACCCTCCGTATCGGCCAAGGACTGGAGCCGGGTGAGGATCCGGTGCCAGGTGGCCGTCCCGCTGCCACCGGCGGAACAGGTCGTAGACCCGGCCCCACGGCCCGTACTCGACGGGCATGTCCCGCCACGGAACACCGGTCCGAACCCCGAACCGTATGCCGTCGATCAGCTGGCGCCGGGGCCAGACGGGCGGCCGCCCCGTGCTGGCACCCTTCGGCAACAACGGCTCCAACACCGCCCACTGCTCGTCCGTGAGATCTCCCCGACCCATGAACCGTGATCATTCACAGCCCAAGATCTACTTCCGACGCACGGCCTAGGAGCGTTCGGTTTCCGACCTCACCGAGGCGACGGCACCGGCTGGCCTTGGGAACACTCACTGGTCACGGGGCGAGGGGCATCGAGGGCGTGGGCACGTTGGGTCAGGAGCGTGTGCTGTGCCTGGTGTCGACGGTGTTGTTTTCGGGTTCGCGGCTTTCCAGGACTCGGAGCAGCGATGCGGTGACAATCCGGGTGGCGCGGCCGATCCGGAGCACGCGGCAGGGGAACTCCCCTCGGCCTACGAGGTCGTAGCTTTTCGACCTGGACAGTCCCTATGCTTGGGCTGCGTCTTCGACGCTCGCTGTTCCGTTCCGGGCGGCTCGGATGTGTGCGGGGCTGATTTGCCCGTTCCGCGTTGCGCTGTTTGGGCTGGGCATTCCTGTCGGCAGTGCCTTTCGATTCTGTGTTGCTTCCGGCAGTGGATTCGTGTGGACATGGTGGCCAGGGGTGGGCTACCAATGCGGGATCCCGCATCTTCTTCACGGCGCCGAAGCTCCTAGTGGAAGTAATCCTGTACCCGCCCGGTGTTCTCGATCTTCGAGTAGAGGAGGGGAAGGTGTCGGGCCTGAAGCTGTTTCACACAACGAATGGAGGTGTGAGCGAGGTCGCGCCGCGTCTTGCTGAGGTTGAGGCAGACGTGCAGGGCTTCATCGAAGCGCACATGGAGACGCTACTGGGCGTCCGGTTCCTGGCGAGCGAGTACAGCACTGGGCCCGTCCACGGGGGCCGGATTGACTCGCTCGGGCTGGACGAGAATGGATCGCCGGTCATTGTCGAGTACAAGCGCGGCACGGATGCCGGCGTCATCAACCAGGGCCTGTTCTACCTGGCCTGGCTGATGGACCACCGGGCAGAGGTCGAGTACCTGGTCCGCGACCGGCTCGGGGTGACGGCCGCGTCCCAGGTCCTGTGGAGCGGCCCGCGTCTGATCTGCATCGCCGGCGACTTCACCCGCTACGACGTGCACGCCGTACGCGAGCACCGGCGCTCGATCGACCTCGTCCGCTATCGATTCTTCGGCAGCGACTTGCTCGGGCTTGAGACCGTGGCCTCCGTGAGTGGCGGCATGCGGGTGGCCCGCCGGGCACGGCACCGGGTGAATTCCCGAGCGGCGGCGGACGTCCAGGGCGCGGCGATGACGGAGTTGGCGGGTGCGGTTGATGAGGTTCTGCTCGGGCTCGGGGACGGCGTGAACCGGGTGGAGCGCAAGACCTACCGGGCCTATCAGCGGCTGCGGAACTTCGCCTGCCTGTGCCCGCCGCAGCGCACCAAGGTGCTGGTCTACCTGAAGGTCGACCCGAAAGAGGTCGACCTCGTTGCGGGCTTCACCCGGGACGTGTCCGGGCTCGGTCACCATGGGACGGGCGACCTGGAGGTCCAGCTGCGTACGCCGAGGGACGTCGAGCGGGCGCAGGATCTGTTCCGGGCGAGCTACGCGGCGGCATGATCCGGCGCCGCCGTCCGTCTCGCGGCGGGCTGACCCCGCGCCCGCGGGGATGGTCCCGTGTCCGGATCCGGGATCGGCGTCATCCGAGCGTGCTCCCCGCGCCCGCGGGGATGGTCCCCGGATCGGCTTCGAGGAGATACGCGCCTGGGCGTGCTCCCCGCGCCCATAGGGCTGTGCTCCTCCCACCCCTCCGCAGGCAATAGACAGTGAGAGTCGGAGAGAGCCCGCGAGCCCGTCCAGTCCTTCGGGCCGTACGCCTTGCCAAGGCATTTCGCACAACTCTGAGTGAGGGCGGCGACGGCAGCCAGGATGATGTCTGGTGAGGGGCCATCGTTCGTGCGGGATGCCGTCGGTGGTTCCGGTACGTGCAGGGATGCGGAGCGGGCTGGTCGGGTTGACCTGGGTGGTGTGGTGTTGGAGCCGGCCGTGGATCTCCTCGGCAGAGCCTGCGGTGTGAAGGCCCGCCAGTACTTCTCCGGGCTGCCGATCGCCTTGAATGCGACGCTGGCGCAAGCTGCCTCTGGCTCACGGGTGGCCGCGTGGAGTCGGCATTCACGAACCTCGTGGCCCGGTAGCTGCGTCTGTTGAACTTCCACAACGGACCGATCGAAGAGGTTCTACGGGCCCGGGCCCACACGTAACGCGCTCGCTCGTGGCTTCAAGGGATGGCAACGCAGAACGGACCACGACTGTCGTGGTGCTCCTTCCCGCGGTGACCTTGACGCCTTGCATCTTCCTGACGCATCGTCAGGAAAGTCAGCATCGGGTCAGCATTGGTTCTGGCAAAGCCGCCCGCAGATGCCCGCACCTTGGAATCGCGAGGGCCCTCGGAGGTGCCGATGCGGTCGCCTCCGAGGGTTTGCAGCGCTAAAGACCCTCGCTGGTGGGCAGGACGTTGGACCCCGTGAGGGGGCTGTGACTGAGACCCCAGGTTTTCCCAGGTCAGCGGGCCCTTCCTCGCGGTTTGAGGGGTGTCGGCGGCAGCTCCGGCGCCCGCAGGGGTGCCCCGTCGTACCCCTTCACTTCGCCGAAACGAGTGCTCTGTTCCCAGTCCTCCCGGGCCTGTACGATCTCCTCCTGGGTACGGGCGATGAAGTTCCACCACATGATCAGCTCCTCCTCGAACGGCTCGCCGCCCAGGAGCATGATCGAGGCGTCCGACTCCGCCCGCAGGGGGAGTTCGGTGCGGCCGCAGCCCAGGTAGAGCATCGAGCCCGGGAGTACCGGAACGCCGTCGACGTGCACCTCGCCGGACATCGCCAGGACGCCGTACTCGAAGTCGGGCTCCAGGGGCAGGTGCAGGTCGGCGCCCTGGGTGAGGGCCAGGTCGGCGCCGACGATGGGGGTGAACGTCGTACCGGGGGACGACGCGCCGTCGACGGAGCCGAGGAGGACCGTGGCGGTCAGGCCGGGGGCCGTGACCGTCGGCAGGTCGGGGTGGTGTTCGAACCGCGGGTCCGTGTGGCGGTGGGAGTCCGGGAGGGCCACCCACAGCTGCGCGCCGTGCAGGTACCGGGCGTGCGACTTGGGGCTCTCCTCGGAGTGGCTGATCGCCCGGCCCGAGGTCATCAGCCCCAGCTCACGCGGGCGGATCGTCTGGAGGCTGCCGGTCGAGTCGCGGTGCAGCACCTCGCCCTGGTGCAGCCAGCTGACCGTCTGCAGCCCCATGTGCGGATGCGGCGGGACCTGCATCCCGGGCTCGTCGGCGATGTCGTCGGGCCCGTAGTGGTCGACGAACGCCCAGGCACCGATCATGCGACGGCCGAGGTTCGGCAGCAGGCGGCGCACCTCGGTCGACTCGCCGAGTTGCACGTGGCGGGGGCTCAGCAGCTCGCGGACGGGTTCGGCGACGACGAATCCGCGGCCGCCGCACACGCTCGGAACGGGCGCGCGGTCAAGGTTGCTCATGCCGGACAACTTAGCGGCCGAAGGTCCCGGTTGCCGAGCGGTCAGCCGGTCGTACGGAATCCGTCCCTCAGGTTGTCGAAGACCGGCCGGTAGGTGTCCCACTTCGCGTCCGGCGCCGAGAGGTAGATGTCGTACTCCCGGCCGCCCTCCGTGCCGTAGCCCAGGTCGATGGCGCGGAACACGCGGGCCCGGCCCCGGAAGGTGAACTCCCAGATCGCGGCCGGCTGCCCGCGGAAGGCGGTCCGCTGCATCCGCAGCCTGCGATAGGTGGGGTAGTTCACCTTGGTGTTGGCCTCGATGTCGGCGAAGTGGGTGACGGGGTTCGCGCCGGCCGGTTCCACCATGCCGACGGTGACGCCGGCCAGGCCGGTCGGGTCCTTGTAGGTGACCTCGTCGGTGGCGCGGGTACCGGCGGTCCAGCC
Organism: Streptomyces sp. NPDC047061; assembly: GCF_040643955.1. Taxonomy (NCBI): domain Bacteria; kingdom Bacillati; phylum Actinomycetota; class Actinomycetes; order Kitasatosporales; family Streptomycetaceae; genus Streptomyces; species Streptomyces sp. NPDC047061. The sequence continues at coordinate 30,054 of NZ_JBEYVI010000057.1, forward strand.
GGTGGGGACCGGGAAGGAGACGCCGAGACTCTTGTCGGCGACGAGGTGGTAGCCCTGGGGGAGGGGAGAGAGGGAGGGGGAGGGGGCCGAGCTTGCCGTCGTTCCTGTTGTCGCCGCCGGGTGATTGTCGGCGGGGGTGTGCCGGAGGACCAGGGTCGCCGTGACCGCGGCGGCCGCCACGAGGGTGATCGCCCCGGCCGTCATGGCGCCCCGGCCGCGCCGCCGACCGGTACCGGCGGCCGTGGGCTGTGCCCCGGTCGGTACCGGTGACGCCGGCTGGGGCCGGGTTGCTTCCGTCGCTGCCGTTACCGCCGTGACCGCCCCCGACCAGGTCGCCAGCAGTGCCCGTTCCGTCTGTTCGGCCGAGGGGCGGTCCGCCGGGTCCTTGGCGAGGAGCAGCTGGACGAGCGGCTCCAGCGGGCCCGCGTGCTTCATCGGCTCGACGGGGTCGGTGACGATGGCGTACGCCGTCTCCATCGCGGTCCCGCGCCGGAACGGCGGCCGGCCCTCCACCGTCTGGTACAGCGTGGCCCCCAGCGACCACAGGTCCGATGCCGGACCCGGAGTCAGGCCGCGCAGCCGCTCCGGGGCCATATAGGGGATCGAGCCGACCATCTGACCGGTCTGGGTGAGCGTCGACGAGCCGGCCGTCAGCGCGATCCCGAAGTCGGTGAGCACGACCCGGTCGCCGGGGCCGAGCAGGACGTTGCCGGGCTTGACGTCCCGGTGCAGGACACCTGCCGCGTGCGCGGCACGCAGCGCGCCGATCATGCCGAGGCCGATCCGGGCGGCCTCCTCGGGCGGGAGCGTCCGGCCGCCGTCGAGGAGGTCGGCGAGGGTGGGCGCGGCGACGTACTCCATGACGATGCAGGGGCGGCCGCCGTCGTCCACCACGTCGTGCACGACGACCACGTTGGGGTGGACGACCCGGGCGGCGCTGCGGGCCTCGCGGCGGGTGCGTTCGTAGAGGGTGGCCAGCTCGTCGTCCGACAGGTGCGGGCGGGGATGCAGCTGCTTGAGCGCGACCTGCCGCCCCAGCACCTCGTCCTCGGCCCGCCATACGGTGCCCATGCCGCCGCGCCCGATCCGTTCGGTCAGCCGGTACCGCCCGGCGACCAGCCGCCCCTCGTCCGACACCGCCCGTCCTCCGCCAGCTCTGTCCGCGTTCGATCAGTCCGGTCACGATAACCGCCCGTTGCTGGTCACCTGTTCGGATCTGTCGGTCACCGGAGCCGCGCTCCTGGGAAGGCGGGGACGACCGGGTGTTTTCGGCTGCGAATCAATCGGAGATGGGAGTGCGGGGCAACGATTGGAGGTCGTCGCCCCGCACGGGTGTGCTCGGGTTCACTGCCGCGTACGTCAGCGGGCGGTCAGTTTCCACAGATGGTCCGCGGTGCCGTTGTCGTCCCACTGGAGGACCTGGGCGCCCGAGGAGGTGCTCATGCCGGTCACCCCGAGCAGCAGTCCGCTGTTGTAGTTGGCGATCTTGTAGTAGCCGTCGCCGGACGGGATCAGCTGCCAGAGGTGGTCGGCGGTGCCGTTGTCACCCCAGATCAGGGCGGTGCCGCCGTCGCTGGTGCCGGCGTTGGTGATGCCCAGGAGCAGTCCGCTCGCCTGCTGCTGGATCTTGTAGAGGCCGCTGCCGGCCGCCACCAGCGTCCAGTTCTGGTCGGTGCCCGTGGTGGCGGTGGCCTGGACGACGGCCGTGCCCTGGGCGGTGCCCGCGCCGCTGGTGTCCAGGGCGAGGCCGCTGTTCCTGTTGGTGATCTGGTAGCGGCCGGCCAGCGAGGTGGCGGTGCCGCTCGGGGTGATGGTCAGGTGGTAGCCGTCGGAGGCGTTCATCGTCACCGGTACGGTGATCGAGCCGCCGCTGACCGCGTAGTCGGTGTCCGAGACGGTGACCGGCCCGGAGACGGCGGTCGTACGGCCCTTGGACGGGGTGTACTCCAGCTTGACGTGCACGGTGCTGCCGAAGGCGGACAGCGACGACAGCCCGTTGACGGTCACGGCACACGAGCCGGTGCAGCCGCCGGTCACCACGCTGATCTGGTTGCCCGCGCCGTTGCGGGCGGCGAAGCCGTCGATGCCGGTCTGCGCCGGAGGCGTGGTGACCAGCATGTTCCCCGACATGTCGCCGTACCACTTGTACAGCCAGTAGGCGCCGTTGGGTGAGCCGCCGGTGTCGGTGAGGGTGTCGCCGAGGGTGCCGTAGTGGTTCCAGAAGGCCAGTTCGGCGTTGTGGACCCCGGCTCGCTCGAACTTGGCGACATAGCTCGCGAGCGGTCCGGGGACGCCGACCTCGCTCGTGGTGCCGTACTCCTCGATGGCGATCGGGCGCGGGCTGATGCCGAGGCTGGTCTCCAGGGCGCGGTAGGCGGCGACATGGGCGGCGATGTTCTGCGGGCCCTGCAACTCGTGCCAGGAGACTATGTCGGGCACGGTGCCGCTCGCCTTGGCGTCGGTGAGGAACGTGGTCATCCAGCTCTGGTTCCACGCCGAGTAACTCGGGCCCTGGACCGGGGTGGTGGAGTCCTTGGCGCGGACCTCCCGGTAGGTCGTGGCCCAGCCGGAGTCGAAGCTGCCGGCCGCCGAGGTGTCCCAGGTCCAGTCGGGTTCGTTCCACAGCTCGTAGGCCGCGATGTTGGTGGCGCCGGACGACTTCACGGAGGCGACCTGCTTGTCCACGGCGGACAGCCAGTCGCTCCAGCTCACCCACTTGTAGGGGAAGTTGGGATACCAGTCCGGCATGCGTACGACGACCTTGGCGCCCGCCCTCGCCGCCTCCGGGGCGACGGTCAGGGCGTCGCCGCCGGGGCTGGGCTCGCCGTTGGGCAGCTGACTGCCGCCGGGCGCCATCTGTACGAAGGTGTTCGGCTTCAGGGGCTCGACCAGGCTGTCGGCGGGGACGCTCGCGGTGTCCAGGCCGTAGAGGCTGCCCGAGGCCACGTGCGTGACCGAACGCAGGGTCTGGTTCGCGCTCACCACGAGGGTGGTGGCGGAGGTGGGCGCCGCCTGGGCGGGGGTCGTGGTGCCGAGGGCGGCGGCGGTGAGGACGGCGGCACCGAGGGCGGCTCTGAGGGGGATGCGGCTCATGGCATGGATCTCCTGAAGACGTAGGGGAGTCGGAGGGGTCAGTCCTTGACCGCGCCCGCGGTGACGCCCGCGGCCACATAGCGCTGGGCGAGGATCAGGAGGACGGTCGCGGGGACGGACGCGACGACGGCGGTGGCCATGATCGCGTTCCACTCCTGGTTGTTGTTGCCGATGTACTTGTAGATGCCGAGCGTGATCGGCTTCCAACTTCCGCCGCCGTCGAGGGTGTTGGCGAAGACGAAGTCGGACCAGGCCCACAGGAAGCCGAACAGCGAGACGGTGACGACCGCGTTGCGGCTCAGCGGGAGGACGACCGACCGGAAGGTGCGCCAGGTGCCGGCGCCGTCGATCCGGGCGGCCGAGAGGAGTTCGCCGGGGATGCCCGACATGAACGCGGTGAAGATCATGACGCCGAAGGGCACGGCGATGGTGGAGTCCGCGACGATCAGTCCCCACCAGGAGTTGAGCAGGCCCAGGTCCAGGAAGACGCCGTAGAAGCCCATCGCCATGACGATCCCGGGGACCATCTGGGCGATGAGCAGCGCCAGTTCGAGCGCGCCACCGCCGCGCGGGCGCAGCTTCGCAAGCGCGTAGCCGGCCGGGGCGGCGATCAGGAGGGTGAGGGCGACCGTGCCGGTCCCGATCAGCAGGCTGGTGCCCAGGTAGGGGAGTTGGTCGTCGAGGACCGCCCGGTAGCCCTCGAAGGTCGGATGCAGCGGGAGCAGGTCCGGCGGGTCCTTGCGCATGTCCTGCTGCGGGGTGAGGGACACGTTGAGCATCCAGTACACCGGGAACAGCATCAGCGCGGTGAGGCAGAGGCCGATCAGGGTGTGGCCGCGCGACTTCATGCTTCCTGCCTCCTCTGGACGCGGACGTACAGGAGACCGAAGGCCAGGGCGATGAGGATCAGGATGTTGCCGACGGCGGCACCGGGACCGAACCTGGGCAGCAGCGTCCCGAAGCCCAGCTGGTACGACCAGGTGGCCAGGGTGGACGAGGCGTCGCCGGGACCGCCCTTGGTCATGATCCAGATCAGGTCGAACACCTTGAGGGTGTAGACGAGCCCCAGCAGCAGGGTGATCGCCGACACCGGGCGCAGCAGCGGGAAGGTGATCCGGCGGAACCGCTGCCAGGCGCCCGCCCCGTCCAGGGCCGCCGCCTCGTACAGCTCGCCCGGGATGTTCTGCAGGCCGCTGTACAGGATCACCAGGTTGAAGGGGATGCCGATCCAGATGTTGGCGATGATCACCGAGGTCAGCGCCCAGTCCGGTGAGGTCAACCAGCCGACGGGGGCCACGCCGAAGAAGTGCAGGAAGTAGTTCACCACCCCCGACTCGCTGTTGAACATCCACGACCAGGTCGACGCCGACACGATCAGCGGCAGCAGCCAGGGGATCAGGAACAGTGCCCGCAGCACGGCCGACAGCCGGAAGTGCCGGTTGAAGAAGACCGCGAGAGCGAGCCCGATCGCGTACTGGAAGGCGATCGACACGAAGGTGAAGACCATGGTGTGCCGCATCGCCGGGCCGAACGTCGGATCGTCCAGCACCGTGCGGAAGTTGTCCCAGCCGGAGAACGGCGCGTCGCCGGCCACGAAGGAGCGCACGGTGTAGTCGCGCAGACTCAGGTCGAGGTTGCGGTAGAGCGGATAGACGTAGAAGGCGGCCAGGTAGGCGAGCAGCGGGGTCACGAAGGCGAGTGCGGTCAGCCGCCGCCTGCGGCGCAGGGAGCGGGCGCCGGTGCCGCTCGCCCGCGCCGCGGCGGCCGGTGCTCGCCGCGGTCGGTCGACCCGGGCGACGGTCATGCCGGTCTAGCCCTTCTGCGCGCTGGACTGGGCGGCGGCCAGGGCGTCCTGGGGGCTCTTGCCGCCGGAGAGCGCCGACTGGACGGCCGTCCACAGGGGCTGCGAGATGGTCGGGTACTTGGTGCCGAGACCGCCGCTGGTCCGGCCCCGGGCCGCCGCGACCGCCGTCACCCACGGCTTCAGCTCCGCGTTCTTCGCGACCTGTTGAGTCTGCACGGCGGAGGTCGGCGCCACGTACATCAGCGTGGTGTCGGTGGCCAGCAGGTTGGTGGCGCTGGTCAGGCAGTCGACGATCTTCTTGCTGACGTCGTAGCGCGAGGTGTCCTTCTGCACGGGCACGGTGACGAACTCGCCGCCCGTCGGCACCGGCGCCGAACCGCCGTTCTGCGCCGGGATGTTGATGACGCCGTAGCCGAACCCGGCCTTGTCGGCGTTGCCGAGCTGCCAGGTGCCGTTCTCACCGAACGCGTACTCCCCGGTCGCAAACTCCTGCCAGCTGGTGGTCTGGGTGTTCTGCAGCACGTCCTTCGGCGCGTACCCCGCGTCCACCCACTGCTTCCACAGCGACAGCGCGGCAACTCCCTTGGCGGAGTCGAGCTTTGTCAGGTCGCCGCCCGCACCCCAGAACCACGGCAGGAACTGGAAGCTGCCCTCCTCGGTGTTGATCGCAGAGAAGGTGATCCCCTTCTTCCCGGCCGCCCTGACCTTCTTCAGCGCGGCCGTCAGCGACGCCCAGTCCTTGACGGAGGCCGGGTCGACGCCGGCCGCCGAGAGGACCTTCTTGTTGTAGTAGAGCGCGAGGGTGTTGGCGCCGATCGGGACGCCGTAGGAGGCGCCGTCGATCGTGCCGGCGCCGATGATGTTCTGCTGGATCGACGAGGTGTCCAGGCCGAGGTCCTTCGTCTTGTTGAGGATCCCCGCCTCCACCAGCGTGGAGACCACCGGGTTGTCGACCAGCATCACGTCCGGCGCGTTGCCCTGCTGCGCGGCCAGCAGCGCCTTGTTGCCCAGGTCGGTGGTGTCGTACGCGGTGCGCTTGAGCTTCACCCCGGCCGCGCTGCCGCACGCGGTGACCTGCCTGCCCCAGTCCGAGGAGGCGTCGAACTGCGGGTACGGGTCCCAGAAGGTGTACGTCCCGCCGGCCGAGGACGACGATCCCGAGGAGCCGGAACCGCCACCGCAGGCGGTGAGTGGGAGAAGGGCGGCCGTGGTGAGGGCCATGAGGGTACGGCGGGTGGGTATCACGGGGTGACCTCGTTGTCGTAGAACGGGGGGTGTCTCAGGAGGTGGGGAGCCAGACGCGCATGCTGCCGTCCTCGCGGTTGGCCCAGACGTGGTACGGGATCGCGGTCAACTCGACCGGCTCGCCGTCGGGTTCCGAAGGAACGTCGTGGGCGGGGGCGTACGGCCACCAGCCTTGGTCGGGGATCCGGCGCCGCCGGCCCGCGGCCACCACGGTGGTGACACCGCCGAGCAGGTCCGGGCGGTGCTTCACGGCGAGCGGACGGGACGGGTCGAGGACGATGTCGTCCAGGCCGCCGCCCGGATGGTCGACCTGCTCCAGGCAGTGCACGAGCGGCCCGCGCTCGATCGCCACACAGCCGCGTACGGCGTCCACCCGCGGGTCGGCAGCGGTGAGCCTGGGTTCCATCGAGAGCTCCAGGACCACCCGGTCGCCCGGCGTCCAGGTCCGCGACAGCCGCAGCCAGCCGTCGTCCGCCACGGGGTCGTACGTCTCCTCCCCGCACCGCACCCGGAACTCCCGGCACCACTGCGGGATGCGCAGCGAAAGCGTCCAGGGGCCGTCGGCCGGGGCCGGGGTCTCCTCGACGGTGAACGCGATCGTGCCGTGCCAGGGATAGTCCGTCTCGGCGCGCACCCGGACCCGGTCGGTCGCGTACGTCCCGGTGACGAACTGGTGGATCTGCAGGCCCTGTTCGTCGCCCGACGCCAGATAGTGCTCCAGACTCGCCAGCAGTCGCATCACGTTGGGCGGGCAGCAGGCGCAGCGGAACCAGCGGGTGCGGCGGGCCGACTGGTCGCCGCCGGTGTCGGTGTGGCCGTCGCGGACCTGGAGCGGGTTGACGTACAGCCAGCGCTCGCCGTCCAGCGAGACCCCCGCCAGGAAGCCGTTGTAGAGGGTGCGTTCGATCAGGTCGGAGTAGCGGGCCTCGCCGGTGAGCAGGGCCATGCGCCAGCTCCACTGGACGGAGGCGATCGCGGCACAGGTCTCGCAGTAGGCGCGCTCGTTGGGGAGTTCGTAGGGGTCGCCGAAGTCCTCCTGGTCGTGGTGCGCGCCGAGCCCGCCGGTGAGGTGGGTCTTGGTGGTCGTCATGGCGTGCCACAACCGCTCGCAGGCCGAGCGGAGTTCGGCGTCACCGGTCTCCGCGGCCAGGTCCGCGGCGGCCGCCAGCAGGTACAACTGCCGTACGGCGTGGCCCTCGACGTTCGTCGCCTCGCGCAGCGGGACCCGGTCCTGGCAGTAGGCCTCGCCGCCGAGCAGGCCGTGGCCGTGCCGGTCGACGAAGTAGCCCGCCAGGTCCAGACAGCGGCGGTCGCCGGTCTCCCGGTACAGCTCCACCAGGGCCGTCTCCACCTCCGGGTGGCCGTCGATGCCGTCGATCGGCCTGCCGCTGCCGGGGAGGCCGAACATCGAGTCGATGTGGTCGGCGAACTTCTGTGCCACGTCGAGGAGTTCGGTGCGGCCGGTGGCCCGGTGGTGGGCCACGGCGGCCTGGATCAGATGACCGGCGCAGTACAGCTCGTGCCCCCAGCGCAGGTCCTGGTAGCGCTCGCCGCCCTTGACCAGCTGGAACCAGGTGTTGAGATAGCCGTCGGGCTGCTGGGCCGCGGCCACCAGGTCGATGATCCGCGCCACGTCGGCTGCCAGTTCTTCGCCGGTGCCTTCGCCGGTGTCGTGGGCGAGGTGCCAGGAGGCCGCCTCCAGCCACTTGTAGACGTCCGTGTCGACGAACGGGTACGCGCCCTGGAACGCGCCGTCGGCGGCTGTGCCCGGCAGTGCCTCCGGCACGGGGGCCGCGAGCCGCAGGTTGTGCAGGTTTCCGGCGGACTCCAGCAGGTCCGGGCCCTGGGGGAGGGAGACGCGGGCGTTGGTCGCGCGACGGTCGTGCCAGAAACCTCCGTCGACGGTGACGGCCGCCGGGCGCAGCGCGGTGCGGGCGTCGGCAGTGAGGCGGACCGGGCCGACGGGGGAGGGCAGGGCGGAGGGGGTGCGGGGCATGGCTCTCCGAGGTGGGGAGGGGCGGGGTGCCTGGACACGTGGTTTCGAAATATCGAACGCCGTTTGGAAAGTCGTACGCATGGAAGTGAGGAACTGTTTTGGGCAACCGTTTTCTCGCCGAGAAGTACAGGGCAGTCGAGGAGAGGGGTCAAGACGCCGGGCGCAGTTTTTTCAAGTTACCCGGCAGGGCTGGCACTTCGGATGAGCGGCTGCCACGATGTGGGGCGGCTCTGCCGTCGGAAGGCCGACGGCGCCGAGGATCCGTCCAGGAAAAGGTTTGCCCGTGACCTCTGCTCCAGGCTCTCCGCCCGCCAGCCGGGCCAGGCTCGCCGACGTCGCCGCGCTCGCCGGCGTCAGCGTCGGCACGGCGTCCAAGGCGCTGAACGGCGCCGGCCGGATGCGCCCGGAGACCCGGCAGCGGGTGCTGGACGCCGTGGAGGCGCTCGGCTTCCGGCCCAACCAGCATGCGCAGAGCCTGCACAGCGGCCGCAGCTGGACCGTCGGCCTGATGACGACGGACGGCATCGGCCGCTTCAGCACCCCGGTCCTGCTCGGCGCCGAGGACGCACTGGGCGCCGGGAAGATCTCCGTCCTGCTCTGCGACACCCGCGGCGACGCCATCCGCGAACAGCATCACCTGCGCACCCTCACCGACCGCCGGGTCGACGGCATCATCGTCGCCGGCCGCCGCACCGACCCCCGCCCGCCGCTGACCGGCATCGACCCGGCGATCCCGGTCGTCTACGCCCTCTCCCCGTCGACCGACCCCGCCGACACCTCCGTCGTCACCGACGACCGCGGCGGCGCCCGCCTCGCCGTCGAGCACCTGCTCGCCACCGGCCGTACCCGCATCGCCCATGTCACCGGACCCGAGCACCACCAGGCCGCCCGGGACCGCGCCCGGCACGCCGTCGAGCACCTGGCCGAGGCGGACCTGCAACTCGCCGCCGGGCGCGTGCACTTCGGGGAGTGGAGCGAGGCCTGGGGGCGGCGCGCCGCCGACGCGGTGCTGCGGACGGCACCCGACACGGACGCCGTCTTCTGCGGCAACGACCAGATCGCCCGGGGGGTCGCGGACGCGCTGCGCGAGCGCGGCAAGGACGTGCCGGGGGACATCGCCGTGGTCGGCTACGACAACTGGGACACCATGGCCCTCGCCTGCCGGCCCCCGCTCACCACTGTCGACATGAACCTCGCCGAGATCGGGCGGATCGCCGCGCTCCGGCTGCTCCAGGCCATCGACGCGGATCCGGAGCCCGGGGTGCACACCGTGCCGTGCCGCCTGGTGGTGCGCGAGTCGAGCTGACGGGGCACGTGCGTCGGATCCTCACCCGGACTCCGGGGTGGCCGGCGCAGGCGCCGACCCCGCGACCAACTCGCCCACCCCGGCGTGCAGTTGGCGGGAGCTCTCAGTCGTGCCCGGGCTGCCGGGCCGCCCACAGGCCGCGGACGTGGCCCAGATGGCGGGTCATGATCTCGCGCACGGCCTCCTCGTCGCGGGCCAGCAGGCCGTCGAGCAGCTCCAGGTGCTCCTCGGCCGAGGCCTTCAGACGTCCCGCCGCCACCAGCGCCGTCAGCCCGTACAGCCGCGAACGGCGCCGCAAGTCCCGTACCACCTCGACGAGATGGTCGTTGCCCGCCAGCGCCAGCAGCCCCAGGTGGAAGGCCAGGTCGGCCTCGACATACGCGATGAGGTCGCCCTTCACGGCCGAGGTGACGATCTCCAGGGCCACCGGACGCAGCGCCTCCAGGTCGCCCGGGTCGGCGGTCGCCGCGAGGGCGACGGTCGTCGGGATCTCGATCAGGGACCGGACGTGCGTGTACTCGTCGAGCTGCTTCTCGGAGACGGCGGTGACCCGGAACCCCTTGTTCGGGACGATCTCGACCATGCCCTCCTTCACCAGTTCCAGCATCGCCTCCCGCACCGGGGTCGCGGAGACACCCAGGCGGGGGGCGAGCCCCGGCGCCGAGTACACCTCGCCGGGGCGCAGTTCACCGGCGATCAGCGCGGCACGCAGCACGTCCACGACCCGTTCCCGGAAGTTCGGCTTCCGGCCGCCGAGCGACGGAATGGCGGGCTTGACGGGCTTGGCGGCGGTGGGCGTGCTGCTGGGCCGGTCGGCCATGGTGGAACTCCTGGAGGGTCGGCACTGGGGGTCGTCGGGGGAATCAGAGTACGAAGCCGGCCGGGAACGGGTCGGTCGGGTCCAGCAGATACTGGGCGGTGCCGGTGATCCACGCGCGACCGGTGAAGCTGGGCAGGACCGCGGGGCGGCCCGCGACCTCGGTGGTGCCGAGGAGCCGGCCGGTGAACCGGGTGCCGATGAACGACTCGTTCACGAACTCGGTGTCCAGCGGGAGTTCGCCGCGGGCGTGCAGCTGGGCCATCCGCGCGCTGGTGCCGGTGCCGCACGGGGAGCGGTCGAACCAGCCGGGATGGATGGCCATCGCGTGCCGGGAGCGGCGGGCCGTGGCACCGGGTGCGACCAGATGGACGTGATGGCAGCCGCGGATGGACGGATCCTCGGGGTGGACCGGCTCCGCCTCCGCGTTGATCGCCTCCATGAGGGACAGGCCGGCCCGGAGGATGTCGTCCTTTCGGGTGCGGTCGAAAGGGAGGTCGAACTCGTCGAGGGGGAGGATGGCGTAGAAGTTGCCGCCGTATGCCATGTCATAGGTCACCGACCGCCCGTCGGCGAGCACGATCTTCCGGTCCAGCGCGACGGAGAACGACGGCACGTTCCGCAGCGTGACGTTCCGCGCCGCGCCGTCCTCCACCGCCACCTCGGCGACGACCAGGCCCGCCGGGGTGTCCAGCCGGATCGTCGTGACCGGCTCCACGACCTCCACCATCCCCGTCTCCACGAGCACGGTCGCCACGCCGATCGTGCCGTGCCCGCACATCGGCAGATAGCCGGAGACCTCGATGTAGACCACGCCCCAGTCGCAGTCGGGCCGGGTCGGCGGCTGCAGGATCGCCCCGCTCATCGCGGAGTGCCCGCGCGGCTCGTTCATCAGCAACTGCTTGATGTGATCGCGGTGTTCACGGAAGTACAGCCGCCGCTCGTTCATGGTCGCGCCGGGAATGGTCCCGATCCCCCCGGTGATCACCCGGGTGGGCATGCCCTCGGTGTGCGAGTCGACGGCGTGCAGGACGAGTTTGCTGCGCATGACGCTCCTCGGGGATCGGGGATCGGGGATCGGGGATCGGGGATCGGGAGTCCGGGGCCGGTCACGCAAGGCCGGCGGCGACGGCCTTCTCGGTGGCCGCGCGGACCGCGGCCTCCTGCTCCGGCAGCAGCGGCACGCGCGGCGGGCGGCAGGCGCCGCCGTGCCGGCCGACGATGTCCATGGACAGCTTGATGGCCTGTACGAACTCGACCCTGGAGTCCCAGCGCAGCAACGGATGCAGCTGACCGTACAGCCGCTTGGCGGTGTCCAGGTCCCCGCCCACCGCCGCGCGGTACAGCTCGACCGACGCGGACGGCAGCGCGTTGGGGTAACCGGCCACCCAGCCCTTGGCGCCCGCGATCGCCAGCTCCAGCAGCACGTCGTCGGCACCGATCAACAGGTCCAGTTCCGGCGCCAGTTCGGCCAGCCGGTAGGCGCGCCGGACGTCGCCCGAGAACTCCTTGACGGCCTGCACATACCCCTCGCCGTGCAGCTTGGCGAGGAGCTCGGGCACCAGGTCGACCTTGGTGTCGATGGGGTTGTTGTACGCCACGACCGGCACCCCCGCCCTGGCGACCTCCGCGTAGTGCGCCAGCACCGAACGCTCGTCGGCGCGGTAGGCGTTGGGCGGCAGCAGCATCACCGCCGCGCAGCCGGCGTCCCGGGCCTGCTCGGCCCAGCGGCGGGCCTCGGCCGACCCGTAGGCGGCGACCCCGGGCATGACCCGCGCCCCGCCGACCGCGGCCACGGCGGTCTCGACGACCTTGACGCGCTCCTCGGGGGTGAGCACCTGGTACTCACCGAGCGAGCCGTTCGGCACGACGCCGTCGCAGCCGTTCCCGACCAGCCAGGCGCAGTGCTCGGCGTACCTGTCGTAGTCGACGGAGAGGTCGTCGCGGAGCGGGAGGGCGGTGGCCACGAGCACGCCGCGCCAGGGGTGGGGGTGAGGGGTGGGCATCAGGGGTCCTCCGGGTGGGTCGAGTGGTCCGGGTGGTATGTGACATAGCACTCGGGGTGGCATGTGACATGGCACTGTTCCTCGTCGGCGCCGCCCGCCCGTGCCAGCACCCCGAGCGGCACCGGCCGGGCGAACGGCCTGCGCGCCGCCGTCTCCGGGCAGCCGGCGAGCCCGGCGACCGCCGGCCCGCACATCCGCCCCTGGCACCAGCCCATCCCGGCCCGGGTGAGCAGTTTGACGGTCCGTACGTCTCCGGCGCCCAGTTCGGTCACGGCCCGCCGGACCGCCCCGCCGGTGACCTCCTCGCAGCGGCAGACGACCGTGTCGTCCGTGACCTGTTCGGCCCAGTGCGCGGGCGGCGCGTAGGCGTCGTCCATCGCCGCCGCGAACCGCCGCAGCCCCGCGCGAGCCCGCGCGGCTCCCGCCCAGCCGCGCGGGTCCGGCTCCCGGCCCGACAGCCGCGCGGCAGCCGACCGGCCCGCGATGTGCCCCTCGGCGAGGGCGAGCACCGCGCCTCCGACGCCGGTCGCCTCGCCCGCCACCCACACGCCCGGCACGTCGGTGCGCTGCTCGTCGTCCACGGCCACCGCGATCCCCTCGATGTGGCAGCCCAGGCCCTCGGCGAGGTCGGTGTGCGGGAGCATCCCGTGCCCGACGGCCAGGGTGTCGCAGCCGATCCGCCGCCGGGTGCCCGGCCGTACCCGGCCCTCGGCGTCGAGCGCGGCTACGGTGACGGCTTCGAGCCGCTGGTCGCCGTGCGCCTCGACGACGGTGTGGTGGACCAGGGTGCGTACCCCGTGCCGCAGCAACCGGGCCGCGTAGTGGGCGCCTTCGGCGAGCTTGGCCGGCTGGGCGGCCAGCGCCGGTGCGTGCCGTACGAAGTCCCGCGGGTCGGCGGAGTCCACCAGGGCCGCCACCCGGGCGCCCGCCGCCGCGAGCCCGGTCGCGACCGGCAGCAGCAGCGGTCCGGTGCCGGCGACGACCGCCGTACGGCCCGGCAGCACCAGTCCGCCCTTCAGCATGGCCTGCGCTCCGCCCGCCGTGACGACACCGGGGAGCGTCCAGCCGGGGAACGGCAGCACCTTCTCGTAACCGCCGGTGGCGAGCAGTACCGCGTCCGCGCGTACCTCGACGGGCCGCTCCTGTTCGGGGCCGAGCAGCGCGTGAACGGTGAAACCGGACCGCCGCCGCGTCACGCACCACACGTGATGGTCCCGCAGATGCGTGACCAGGCCTGCCGTGACGTGTCGGTCGAGGCCGTCGCGCAGTCGCTCCCAGTCCCGCCATCGATGGTGCAGCGCCTGTGGGCGGCGGGCGCCGAGCCCGGCGGCGGGCTGTCGGTAGAACTGACCGCCCGCCTCCGGCGCCGCGTCGATCAGGGTGACGCGCAGCCCGTGCCGGGCGGCGGCCAGGGTGGCGGCGAGCCCGGCCGGGCCCGCGCCGATCACGGCGAGCCGGGGTGACGTCTGCGGCCGGCTCGCCTCAGTCATCGTGCCCCGTGCCCCGCTGCGTACGGATCGCGTCGCCCGGATGCACGGGCACCACACAAGCGCGTTGGTTGGGGCGGCCGTTGACGGTGACCAGGCAGTCGAAGCAGATGCCGATCCCGCAGAAGACCCCGCGCGGACGGCCCTCGCCGCGGGTGGTCCGCCAGGAGGTGACACCGGAGGCCCAGAGCGCGGCCGCGACCGTCTGGCCGTGCAGCGCCGGGAGTTCGCGGCCGTCGAAGGTGACGGTGAAGGCGGGGCCCGGCCGGGCCTGCGCCAGCTCCAGGGGATTCACACGGCCTCCTCGCCGAAGCGCTCGGGACGGAACGGGGTCAGGTCCAGCTCGGGGGTCCTGCCGCTCAGTACCTGGGCGATCAACTGCCCGGTACCGGTGGCGAGTCCGATGCCCGCGCCTTCGTGCCCGCAGGCGTGCAGGAGGCCCGGCGCACGGGGGTCGGGGCCGATCGCGGGGAGGTGGTCGGGCAGGTACGGGCGGAAACCCAGGTAGGTGCGCATCGCCCGGACCTCGGACAGGAACGGGAACAGCCGGATCGCGCCCGCCGCCAGCGCCCGTACGGCCGGCAGCGAGAACGACCGGTCGAAGCCGACGCGTTCCCGGCTCGCGCCGATCAGGACCGGCCCGGCCGCCGTGCCCTCGACGACCGGCGAGGTCTGCAGGGCCGCCGAGTCGCTGGCCACGTCGGCCACGTAGTCGGCGGCGTACACCTTGTGCCGTACCCGGCGCGGCAACGGCTCGGTGACCAGGACGAAGCCGCGCCGGGGGCGGACGGGCAGGTGCACACCGGCGAGGGCGGCCACCTCGCCGCCCCAGGTCCCGGCCGCGTTCACCACGGCAGGGGCGTGGATGTCGCCGCGATCGGTACGGACACCGCGTACGGCACCGTCGGCGCCGCGCAGCACCTCCGTCACCGTACGGCCGGTCGACAGGCGGGCGCCGGAGGCCCGTACCAGGTGTGCGGCGGCCAGCGTCGGCATCACCTGGGCGTCCTGCAGGTAGCGCACTCCGCCTGCCAGACCGGGTGCCAAGTGCGGCTCCAGTTCGTGGAGTTGGTCCGCGCCGATGTTCTCCGCCGTCACCCCGGCGGCCCGTTGCCCGGCCGCGAACCCCTCCAGGGCGGCCAGTCCTTCGGGGTCGGCGGCGACGACCACCCCGCCCTTGGGCTCGTACTCGATCCGGTCGCCCAGCTCCTCGGCCAGACCGGTCCACAACCGGCCCGACAGCAGGGCGAGTTCGAGTTCGGGCCCGGGCTCCTTGTCGGAGACGAGCAGGTTTCCCTCGCCCGCCCCGGTCGTGCCGCCGGCCACCGGGCCGCGATCCACCACGACGACGTCCAGGCCCGCCCGGGACGCGTACAGGGCGCAGGCGGCACCTGCCATGCCTGCCCCGATCACCACGACGTCGCAGGTCAGTCGCATGCTCACGACAGTAATATGTCACATAGCACAGACCAGGGGAAGACCGCCGCCGCAGACCCCGCAGCCGTCCGCCACGGCGAATGGCGCTCCCGAGTTGACGGGAAGACGATGGAGTGGTGGACGGGAGTTCGAAGGGAGGACACCGTCATGCTGGAGATCAAGACGGTCGACAAGCCGGACGAGCGGCGTGACTTCCCCCGCGGCCACCTGGAGGCCGTGCACATGACCGGCCTCGACTTCGCCATCGGCACCTTCGAGCCGGGCTGGCGCTGGTCGGAGTCGGTGGCGCCGATCGCGGGCACCGAGCGCTGCATGGTCCACCACAACGGCTATGTGGTGCAGGGCAGGATGCATCTCGTGATGGACGACGGCGGCGAGGGCGAGATCGGCCCCGGCGACGTCTTCGTCCTTCCGCCGGGACACGACGCCTGGGTCGTGGGGGACGAGCAGTGCATCGTGCACGACTTCGCCGGCGGCATGGCAACGGACTACGCGAAGGCCAAGGAGAGTTGAGAACAGCAGCGGGAACAGCGGACGGGTGCCGTCACCTTCCGTAGGCGACGGCACCCGGCGCGTCACACCGGCAGCAGCCGTCCGATCAGCCCGCCGAGCTGGCGGGCGGTGCGGCACTCGTGCATCTCCACCAGTTCCGCGTAGTCGGGCGCGGCCGAGTCACCGGTGCCCCACAGGGAGCGCGGCTCGGGGTTCAGCCAGTAGAAGCGGCGCGCCTGTCCGGCGATCCGGCGGACGGCGGCGAGGTCCGGGTCGAGGTTGTTGGTGCGGGCGTCGCCGAGCACGAACACCGTGGTGCGCGGGCCCACCGCCGCGCCGTACCGTTCCGCGAACTCGCCGAGCGCGTGGCCGTAGTCGCTGCTGCCGTGCCAGCCGGTGAGCGTCGCCTCGGCGCGGATCCGGGCGCCCAGCCCCTCGGGATCGGCCCGGCCGTGCTCCAGAAGGCCGGTCACCTCGTCGATCCGGTTGACGAAGGCGAAGACCCGGACCTTGCTGAACTGGTCGTGCAGCGCCTGCACCAGCAGCATCGTGAAGTCGGAGAACCCGGAGACCGAGCCGGAGACGTCACACAGCAGCACCAGCTCGGGGCGGACCGGCCGGCGTCGCCGCAGCACCGGCCGCATCGGCACGCCGCCCGTCGACAGCGAGCCGCGCAGGGTGCGCCGCAGGTCGATGGAGCCCCGCGCCGCCCGGCGGCGGCGCGCGGCCAGCCGGGTGGCCAGCTTCCGCGCCAGCGGCTGTACGGTCCGGCGGAGCTCGGTGAGCTGGTCCCGCCCGGCGGACAGGAAGTCCACCCGGTCGGCGCTGGGCGCCACCGCCCGGCGGGCGATCCGATCGCGCCCGCGCCGCTCGGCCACCCGGCGCCGGGCCTCCGCCGCGACCATGCCCCGGAAGTCCTCGATCCGCCGCCGGATCTCGTCGTCCAGGAGCCGGTCCGCGAACCCCGTGCCGCCGCCCCGCGCGCGGACGTCCGACCGCACCCGAGCGAGCAGCGTCTGCGGCCGCAGCCGGTCCAGGGTCTGGTACGACGACCAGCCGTCCGAGCCCGGTGAACTCCCGTATCCGCCGAGGCCGTCCACGGCCTCGGCCGCCAACTGCCGCAGCAGCGCGGTGTCGTCGTCCGCCAGCGCGGCCGCGAGCCGCTCCCGCAGCTCCTCCCGGTCGGTGGACCCGCTCCCGGACGCACCGCCGGGCCCGCCCACCCCGCGCGGGAAGTAGAGGTCGAAGACCTGGTCGAACACGGCCCGTTGGCCGGTGCCGTGCAGCAGGGTCGCGGCCAGCCCCTCGCGCAACAGCTCGCGGTCCGCCAGTCCCAGCACCGCCACCGCCCGGCCCGCGTCCACGGTCTCCCCGGTGCCGATCCGCACCCCGTGCGCCCGCAGCGCACCGGCCAGCCCGGTGAGCCGGTCGGCGAGGTCGGCCGGAGCATCGGCCGGCATGTCGGTCGGTGCGTCGGCGGGTGTGCTCACAGCGCGTCCAGGTCCAGCTTGGCGGCCGCCTTCTGGATGTCGTCCTGGTGCTTGAGGATCACGCCCAGGGAGTCCCGTACGACCTGCTCGTCCAGCGTGTCGGCGCCCAGGGCCAGCAGGGTGCGGGCCCAGTCGATGGTCTCCGCCACCGACGGGACCTTGCGCAGGTCCATCGCCCGCAGCGCCCCGACCACCCGGACCACGGACTCGGTGAGCGCCTCGGTGAGCTCCGGCACCTTCAGCCGTACGATCCGGCGCTCCAGCTCCTCCTCCGGGAAACCGATGTGCAGGAACAGGCAGCGGCGGCGCAGCGCCTCGGACAGCTCACGGCTGGCGTTGGAGGTGAGTACGACGAAGGGGCGGCGGGTGGCCGTGACCGTGCCGAGCTCGGGGACCGTCACCTGGAAGTCGCTGAGCACCTCCAGGAGCAGGCCCTCCACCTCGACGTCGGCCTTGTCGGTCTCGTCGATCAGCAGCACCTTCGGGTCGTCGCCCCGGATCGCGGTGAGCAGCGGGCGGGGGAGCAGGAACTCCTCGCTGAAGATGTCGGTGCGGGCCTCGTCCCAGGTCTCGTCCCGGCCGGCGCTGATCCGCAGCAGCTGCTTGGCGTGGTTCCACTCGTACAGCGCCCGGGACTCGTCCACGCCCTCGTAGCACTGCAGCCGTACCAGCCGGGCCCCGGCCACCGCGGCCACGGCCTTCGCCAGCTCGGTCTTGCCGACCCCGGCGGGGCCCTCGACGAGGAGCGGTTTGCCGAGCCGGTCGGCCAGGAAGACGGTGGTGGCGACGGCGGGGGAGGCGAGGTAGCCGGTCTCCGCGAGGCGCGCGGAGACGTCGTCGACGGAAGTGAACAACGGGGCCTCCGGCTGATCAGGGTCGTGGCACGCGCGCAGGCGGAACGCACGCGGGAACGGGTCCGAGGTCCTATCTAAGCGCTTGTTCACCTCGCCTGCCACCCTGTATACCGATCGGTTTCCTCACAGTCCCCCGCGCGGTAACCTCGGCCGTATGGCCACCACAGAAAAGGCGTCCCCCCGCGACCGCCTGCTCGACGCCGCCGCCGAGCTCTTCTACCGCGACGGCGTCTCCATCGGCGTCGAGGCGCTGTGCAGGGCCGCGGGGGTCTCGAAGCGGTCCATGTACCAGCTCTTCGACAGCAAGGACGAGGTGCTGGCCGCCAGCCTGGAGCGGCGCAGGCCCTGGTACGAGGCCCAGCTCAGGTCCCCGGACGCCGAGGCGGCCACCCCTCGCGAACGGATCGGGTACGTCTTCCGGCGGGTGGAGGAGAACGCGGCGGCCCCCGGCTACTGCGGCTGCCCGTACCTCGCCGTCCTGGTCGAGCTGAAGGACGGCGACCATCCCGCGAGCGTGGTGGCCCGAGCCGCCAAGGAACTGCTGCAGGGCTACTTCGAGGACCAGGCCGCACAGGGCGGTGCGGCGGATCCGGCCCTGCTCGCCCGACAGCTCATGCTGATCTTCGACGGGGCCAGCGCCCGGGCCGGCGCTCACATCGAGCACCTCGACGACGGGCTGGTCACCCGGACGGTGACCACACTGCTGGACGCGGCCGGCCTGAAGTAGCCGCCCGGACGGATCACCACAACGCGCCGGGCCCCTCGCCCTCCCGATGCAATGGAGGCGTGACCGCGCCCCCGAACGACTGCCTCGCGCGCAACGAGTGGATCTGCGGCGCCTACCTGACCAGCCGCCGCCAGATCCTCCTCGACGCCGTCGGCCAGCATCTCCGGCTCACCGCGGTCTCGGTGCTCGTCGGACTCCTCATCGCCGTGCCGCTGGCCGTACTGGCCCGCCGCCGGCGCTGGTCGGCCGGACCCGTCCTCGGTGTCACGACCATCCTCTACACCATCCCCTCCCTGGCGATGTTCTCCCTGCTCCTGCCCCTGTACGGCCTCTCGGCCACCCTCGTCGTCGCCGGCCTGGTGCTCTACTCGCTCACCCTGCTCGTCCGCAACACCCTCGCGGGCCTGCGCGCCGTCCCCGAGGAGACCCGGCAGGCCGCCCGCGGCCTGGGCTACGGCCCGATCCGCCTCCTGCTCACCGTCGAACTGCCCCTCGCCCTGCCCGCCGCGATGGCCGGCCTGCGCATCGCCACCGTCTCCGCGGTCTCCCTGGTCACCGTCGGCGCGATCGTCGGCTTCGGCGGACTCGGCAACCTGATCTACGCCGGCATGAACACCTACTTCAAGGCCCAGGTGCTCACCGCCTCCGTGCTCTGCGTGCTGATCGCCGTCGCCGCCGACCTGCTGCTGCTCGGGGTGCAACGGCTGCTCACCCCGTGGACGCGGGCGGCCCGCGCGTGACGACGCTCACCGACGCCTGGGCCTGGCTCACCGACTCCGCGCACTGGGCCGGAGACGACGGCATCGGGCACCGGCTGCTCCAGCACCTCGTCCTCACCGCCGTCTGCCTCGTCATCAGCTGCCTGATCGCGCTCCCGGTCGCGCTGGTCCTCGGGCACCTCGGCAAGGGCGGCGCGCTCGCCGTGAACATCTCCAACGTCGGCCGGGCCGTCCCCACCTTCGCCGTCCTGGTGCTGCTCCTCCTCACCCCGATCGGCAGCTGGGGCGAGGGCCCCACCGTGGTCGCCCTGGTGCTGTTCGCCGTACCGCCCCTGCTCACCAACGCCTACGTCGGCATGCGCGAGGTCGACCGGAGCATCGTGCAGGCCGCCCGGGGGATGGGGATGACCGGGCGACAGATGTTGTTTCACGTGGAACTGCCCCTTTCGCTCCCGATGGTCCTCACCGGGGTGCGCATCGCCGCCGTCCAGCTCGTCGCCACCGCCACCATCGCCGCGCTCGCCGGCGGCGGCGGACTCGGCCGGATCATCACCTCGGGATTCAACCTGGCCAGCACGCCCATGGTGGTGGCCGGAGCGATCCTGGTCGCCGTGTTCGCCCTGCTTGTCGAGGGCGTCTTCGCACTCGCCGAACGGCTTGCGCCGGTCTGGCTGCGGGGCTCGCGATGAGACTCCGCACGGCGGCCGGCGCGGTGCTCCTCACCCTCACCGCCTGTACCGCCTGCACCACCGGCCCCTCCCTGGAGAACCGCGGCGCGGTCACCGCGCCCCCGGGCGACAGCAGGCACCTGACCATCGGCTCCGCCGGCTTCACCGAGAGCGACCTGCTCGCCCAGATGTACGCCCAGCTCCTGAACCAGGCCGGATACAAGACCTCCCTGATCACCGTCGCCAACCGCGAACTCTACGAACCTGCCCTGGAGTCCGGGCAGATCGACGTCGTCCCCGAATACGCGGCCACCTTCGCCGACTGGCTCAACGCCAAGACCAACGGCCCCGACGCACCCCCCGTCGGCTCGCCCGACCTCACCACCACGATGAAGGCACTGCGCGGCCTCGCCACACCCCGTGGCCTCACCGTCCTCGACCCCGGCCGGGCGGTGGACCAGAACGCCTTCGCGGTCACCGCCGCGTACGCCCGGCAGCACCACCTGAAGACACTCAGCGACCTCGGCGCCTCGGGGCTGAAGGTACGGCTCGCGGCGGGCGACGAATGCGTGCAACGGCCGTACTGCGAGCCGGGGCTGAAGAAGGTCTACGGCATCGACATCACCGGCATCGATCCCAAGGGCGTCGGCACCACCCAGGCCAAGCGGGCCGTGCAGAGCGGGCAGGACCAGATGGTGCTGACCACGACCAGCGACGCGACACTCGACCAGTTCGGGCTGGTCCTCCTCGCCGACGACAGGCATCTGCAGAACGCCGACTACGTCGTCCCGGTGGTCAACCGCGCCCGGGGAGACAGCGAGCGGGTGACGAAGGCGCTCGGCAAGCTCAACGAGGTCCTGACGACCGCCGATCTGGCCGCGATGAACCAGCAGGTCGACAGCTGGCGGCGGCTGGCCCAGGACGTGGCCCGGACCTATCTGCGGAACAAGGACCTGCTGAAGTGACGGCCGGTGGCGTGACGGCCCGTGATGTGACGGCCGGTGACGTGAGGTCCGGGTGCGTTGTCAGTGGCGGGCGGTACGTTCGGGGCATGGGGATCTATCTGGTGAGTGTCGGTGCGCAGGAGTGGCTCGACGGCGACGAGGACGAGGGCGGCAAGGGCGCCCTCGCCGCGGCCCTCGACGAGGAGCTGCGGCGGCGCGGGCTGGCGCCGTACGAGTCGGTGCCCGAGGCGGCCGCCTTCGTGCGCGGCTCGGGGCTGTCGTTCGAGGAGAAGCTGGTGCCGTCCATGGGCGGCCTGGCCGCCCTGTGCCGGGAGCACCTGTCGGCGAGGGAGACCGACTTGTTGCTGGGCTGGTCGGTGCTGGTGCCCTTCTCGCTCGACGAGGAGATCCGGCTGCCTCTCGCCTCCGCCTACACCGACGAGACGGTGGTCGCCGGCGCACCCGAAGTGCTCGCCCTCGCGCAGCGGCTGGCAGCGGCGATCGGGCTGCCCGTCGCGACGATACCGGAGGCCTGCGACAACCTCGACCTGACCATGTGGTTCCTGGAGGGCGCGGCGAAGGAAGCGGCCGCCGCCCGCCCCGGCCCCTGGGGCGAGGACCTGGACACCGCCTTCTACGTCGCGCTGTACCTGCGGGCCGCCCAGCACTCGCTGCGCCGCGGCTGCCCGCTGACGTACTGCTGACGAGCACCGTGCCCCGTCGGTCAGACGTCGGAGACCGAGTCGAACGGCACCTGACCCCGCGAGACGCCACGCGCGTCCGCGTCCACCGAGCGGCGCAGCGCCTCGTGCAGCTTGGCCGGGGTCAGCACGCCGAGGAAGCGCGAGCCGTCCAGCACCGCGACCCACCCGGCGTCGTACTGGAGCATCACCCCGAACGCCTGCTTCAGCGGGGCGCCCACCGGTACCCACGCGGTCATGCGGTGGACGAGTTCGCCGATCGTGCCGCCCGCCGCCAGCTCGTCCCGGCCCACCCAGCCGTGCAGGTCGCCGTCCGTGTCGAGGACCACCGCCCACCGGGCGCCCTCCGCGCGCAGCCGCCCCGCGGCGCTCTCGGCAGACTCGTCCAGACGGACGACCGGCGGCTGCTCCAGGTCGTCCGCCTGGACATCGGTCACCGACAGCCGTTTCAGCCCGCGGTCCGCGCCCACGAACCCGGCCACGTACGGCGTGGCCGGTCTGCCCAGCACCGTCCCCGGTGTGTCGAACTGCTCGATCCGGCCCTGCCCGTACACCGCGATCCGGTCGCCGAGCCGCACCGCCTCCTCGATGTCGTGGGTGACCAGCAGCACGGTCTTGCGCACGGCGGCCTGCATCCGGAGGAACTCGTCCTGCAACTGCTCCCGCACCACCGGGTCGACCGCGCCGAACGGCTCGTCCATCAGCAGCACCGGGGGATCGGCGGCGAGTGCCCGGGCCACCCCGACGCGCTGCCGCTGACCGCCGGAGAGCTGGTCCGGGTAGCGCGGCCCGTAGGTCCCCGGGTCCAGGCCGACGAGGTCGAGGAGTTCGGCGGCGCGGGCCCGGGCCCTGGCCCGTTTCCAGCCGAGCAGGGCCGGGACGGTCGCGGTGTTGTCGAGGACCGTGCGGTGCGGGAACAGGCCGACCTGCTGGATGACATAGCCCATCCGGCGCCGCAGCCGCACCGGGTCGACGCCCGCGACGTCCTCGCCGTCGACGAGGATCCGGCCCGAGGTCGGTTCGATGAGCCGGTTGACCATCATCATCGTCGTGGTCTTGCCGCAGCCGGAGGGGCCGACGAGCGTGACGAGTTCGCCCTCGGCCACCTCGAAGGAGAGGCCGTCCACCGCGGTCGTGCCGTCCGCGTACCGCTTGGTGACCTGCTCGAACCGGATCATTTCCTCACGTTAACCGCGAGTGTTGCCGACCGCCTGCCCGTCGGGGGGCGGCCCCGCGCCCGGGGGGGGCGCCCCCGGGCCCCCCCCGCGGGGGGGGGGCGGGGGGGCCCCCCCCCCCCGGCCCGGGGGGTT
>NZ_JBEYVI010000058.1:0-51022 GCF_040643955.1 Streptomyces sp. NPDC047061
CAGCACCTCAACATCCAGTGCGCGAGCCTGGACGACCTGGCCCGCAGCTACGAGCGCGTCCACGAACTCGGCTTCGACATGGCCCTGTCCGTCGGTCAGCACACCAACGACAAGGAACTCTCCTACTACGCGCGCACCCCCTCGGGCTTCGAGTGGGAGGTCGGCTGGAACCCGATCGTCGTCGACGAGTCGACCTGGGAACCGAGCACCCACCAGGGCATCAGCATCTGGGGCCACACCCCGGTCGGCCAGACCATCGTCGACAAGCTCGACCAGTTCCGCTACGGCACCCGCTCCCTGCTCCACCCGGAGCAGACCGTCCCCGCGCTCAGCGGCGCCGGCATCCCCGACGACTGACGGCCCCGGGCCGGACCGGTCTCCCACCGGTCCGGCCCGCTCGGCTGCGGTCCGCCCGGCCGCGGCACGGACCCGCGACGTAACCTGAATGTCATGTTCACGCAAAGAAAGCCCAGGCATGTCACTCCCGTTCGCCCCACCTCGTGACTCCGCTGAACTCGGCGCCATCGAGAGCCTCATCACGGGTATCCGCCGCAGGTTCGTCGTGGTCAACGGCGGTGGCTTCGCACTCAGCGCACTGCTGACGGGCGGGGCCGGTCACCTGCTCGCCGCCCATGTGCTGGGCCGGCTGACCGTCGGCTCGCTGCTGTGTCTGCTCCAGCTGACGCTCCTGGTGATCACGGCCTGGATGTACGACCGCGCCGCCCGCCTCCGGGTCGACGCGCGCGTGGACCGGGCGCGGGCTCAGGCCACCCGTCCGCCGCACTCCCCGTTTCCGGTGCCGCCCGGCTCCGCGGCGGACGTCCGGACCGGCCGGGGGAGGCACGCGTGAACGCCTTGTCGGCAGCGTCACTGGTCCCGGGAACCACCGGAGCGCACGACCGGACGATCACCCTGACCGCCTTCCTCGCCTTCGTCGGCCTGTCCCTGCTGCTGTGCGTGGTGGCGGGACCCGAGGCGGACGAGACGGACGACTTCTACGTCGGCAACCGCTCGCTGTCACCGCTGCAGAACGCCCTCGCGCTCGCCGGGGACTACATCTCGGCCGCGACCCTGCTGGGCACCTGCGGACTGGTGGCGCTGGCGGGGTACGACGGCATCGCCTCGGCCGTCAGCGGGTGTCTGGCCGTCGGAGGGTTCCTGCTACTGGCCCGCCCGCTGCGCAACGCGGGCCGCTACACCCTCGGTGACATCCTCGCCCTGCGCTCACCGGGAAACGCCTCCCGGATCGCCGCGGCGGCGGCCACCCTGGCCTTCTGCGTCCCCTTCCTGGTGGTGCAGCTGGCCGGCGCCGGCCGGGCCACCGCCCTGCTGCTCGGCATGGCCGACCTCGGAGCGCAGCAGGTCTGCACGGTCTTCATCGGTGTGGTGATGATCTGCTTCGCCGTGCTCGGGGGCATGAAGGGCACCAGCCTGGTGCAGATCGTCAAGGTCGCCGTGGTCCTCGCCACCATGGCCGTGCTCGCGGTGGTCGTCCTCGGCCACTACCACTGGAGTGCCGGGGCGCTGCTGGACGCGGCCGCCGAGGGAAGCGGGCGTCCGGGCGGCTACTTCCAGGCCGGCCAGGCCATGGGCTCCTCGCTCACGGGCAGGCTGGACTTCCTCGGCCTGCAGCTCAGCGTCGTCCTGGGGGGCGCCTGCATGCCGCACATCGTGATGCGGATCAACACGGTCACCGACGGAGCCGCCGCCCGGCGTGTCACCCGGCACGCCGTCACCGTCATCGCCGTCTACAGCCTCCTCGTGGTCGTCGCCGGACTCGGCGCGGCGGGGGTCGTCGGCGGCGGCACCATCCGCGCGGCCGACAGCAACGGCCAGACCGCCCTGATGCTGCTGGCCGGCGTGCTGGAGGGCGACACCTCGGGGCTGGGCGGCAGCGTGCTGTTCACGGCGGCCGCGTGCGCCGTCTTCGTGACCGTGCTCGCGGTCGTGTCCGGGATCACCCTGGCGGCGGCGGCCGCGTTGGCCCACGACGTGCACACGCACGTGGTGCGCCGGGGCGTGCTCTCCGGTGACCAGGAGATCCGTACGGCCCGGTGGGCCTCGGGCGCCGTCGGCGGCCTCGGTGTCGTCCTCGCCGTGGCGGTCCAGGGCCGTGACCTGCAGTCCCTCATCCATCTGTCGCTCACCGCGGCCGGTGCCGCGGTGCTTCCCGCCTGCCTCTACACCCTGTTCTGGAGCCGGTACAACCGCACCGGCCTGCTGTGGACGGTCCACGGCGGCCTGCTGTGCACCTTCGCCCTGTACCTCTCCTCCGCCGCCTTCTCCGGCACGCCCACCTCGCTCCTGCCGTCCCTCGACGTCCACTGGATCGCCCTGCAGTCCACGGGACTGATCGCGATTCCGGCGGGCTTCGTCCTGGGCTGGGCGGGCACGGTTCTCGGGCGGCGGGGGAACCCGGCCGCGCCGGAGGCGGACCCGGTGGCCTGGAGGGAGCGGGTCGTCCTGGGCGCGGGGGCGCAGTGACCTGACCTCCTCAACCGGCGCTCCTCCCGCATACCTCGCCCGTCTGACGGAAACCGACGGTCCCGCCTGTGAACCTTCCTGACACCGACGCCCCCGCCGAGGGGAACCGCTCGCCCGCCATCACCGACACCGCCGCCGCGGTGCCGCGCCGTGGTCCCCGCCGACTGCGGCCTGTCGCGGTCGCGGCCCTCGTCGCTCTGTTCACCACCGAGCTGGTGCTGGGGTGGCCGTCGCTGGCCGCGGCGGTCTCGCAGCTGCGCGCGCCGCGGCCGGAGTGGTTCGGCCTCGCCCTGGCGGCCGAGCTGGCCGCGATGAGCTGCTACGGGCGCATGCAGCGTCGGCTGCTGCGCTCCGCCGGGGTGCGCGTGCCGGTCCACCGGCATGTGGCCCTCGCCTACGCCGCCCACTCCCTCAGCGCCACCCTGCCCGGCGGCCCCGCCTTCTCCACCCACTTCAACTACCAGCAGATGCGCCGCTTCGGGGCCACGCCCGCCGTCGCCTCCTGGTGCATCGCGCTGTCCGGCATGCTCTCCGCCGCCGCCCTGGCGGTGGTCACCGCGGCCTCCGCCCTCGCTTCCGGCGGGACACCGCAGTGGCGCGAGCTGCTCACCCTCGCCCTGGCGGCCCTGCTGCTGACCGTCGGCGTCCAGCGGATCGCCCGCCACCCCGAGAAGGCCGAACCGGCCACCCGTGCGGCGCTGGCCAAGGTCAACCGGCTGCGGCACCGCCCCGACGCCGAGGGGTTGGACCGGGTCCGGGGCTTCGTCGACCAGCTCAGCGCGGCCCGTCTCGAACCGGGCCACGCGGTCGCGGCCGCCACCTACGCCGTCCTCAACTGGCTGCTCGACGCCGGCTGTCTGTGGCTCTGCTTCCGTGCCGTCGGCGACAGCGGTATCGGCGGCGCGCAGCTCCTGCTCGCCTTCTGCGCCGGCATGGCCGCCGACACGCTCACCATCGTCCCGGGCGGCCTCGGCCTCATCGACAGCGCTCTGATCCTCGGCCTGGTCACCGGCGGGGTCGCCACGAGCACCGCCGTCGCCATCGTCGTGCTCTACCGGGTGATCAGCTTCGGCGTCGTCATCAGCGCCGGCTGGATCATGTGGCTGGTCATCCGGCGCCACGGCCGCCGGGAGACCATGGCCGTGTCCCCGCAGGCTGTGAGCAGCGACACCGATTAATTACTCTCAAATGTGCAATTATGATGCCGGTACTCCGTACGGAGTACCCCGGTCGTCGGGATGGGGAGACGGCCGGACCGGGTCGGGCGAGGACAGCCGCGTCGAGGGTGGACGGCTGCTCCCCGTTCGGTCCCGCGCGGACCGCCTCGCACACCGGCCTCTCCCGCTCAGCGGCCGGGACGGTCCGCGTACCGCGTCCGGCGCCAGGCCGGTTATGGGGATCGGCAGGCTCCGGACGCGGGCCCCCCTCGGACAGGTGGTCCGTGGTCCGACTACCGGCGGAACATCCGATGCGTACGGAATGTCCCCTCTCCTTATGATGGGCGCAGGGGCGAGTCCAGGAAATGGGCTGATGCCGATGAACGGGCCTGTGCACGGTCAGGGGTTCGGCGGGGGTGAGGAAGCCGTACCGCCCGGACCGAACCCGTACCCGGTCTGCGCCTGCGTGGACCAGGCCGGCACGGTCCTGCTGTGGAGCGAAGAGGCCGAGGCCCTGCTCGGACACCGGGCGGCGGACGTCTGCGGCACACCGGTGGTGGCGCTGCTGACCAGACGTGCGGACCGGGAAGCGGCGCTGGCCGCACGCGACCGGGAAGAAGGCGGCCGGGGCTGGGACGGGGTGGTCGCCCTGCGGCACCGCGGCGGGCACGAGGTGAGCGTCGCGGTGCGGGTGCGCCCGCTGGTGAACGGGGAGGGCCGGGCGGGGTGGTCGGTCACCGCCGCGGACGCGCGACGCACGGAGCGGGAGGAGACCGACCGGGCGATCCTGCGCGCCTCGGTCGGACAGGCCCCGATCCCGGTCACCGTCGTCGACGGCGACCTGCGGTACCGCCTGGTGAACGCGGCGGCGGCCCGCACCTTCGCCCGCACGGACGAGCCGCCGCCGGCCGGCCTGCGGCTCGACGCGGACCCCGCCGACGCCGGCCTCCGCACGATGGAGCAGGTGCTGCGACGGGTCCGGGACACCGGTGAGCCGGTGCTCGACCTCACGGTGCGCGGTCGTCCGGAGGACGACCCGGACCGGGAGCACGTGTGGTCGCTGTCCACGTTCCGGCTGACCGACCCGGCCGACCGGCTCCTCGGCGTGTGCCAGACATACGTCGACGTCACCGAGGGGGACCGGGCCCAGCGGCGGCTGGCGCTGCTGAGCGAGGCTGCGGAGCGCATCGGAGCGTCGCTGGACGTGGCCCGCACCGCGCAGGAGCTGGCGGACACCCTCGTACCGGCCCTCGGGGATCTGGCCTGGGTGGCCCTGTCCGACGCCACGCTCCAGGGGGACGAACCCTCGAAGATGTTCGGGCCGGGCCGGTGGCACCTGCGCCGGATCGGGGTGGCCGCGGTGGACGGCAGGTGGCCCGCCGCACTCCCGGCCCAGGGCCAGACGCTGCCGTCACTGCCGAACCTGGCCTTTCTGCGGGCCCTCGGGCACGGCGAGACCATCCTGGCGCGCGACCGGGAGACCGTGATCGCCAGCATGGAGGGCCACGAGGAACTGGCGTCGCTGTTCATCCCCGAACACGGCCACACCTCGATCGCGGCCCCGCTGTTCGCCCGCGGCCTCGTGCTCGGCACGCTGGTCGTCTGGCGCACCTCGCGGCCCGACCCCTTCGACCAGGAGGACGCCGACCTGGTGACGGAGATCGCGTCCCGGGCCGCTCTCGGCGTGGACAACGCCCGCCGGTACACGCGCGAGCACCGCGCGGCCGTCGCCCTCCAGGAACGCCTGCTCCCCCCGGCCACCACCGACACCCCCGCGGCCGAGACCGCCGGTCTCTATGTGCCCGCCGGAGGCGGAGCCGAGATCGGCGGCGACTGGTACGACGTGATTCCCCTCCCCTCCTTCCGGGTCGCCCTGGTCGCCGGTGACGTCGCAGGTCATGGCCTGGCCGCCACCGCCACCATGGGCCGGCTGCGCACCGCCGTCGGCACTCTGGCCGACCTGGAACTGGAACCCGACGAACTCCTCACCCACCTGGACGGCCTCGTCCAGCGGCTCCAGAAAGAGGCCCCGAACCAGGGCGACACCGTCGGCGCCAGCTGCCTGTACGCCGTCTACGACCCCGTCACCTGCCAGTGCGTCCTGGCCACCGCGGGGCATCCCGCGCCGCTCGTGGTGCGGTCCGACGGCACCGTCGACTCCGTCCGGATGTCCCCAGGGCCGCTCCTCGGCGTGGGCGGCATGCCGTTCGAGGCCACCACGATCGACCTGGAGCCCGGCAGTCTCCTGGCCGTGTACACGAAGGGGGTCGTCCACCGCGACGGCCATGACTTCGACGCGGGTCTGCGGCGGCTGACCGACTCCCTCGCGGCATCCGCGGGTCCCGGTCGGGACGTGCGGGCCGTGGGAGCCGATCTGCTCCGAAGCCTCGGTGACGCTCCGTCCCGCGAGGACATGGCCCTGCTGCTGGCCCGCACCCGTGCCACCGCACCCGAGAACACCACGGCCTGGGAGTTCCCCGTGGACCTCTCCCTGGTCGCCGACGCCCGCAAGGCGGTCGCCGAGCAGCTGGCCGCATGGGGACTGGAGGAGCTGTCCTTCACCACCGAACTGATCGTCAGCGAACTGGTCACCAACGCCATGCGCTACGCCGGTGGTCCGGTCGGGCTGCGCCTGATCCGGGAGCACACCCTGGTCTGCGAGGTCAGCGACCCCAGCAACACCCAGCCGCGCCTGCGCCGGGCCCGCTGGGCCGACGAGGGAGGCCGTGGCCTGTTCCTCGTGGCCCAGCTCGCCACCCGCTGGGGCAGCCGGTACGCGAGGGAGGGGAAGACCATCTGGACCGAGCAGTCCCTCACGGCGGCCCCCGGCGGGTTCGACGTACTGCAGTGAGCGGGGTTGTCTCAGGCGCCTGTTCCGGCCGGCGTGCCGGGCAGGTCGATGCGGTAGAAGCGGGCCGCGGTCCCGGCGAACAGGTCGGCACGCTCCGCGGGGCTGTCCTCGGCGGTGATGATCTTGAAGGCGTTCCAGACGGCCGGGTAGGTCGCGGCGCCGGCGTCGAGCGGGTAGTTCGACTCGAACATGGCCCGGTCGGGTCCGAACGCCTCGATGCACGCCCTGATGTAGGGGCGGTATTCCTCGGCGAGCTGGGCGGAGGTCGCCGGCGGCCGGGACCAGTAGCTGGCGAAGCCGGCGATGAAGGTGCCGATGCCGCCGAGCTTGACCACGGTGTTCTCGCAGCGCGCGACCGCTTCGATGCCGCGTCGCCACTGGTCGAAGAGCTCGTCGCGGCGTCCCTGGTAGCCGCCGACACCGACCGGCTGGCCGGTGTGGTTGAGAACGATGCGGGTGTCGGGGAAGGCCTGGGCCAGCTCGACGACGTCGCCCAGCTGGGGGGCGAGCACGAAGGCCTCGAAGGACAGGTCCAGGGCTTTGAGGTGGGCGAAGCCGCGGCGGAACTCCTCGTCGCGGTACAGGCCCTCGCTGTTGTCGAACATCCAGCCGACGACCGTGGAATCGGCGTCCCAGGCCGCGGTCTGGCGGACGCCGCGGAACCGGCCGTTGCCCGCCGCGGCATGGGCTTCGAGCACGTCACGGCTGCGGTCGCCGCGGCGGAAGTCGATGCGCCCGACGATGCGATGGGCGACGCGGGTGGGGCCGTAGAGCCCACTGGCGCTCATGGCGGCCTGGCCGAGGGCGAACTCCGTCTCGCCGACGTAGCGCATCTCGGGCGGGCCGTCCGCGCGGTACATGGCGTCGGAGTCGACCATGACGGTGGCGACGATGTTGTGGCCGGTGTCGACGTCGTCGAGGAACTCGGGCAGCAGATAGCGGGTGCGGCCCAGACCGAGTATCTGGCCGGCGTTGGGCAGCCGCCATTCGCCGAGGTGGTGATGTGTGTCGATGATCGGAAGCTCGGGTTCCAGCGCTGCCTCGCGTGGCCGGGTCTCGACCGGGGGGTGCTCGCTCATCTTCTCTCCGGTGGTTGGTCGTCGGCCGATGTCAGTCGGCCAGGTCCGCGATCCACCGCAGGGCGCTGAGCCCCGGCACGAAGAAGTAGTGGCCGCCGCGGTTCACCACGAAGGTCGGCAGGTCCCGCAGCCGGCGGCGGATCGGCCTGCGGGGCACGGTGAACGTGCCGTGGTCCTCGTGCGCCCCGGCGAGCGGGTCGACCTCGTCGGGCGCGCCGACGAACTTGCCGTCACCGATCCACTGGGCCTGGACGAACTCGAACTGACGGCCGAGGTGGGCGTTGATCGCGGCGAACATCAGGCCCCGGTCCGCACCGTCGTCCTCCAGGACGCCCTCGGGAAGGGCGGGACCGAAGGTCGCCGCCCGCCGGATCAGCCGGTGCAGCCGGATCTCGCCCACGACCTGGGCGTCACGTGGGTTCATACGGCGGGCATGTGACCCGACGGGGCACTTGAGGCCCTTGTCGTCGTCGCCGTACAGGAAAACGTTGTTGCGGCTCGGGTCGGAGCCCAGCTCGGGGTCGTCCTCGTCGGGGGAGAGCGCCAGCGGGGCACCGCTGGGCCAGCGCCCGACGATCTTGGCGGCCAGCAGGGTCTCCTCGTCGGTGCCCGACGCGTTCTCGCGCAGGTACCGGCGCCATGCCGCGACATCGGTGTACAGCTTGCGGATCACCAGGTAGCTGCCGTTGCGGCCCAGCACCTCGGGCTGCGGAACCGGCGCGACCGAGCCCGTCTCGTCCTCGTAGCCGAGGATGAACTCGCCCGGTTTGACGGGGCGTTCGCCGGGGTTGGTGGGCGGGATGCCGGCTCCCTCCACGCAGGGCTGGGAGATGCCGTCGTTGAAGCCGAAGGAGTTGCGGCCGTCCGCGGGGCTGAAGACGTCCTGGCGGTAGACCCCGGTGATGCCGTCGAGGTCGTCGATGGTCACGCGCGCCAGTTCGAGGGTCTGCTCGAACTGCGGCCGGTTCGGCGCGAGCATGACCAGGACCATGTGGACGTCGTCCGAGCCGAGCGGACTCTCCCACCGCTCGGGCGCGTTGGGGCCGACGTCGCCGAGCAGCCCGGCGCGGGCGGCCATGCCCTGCACGAACTCGGGGGCGAAGCTGGCCAGTGACTCCTCGGGAACACCCAGGGCGCACAGCCCGGCGTGGGTGAACGCGGCGCTGAACGACGTCTGCGTCAGGGGATCGGTGACGTCGTCCGCCGGGTGCACCACCTTGGCCAGCCGGCGCACCAGGGTCCGGCCGTCCTGGGGGTCGTCGATGCGCAGAAAGAGGAAGGCACCGGCGTACGGGTTCGGGCGGCCCCGCAGCGCGCCCGCCTGGATGTCGTCGAGTTCCAACGGGGCGGTTTCCGTTTCGGTGCCCATGGGTCTCT
Source organism: Streptomyces sp. NPDC047061 (assembly GCF_040643955.1). Lineage (NCBI taxonomy): Bacteria > Bacillati > Actinomycetota > Actinomycetes > Kitasatosporales > Streptomycetaceae > Streptomyces > Streptomyces sp. NPDC047061. The sequence continues at coordinate 8,949 of NZ_JBEYVI010000058.1, forward strand.
CCTTCGGATCAGAGATCGGTGGGGTGCGTCACGCGGGCGGCTGGGGCGCGTTGGCCGGCGCGAGATAGGGGAACGACAGGCCCGCGGGGGCGGTGGCGGCACTCACTCCGTCGCTGATGCGGAAGCCCTCCGGGCCGCCGATGAACGTCGAGTAGATGGTGTCCATCACGGGGTCGTTGAGGGAGCGCCCGCCGCAGGTCCGGTGCGGGCGTCCGGCGAGCACGGCCTTCTCGATCTCGAAGTAGCTGTCCTCGGCGTAGGGCCGGTCCACGTCGATCACGAGGTGGTCGAGCAGCAGGATCTCGGTCAGCGGGTGGGCCTCGCCGTCCGCGAGGCGCCAGCCGTCGGTGCCGTCGATCCGGTCCAGGGCCGCGAGGTTGGCGTTCAGGCGGGTCCGGTAGGCGGGCCGGTAGTCGCCGCTCATGTGGAACGCGTCTTCGAGGTTGTACAGGTCGCGCAGTTCGATGTCCCGGTTGACGGGGTCGTGGTTCTTCCACTGGAGCATGACGTTCTTGAGCTCCGGACGGCCGGTGCGCTCCAGGCGGACCGGAAGCCCGCCGGCCACCCGGGTCTCGCCCACCGCGGCGAACAGCGAGCCGCGCTCCCGGCCGGCGAGGACGGCGGTGTCCACCTCCACCACGACCGTGAGCACGTTCGCGCCCTGGAGCGAGTTGGTGCCCTTGCCGTCGAGCGCGAGCGTGCCGCTCTGCCACGACTTCTGGAAGGCCGCGAGGTCGATGAAGAACGGGTCGGACCGCAAGCCCGCGTAGACGCTGAAGGACTTGGCGTGGGCGCCGTCCTCGTCGCCGACGGTGAGGGCGACGTCCTCGCCGAAACCCGACACGCACCGCCCGGTCTGGGCGGCTCCCGGGACGGGGGCGTCGAAGGTGACCGTGAAGGACGTGTCCTCGGACTCCGGGCCGAACTCGAAGACCGTCGCGTCCTCGGCGGGCCAGGTGGGGCGGAGCCGGAAGCCGCACTCCACGTTTGGGGAGAACGGCGTGTCCTGCTGGGCGAACGGGTGCACCGTCAGCACCAGCACCAGCCGCTCGGGCCGCTGCGGGCTCGGGAACGCGTAGAAGTCGCAGATGTCACCGGCGGGTCCGGCGATGGCACGGGGGCCGGAGAAGTGGTCGGACATGGCAGGGAGTTCCTCTCGCCCGGGCTGGGAACGAGGCCGCGCCTCGGGCTTCGTGGGGGGGTGGGGAGCGGAGGCCGGGGCCGCCCGGGAGACCGGACGCCCCCGGCCTCACGGGGTGGATCAGGCCGACGCCTGCTCCAGCAGCGGGGCCAGCGTCGGGTGGGACAGGGCCTCCTCGGCCTTCGGGTCCTCCAGCACGCTCTCGAAGGCGGCCGACACTTCCTGGTCCTTGAAGACCTGCGGCATCGTCGCGTCCCCGAAGCAGTCGAAGAACGCCGCCGCCGTCACCTGCGCGGACTGCAGGAACGCCTTGACCTCGGCGTTCGTCACCGAGTCCACGTCCTTGCCGCCGAACGCCTGGTGGAACTCCTCGGTCTGCACCAGCCAGTCCACCCAGCTGCGCAGGCCGATCAGCTCCAGCGCGTCGTCGATGTAGGGGTCCCAGTCCGTCTCGAACGACGTCAGCCACATCAGCCGGTGCCCGCCGTCGAAGACCACGTAGCGCATGGTGCGGATACCGATCCGCTGGATGGCGGGCCGCGGCGCGTTCGCGACCCGGGCGTGGAACCGCCCCAGAGCCTCCCGAACCTGCTGCTCACAGCCTTCCCGGACCGTCAGCACGGCGCTCAGCTCGGACACGACGCCGCTGGCCAGTCCCAGTCCCGACTTGGTGCTCGCTGTGGTGGTCACGATGCCCTCCTGGGGATCTTCGCCGGGCAAAGGGTGGCCCGGCGGGGAGCGGAGTGGCGCTACCTGTAGCGTTCACTCCAGTAAATGATGTAGCGCTCACTCTAGAACGCGAAGCGGACAATTGCGCTAGTGGACGAATATGGTCAGATAAATCACATTCAGCCGATGAAGTCGGCTGGGCCGCTCGGCCCTACAGCCGGGCGGCCACTCGCGGGAGCTGCTCCAGCGCGTTGCTGCGCTCCACCATCAGCCGCTCGGCGGTGGTGAAGGAGTCGTCCAGCTGGGGGGCCGGGTCGCCGGCGGCGGGGAACAGCTCGGCTGTGAACGGCCAGTCGGTGGCGAACATGATGTGGCTTACGCTGGTGAGTTCCTTGACCGACTTCATCGAGGCGGGGACGGGCGACAGGGCCGTGTCGAAGAACAGCTTCTTGTAGAGCACGTTGGCGTCGTCCAGGCCGTCCACGCCCAGGATCTGCGCGACACCCACGGTCTTGGAGTAGAGCAGGCTGGTCCGGTAGGAGAGGAACGGCAGGGTGCCGCCGGCGTGGGCGCCGATCCAGCGGATGTGCGGGTAGGTCGTGTACGTCTTCTTGTAGAGCATGTTCACCAGCGCGCGCGTGGTGTCGAAGGTGAACTCGTAGAGGAAGGGCGGCAGGCCCAGGCCGGGGTAGCTCTGCGGGGTGACCGGGTGGATGAAGACCATCGCGCCGAGGTCGTCGAGGGTCTCCATCAGTGGGTCGAGCAGCGGGTCGCCGAGGTAGACGCCGTGGTAGCTGCTGAAGATGCCGATGCCGTCCAGCTTCAGGTCGTTGATGGCCCGCTTGACCTCGGTGATGGCGTTCTGGACGTCGTCGGAGGTCTTGATGTCGCTCAGCGGCAGCATCGCGAAGGCACCGAAGCGTCCGACCCGCTTGGCGGTGTTCGAGTACACGAGGTCGTTGCTCATGTAGTCGTTGAGCTTCTGCGCCAGCTCCATGCGCGCGTCGGACGTCGTCATGTGCTCGACGCCCGGCTCGGAGACGGAGACGACCTGGGTCTGGATGCCGTAGCGGTTCATGAAGTCCACCGCCAGGTCCGGGCTCCAGTCCGGTATGGCGACGCCTCCGATGTCGGTGACGCCGGCGGACTTCAGGGTGTCGAGATAGAAGTCCGGGATGATGTGGCAGTGCACGTCGATGCGGTAGTTGCCGGCGGGCAGTGACGTGGCGACTGCGGCGCTGGCCGTGTCGCGCGTCGCGAGGACGGCGCCGCCACCGACGGCGACGGCACCGACCGCACCGGCGGCCTTCAGCATGCCCCGCCGGTCGAGACGGTGACCGGGTGCGCGACGTTCCTGGGGCTCTTGGGCCACGACAACTCCTCGGTAGAAGGGGGGATTGTGGAGGGGGTGGCCACCCGTACAAGATCTTCCTCGGCCGCGATCGACGGCGTCAAAGCGGATCGGTTCTGATGATCTGGTCATCATTGATCGGTAACATGCCTCTGTGACCGATGCACTGGACCCACAGCCCGCCAGGCCCCACCGCGCGCTCCGGCGGAAGACACGCACCCGGACCGCGCTGATCGAGGCGGCGCAGCGCCTGCTGGCCGAGCGGAACCGGGCGGACATGAGCGTCAAGGAGGTCACGGAGGCCGCGGACGTGGGATTCGGCACGTTCTACGGCCACTTCACCAGCAAGGAGGAGCTGTTCGAAGCGGCGATGTCGCTGACTCTCGAACAGCACAGCGTCTGGCTGGAGTCGGTGATGGGCGGGCTGCAGGACCCGGCGGAGATGTTGGCGGTGGGGGTGCGGCTCACCGGCCGCCTGCAAAGGAGCCGCCCTCAGGTCGCCCGCATCCTGCTCCAGGTCGGCCTGCAGCGTCTGCTCTCGTCGGTCGGCCTGGCTCCGCGGGCCAGGCGGGTGCTGAGGATGGGCATGGTCACCGGGCGCCTGCGGACGGGGGACGTCGACGTGGCGCTGGCCGCGGCCGGGGGCGCGCTGCTGGGACTGATGCAACTCCTGGACGCCGAGCCGCACATGGACGCGGGCAGGGCCGCCGACCAGCTCGCGGTGAAGCTCCTGTGCATGTTCGGCATGCCGTACGAGGAGGCCGAAGCCCTGGTCGCGCACCCGCTTCCGGCGGCCGGCAGGGGCGTCGTCCCGAGGGCGTGAGGAGCCGCTGCCGGACCGGCCGCCGGGTCACCGTCGTGCCCGCGACGTCTGCGGAGTGACGGACCGGGAGGGGGCGGGCTCATGAAGGTCCGGTGGAGTCCGTCGCCGTCGCCGGAAGGAACCGGACGGCCCGCAGGGCCGCGACGAGTTCGGCGGTGTCGCCGGGTGTCTGGAGCGAACGGCCGGTCAGGTCCTGGAGCTTGCGCAGCCGGTACCGGACGGTGTTGGGGTGGCAGTGGAGGGCGCGTGCCGTCGCCGCGGCGTTCCCGTCGGCGTCGATCCAGCACCGGAAGGTGTCGAGCAGCTGGGCACGCGCGTCGGAGCCGAGGGCCAGGACCGGGCCCATGACCCGGTGGGCGATGCCGAGGGCGGCCTCGGGGGCGGCGGCCATGACCACGGTGAGCGGGTCGTCCTGGAAACGGACGACCTCGGTCGTCCCGGCCGGCCGGCTGTTCATGGCGAGCCGGGCGTACCGCAGGGCCTGGCCGGTGCCGTCCAGGGAGGCGAAGGCCGGGCTCACTCCCACCCGGGAGGTGGCGAGGCGCCGGAGAAGCGTGACGGCGAGGTCGTCGCTGCCGGGGCGGAGCAGGGACGCAATGCCGATGTGAAGGTCGGGCCGCAGCGCCCAGGCGGAGGGGATGCCGTGCGCGGTCAGCTGGGCCTCGACGTCGGCGAGCGGCTCCTGGCCCAGCGCGGTGGCTTCGGCGGCCACGGCGACGAACGGGCCCTTCCTGGGCAGGCCGAGGGTCTGGGCCACCTCCCACAACGTCCCTCGGTCGGTGATCCGGCCGCTGAGCAGGGCCTCCGTGAGGGCTGAGCGCTCGCGCTCCTGGACACGGACGAGTTCGGCGGCAGCGCGCCGGTAGGCGGAGGTCAGCGCGTCGCTGTACTCGTCCGCGAACTGCCATGCGTCGGCCGCCGCCCGCACCATCTCGGACGGGTCCACACCGCGGCGCGAGGCCTCCTCGGCCAGCGCGGCCCACACCTCGGCGAACCCGAGCCGGTAGGCGCGCAGGACGTCGGGCAGCGGGCCGCCCTGGACCGCGCGCAGCCGGCCGGTCTCGCCGGGTTCGGTCAGGTCCGGTTCGCCGCCGCGGGCGAACTGGGCGAGCATGCTGTCGATGTTGCGCCACAGCGACGCCCGCAGCTCCGTCTCCGGCACGGTGCCGGAGGGACCGTAGATGTCGATCTCGTCGCGGATACGGCGGGCGGAGCGCTCGACGAGTTCGGGTACCCGTGGGCGCAGGGACTGTGCCACCACTGCGATCCCGGGTATGGGCGGGCGACGCTGCACGATCCCAGGGTACGGGGTGCGATTGTCCCCGGCGACAAGCCGTCGGCCTGAGGCGTCCGCACGTCCCCTGCCGGATTGTTCCCGGGAACGAGACTTCCCGGGTCTTCTTGTTCGCCGGTCCATTGGTGACGGCCGGTGCCGGCGTCAGTCTGTTACCCGGCATTCCCGGGTTACCGGGCCGTTAACAGGAGGATGCATGTCGAACATCGCGGGAAATCTGGCGGAGACGGCACTGCGTCACCCCGATCGCCCCGCCCTCCGGTTCGGCACCGCCGTGCTGACGTACGCGGAGCTGGACACGGCCGCGTCGCGCGTCGCGGGGATGCTGCGCGCGGAAGGGATGGCGGCCGGTGACCGGGTGGGCGTGATGCTGCCCAACGTGCCCGCCTTCGTGGCGCTCTACTACGGCGTCCTGCGCGCCGGTGGAGTCGTCGTACCGATGAACCCGCTGCTCAAGGCGCGCGAGATCGAGCACTACCTGGTCGACTCGGGCGCCGGCCGCCTGTTCGTGCACGAGGGCGCGGCCCGGGAGGCGGCGGTGGGAGCCGCTGTCACCGGGACGGAGGTGACGGCCGTCGACCCGTTCCTGTCTCGGGCGGACGACCACGAGCCGGCCGGTACGGAGACGGCGCGCGGTGTCGACGACATCGCCGTACTCCTCTACACCTCGGGCACCACCGGCCGGCCGAAGGGCGCCGTGCTGACCCATGGCAACCTCGGCCGCAACACCGAGGTCGTGGCCGATCGGGTGGTCCACCTGGGGCCGCAGGACGTGGTGATGGGCTGCCTCCCGCTCTTCCACGCCTTCGGCCAGACCTGCGGCATGAACGCGGCGATCCGCCGGGGCGCCTGCCTGGTGCTGGTGCCGCGCTTCACCCCGGTCGGGGTGCTGCCCCTGCTCGACGAGTTGCGGGTGACCGTCTTCGAGGGCGTGCCCACGATGTACAACGCGCTGCTGCACCAGCCCCCGTCCGGCACCGGCCCCGAGGCCGGTGCCCTGCGCGTGTGCGTCTCCGGGGGGGCCGCGCTGCCGACGGAGGTGCTGCACGCGTTCGAGGAGCGGTTCGGCTGCGCGGTCGCGGAGGGCTACGGACTGTCGGAGACCTCACCGGTGGCGACCTTCAACCACCTCGACCGCCCCCGCAAGGCCGGCTCCATCGGCACCCCGATCGAGGGTGTCGAGGTGCGTCTGGTCGACGGCGCGGGCCGGGAGGTCCCGGTGGGCGAGGTCGGCGAGATCGCCATCCGGGGTCACAACGTCATGGCGGGCTACTGGAACCTGCCGGACGCGACGGCCGAGGCGATCCCCGACGGCTGGTTCCGCACCGGCGACCTCGCCCGCATGGACGCCGACGGCTACCTGTTCGTCGTCGACCGCAAGAAGGACCTGATCATCCGGGGCGGCTACAACGTCTACCCGAGGGAGATCGAGGAGGTGCTCTACGAACACCCGGAGGTCGTCGAGGCGGCCGTCGTCGGCGTTCCCCACGATTCCCTCGGCGAGGAGGTCGCCGCGGCCGTCGTCCTCACCCCGGATGCCGGGGTCACCGCCGAGGACCTGCGGTCCTTCGTGAAGACACGCGTCGCCCCCTACAAGTATCCCCGCGACGTCTGGCTCCTCCCGACCCTGCCCAAGGGCCCCACCGGAAAGATCCTCAAGCGGGAGATCCGGCTTCCCCGCTGACCCCGGCCACCCGCCGCTGCGGACCACGCGTCGCCCAGGGCCTGTCCGGCGATTCCCGTCGTCGCCCGGAGGGCGGCCGCGCGGCGTCAGGTGCGTGCTCTGGGGTCCCGGTCGGAGGCCGGAGAGTGCCGGGCGCAGGCCCTGGTACCGGACGTACTCGGGTCTGCGCCCGGTGCGGCGAGAGTGCGTGCACGGCGTCGCGAGGCAGGCGGGAATGGCCGGACGGGCCCCAGGGAGGACCGGGCCCATTCAGGGGGTGCCCTTGAACTCCTCGTGCAGGGCGGGCAGGAACGAGGCGAGGTGGTTCATCTCGGCGGCGCAGTGGAAGAGCAGGCCATGGCCGAAGCCGGGGCCCATGGCCCGGCCCGCCAGGTGCGGGAGCGCGGCGCCGCCGAGGCCGCGGACCGGCTTGGTGGTGAGCAGGGCGGCGCCCCGGCCCGGGCTGGAGTGGGCGGGCAGGTCGAGGAACCGGGCGTGGCCGAGGAAGAAGCGGCTGCGCATCTCGCACCCGTGCGAGGTGGGCCTGATCTGGTGGATGAGCCAGCCCATCGCGATCGGGTACTGGCTGAGGCCGACGCGGGCGCAGATGACCGTGTGGCCGGGGGCGGGGTCGTCGAAGCCGAGGCGGGTGGGGTCGGTGAAGCGGATGGCGAGGCGGTTGAGTTCGCCGCCGATGTATTCGTCGACGTAAGAGACGTTGCCGACGTACCTCTGACGGTCGGTGAGGGTGCGGTCGGTGCTGCGGTCCACGCCTATGGCCGCGAACTGGTGGGCGTCGGGGTACCAGAGCTTGTAGCGGGCGCTGTCGGTGGAGTGCCAGCCGAACCACCAGTCCCACATCTCGGCGGTGACGCCCGGCATGTCCGTCAGGCAGCAGATCATGTAGCCGCCGCCGACACGGGTCCATCCGGTCTCCATCGCGTGGTAGCCGGGGCGGGACATCCGGCAGGCGGCGTCCCGCAGGTCGTAGGCGTACTCGCCGGGGGCCATGCCGGACAGCAGGGCCTCGTGGATGTGCTCTTGGACGGGCAGTGTCACGGAGCGGAAGTACTTGACGTACGGCTTGGCGGCATCGGGGTCCTGGTAGCCCAGGTAGCGGGACTCGGCGGCGTAGTGCCTCGGCATCGGGGCCCGGTCGGCCGGGGTGGGCTCGTAGGTGATCATGAATCTGTTCCTGTCTCGGCGGCGGACGCGGTCGGGGCCGGCCGCGCTCGGTTCAGGCTGCTGTCGCCGTCGTAGCGGCGCAGTCGGTCGAGGAGAGATCGGGAGGCGCGTTCGCCCAGCAGGATTCCGGCCAGACCGGCCAGGGCGGCCCAGGGCGGGGCGGGCGAGGCGGTCCCCAGCAGGTGGTAGAGGGCGCCGGCGAGCAGACCGGTCGCCGCGGATGCGAGGTGACGCCGGAGTACGCGGCTCATCCGAGCTGGCCCAGCAGCGCGTAGCCGATGAGCATGCCCGCGAGCCCGACCAGCGCGTACGGCGGTGGCGCGGGTGACCTCACCCGCAGCAGGCCGTACACCGCGCCGACGACCACCCCGGCGAGCAGCGACTGGATACAGGCGCTCATGCGGTGTCCCGCCTCTCCCCCGCCGGGGGCTCACCCGCGAACGGTCGCTCGGGGTGCAGCAGGTAGGACCGGCAGAGTGCGATCAGCTCGGCCAGCAACTCCCCCTGCGGAATCTCGTGCCGCAGGCCGGCGTCCGGGCCGAACATGACCTGCCACATCACCGTGCTGAAGACCGCCCGGAAGGCCATCGGCACCTGTATGTCCGGCGAGGCACAGCCCAGTTCGGCCGTGCGGGACAGCAGCAGGGTGGTGAACAGTTCCTCCGCCAGTTCGCTGGAGGCGTTCCCGCGGGCCCGCAGGGACGGATCGGCCGCGGCGCGCAGTGTCAGCGGACCCATCACCGCCCCGTACCGGGCCACCTGCTCGGCCTGGGCTCGCACCACCTCGGCTATGAGGTCCGCCGCGATGAGATCGTCGCGTTCGGCGAGGCGGTCATAGGCGGCGCGGAGGTCGGCGTCCACCTCGTCCAGCACGTCGTGCTGCACGGCATGCACCAGGCCGTCCTTGTCGGTGAACCGCTCGTACACCGAGCCGACCGACACTCCGGCCGCCGCGGCCACCCGTGCGACGGTCACCCCTTCCCACCCGGCTCCCGCAAGTGCCTCCCGGGCCGCCACAAGGATCTTCCGCTGTGTGCGCCGGCTGCGTTCCTGCTGCGTCGGCCGCTGTCCTGCCTGTGTCATCGGGGACCTCGTTCCTGTGCCGGGCTCGCACAGCCCACCTTAGCTGAACCTGAACCTGAACTCGGATTCGGATCAGGTCCGGCGGCACCTGGCGTCGTCGCACTCATGGCGTGCAGCGTCACGGGGGTGCCGTCAAGGTCCCGCGTCCGGAGGTGTCCGTGCGCGGTGTGGACCGGTCGGGAGTGGCCGTGAGTCGGCTTTCCAGGCCCGCGACGAGCATGTCCAGCGCCAGCCGGAACGCCAGGTCCTCGTCGGCACCCGCGTCCGCGGGTCCTTCCTCGCCGGAGGCGGGGGCGCCGGGTTCGAGGGTCGACCACCGGTGAAGCGCGCCATTGAGTTCGGCGGTGAGGATTCCGATGACGGCGGCGCACAGCAGTGCAGCGGTCCGCGGGATCTGCGGTTGCGGCACCCCGGCGGCGTTCAGTGCCGCGGTCAGCGCGGCCCAGAAGGGCTCATCGGGCTGGACGAAGTCCGGCTGGGCGAACGAGTGGACCATGAGCTTGGGATGACGGTGCGCCAGCGCGCGGAAATCCGTGGCGAGCAGGCGGATGCGCTCCTGCCAGGGAGCCCCCTCCGGCGTCATGGTGCGGAACTGTACGGCGACCGTTCTCGCCACACCCCGCAGCAGGGCGTCCTTGCTCGGCACGTGGTGGTACAGCGACATGGGGTTCGCGCTGAGCTCGGCGGCGAGTTTGCGCATGCTCAGGGCCTCCACCCCGTCGGTGTCGATGAGGCGCAGAGCGGCGGCGTAGATACCGGCCTCGGTGAGAGGTATGTCTCTTTTCCTCGTCCGAGGGGGCGAGGGCTTGGAAGTTTCCATACGCCGTATGGTACCACTTACTTTCCATACAGCGTATGGCTGGCTGTGGCGGCCCGTGCTCGGCCCGCGCTGCCGCACCTCTTCTCCGCACGAGGGAGCAAACACCCATGACCACGCAGAGCCAGACCGACCTGCACCCCGTCCGATCACCGCGCGGCGCCCCGCTCGTGGGGAACACGCTGCAGATCCCGGACAAGAACCCCATCGCGTACTTCGGCGAGTTGTCCGAGCAGTTCCCCGAGGGCATCTACCGCATGGAGATCGCAGGCCGGGAGCAGGTCCTCGTCTACGACCCGGACCTGGTCGCCGAGGTCTGCGACGAGACGCGGTTCTTCAAGCAGATAGACAAGACGCCGCTGCACCACGTCCGGGACTTCGCGGGGGCGGCCCTGTTCACGGCCCACCAGCACGAAGAGGAATGGGGCATGGCGCACCGGATCCTCATGCCGGCCTTCAGCCAGCGGGCCATGAGGAACTACTTCGGGCAGATGCTGGAGATCGCCCAGGACCTGGCGGGCAAGTGGGAGCGCAGGCAGGGGCAGCCGGTCAACATCACCGACGACTACACCCGGCTGACACTGGACACCATCGCCCTGTCGGGGTTCGGCTACCGGTTCGGCTCCTTCGCCGAGGAAGAGCTGCACCCCTTCCTCAACGCGCTGCTGGGCGCGCTGACGGAGTCGCTGCGGCGTTCCCAGGAACTCCCGGTGATGACCAAGTTCCGCAAGGCCGATGCCAGGAAGTACCGCGAGAACATCGAGCTGATGCGCGAACTGGTCGAGAGCGTGATCAGGGAGCGCCGCCAGGGGAGGGCCGGCGGCGCGGAAGACCTGCTCGGCCTGATGCTGGAGGCCGTCGACCCGGAGACCGGCAGACTGCTGGACGACGACAACGTCCGCGACCAGGTGCTGACGTTCCTGATCGCCGGTCACGAGACCACCAGCGGACTGCTGTCGTTCGCCACCTACTCGCTGATGCGCAACCCGCAGGTGCTGGCCCAGGCCTACGCCGAGGTGGACCGCCTGCTGCCTGGCGACACCGTCCCGGACTACGACACGATCATGCAGCTGGACGTCATCCCGCGGATCCTGGAGGAGACCCTGCGCCTGTGGGCCCCCATCCCGGCGTTCGGCAAGGCCCCGCTGGAGGACACCGTCATCGGCGGCCGCTACCAGCTGAGGAAGGGGACGCAGGTCATCATCCTCGAAGGCCCGCTGCACACCCACCCCAAGGCATGGGAGCGGCCACAGGAGTTCGACATCGACCGGTGGCTGCCGGAGAACCGGGCGAAGCACCACCCGCATGCCTACAAGCCGTTCGGCAACGGTGTGCGCGCCTGCATCGGACGGCAGTTCGCGCTCACCGAGGCCCGCCTGGCCCTCGCGATGATGCTCCAGAAGTTCAAGTTCACCGACGTCGACGACTACGCCATGGACGTGCGAGAGGCACTGACCCGCAAGCCCGGCGACTTCCAGCTGGTCGTGCGTGCCCGCCAGGAACACGAGCGGACCGTGTTCGGGGCCGTCGACCCGCACAGCGACGACGCGTCGCAGCAGGCCGCGGTCAGCGGTGTCGGGGTGAACCTGACCGTCGCGTACGGATCCAGCCTGGGTTCGTGCGAGGACCTGGCGCGCACCATCGCCGACCGCGGCGAGCGCTCCGGGTTCGGCACCACCCTGCTGAGCCTCGACGAACTGGGCGACCGCCTGCCCACCGAGGGGCTGCTCGTCGTCGTCGCCGCCAGCTACAACGGCAAGGCGCCCGACAACGCCCAGCGTTTCGACGACCTGCTCGCCACCGGCCTGCCCGCCGGTTCGCTGTCCGGGGTGCGGTTCGCGCTGCTGGGCGCCGGCAACACCCAGTGGGTGGCCACCTACCAGGCCTTCCCCAAGCGGATCGAGGAAGGCCTGCTGGCGGCCGGCGCCACCCCGGTCGTCGAGCGCGGCATCGCGGACGCGGCCGGGGACTTCGACGGCATGGCCACCCGCTGGACGGACACCCTGTGGGCCACCCTGGCCGAGGAGTACGCCGCCGACACCTCCGACGACGGCGCACCGCGCTACCACGTACAGCTGCTCACCGAGGCGGACGTGCGCCCCGCGATCGTCTCCGAGCAGGCCTACCCGCTGACCGTGGTGGCCAACGAGGAACTCGTCAGCGACGCCACCGGGTTGTGGGACTTCAGCGTCGAGCCGCCGCGCCCGTCCGCGAAGTCCCTCACCATCGAACTGCCCGAGGACGTCACCTACGACACCGGCAACCACCTGGCCGTCTTCGCCAAGAACGAGCCGGCCCTGGTCGAGCGCGCCCTGGCCCGGCTCGGCGTCGATCACGACCAGGTGCTCCGGCTCGACCAGCCCGACGGCGGCAGGACACACCTGCCGGTCGGCACGCCCGTCACCGCCGGACTCCTGTTCACCGAGTTCCTGGAACTGCAGGACGTGGCCACCCGCGCCCAGATCCAGACTCTGGCCGAGCACACCCAGTGCCCGTGGACCCGTCCGCAGCTCCAGGCCTACACGGCCGAGACCGGGGAAGCCGAAGAGCGCTACCGGACGGAGATCCTCGGCAAACGCGTCTCGGTGCTCACCCTGCTGGAGCGCTTCCCCGCCATCGAGCTGCCGTTGGCCGTCTTCCTGGAGATGACGGGCCCGATCCGCCCCCGTTTCTACTCCATCTCCTCCTCCCCGCTGGCCGACCCGCGTCATGTACGCCTGACCGTCGGCCTCCTCGAAGGCCCCGCACTGTCCGGCGACGGCCGGTACCGCGGCACCTGCTCCTCCTACCTCGCCCACCTCGAACCCGGTGCTGTCGTCTACGGCTACGTGCGCGTCCCCTCCCCCACCTTCGCCCCGCCCGCCGACCCGGCGACACCACTGATCCTCATCGGCCCCGGCACCGGCATCGCTCCGCTGCGCGGCTTCCTGGAGGAGCGGGCGCGGCAGCACGCCGACGGCACCCGGGTGGGCCTGTCACAGGTCTTCGTCGGCTGCCGCCACCCGGAGCACGACTACTTCTACCGGCAGGAGATGCAGGCCTGGGAGCAGGCCGGGATCGCCCAGGTGCACACCGCCTTCTCCGCGGTACCCGGCCACCCCGCCCGCTACGTGCAGAACGCCATCGCCAACGCCGCGGACATGGTGTGGCAGGCCCTGCAGGACGGCGCGTACGTCTACGTCTGCGGTGACGGTCGCCGCATGGCACCCGCGGTCCGTGAGGCTCTCGCCGCCCTCCACCGCGAGCACACCGGCGCCGACGACGAGGCCGCCCAGCAGTGGCTCGCCCGGCTGGAGGCCGACGGCCGCTACCAGCAGGACGTCTTCGCCTGATCCCGCAGCTCCCGGGAGGCGTGCGCGCCCGTCGCAGGCCTCCCGGTCCCTCCAAGACCGCAGGACACCACACACGGCGCCCACCGGCCTGAACCGCCGGGAGCACCGCTCACAGAAAGCAGATCACCATGGACACCATGCTTGCCGGACGTTTTCACCTGGACACCGGGAAATTCGGCGTGGAGGAGGTCCCCGTCCCCGTGCCCGGCCCGGGCGAGGTGCTCGTCGAGGTCAAGGCCGCCGGCGTCTGCCTCTCCGACGTTCACCTGATCGACGGCTCCCTCGTCCCGCTGTTCGCCACCTCCGACACGGTCACCGTCGGACACGAGGTCTCCGGTGTGATCCACACACTCGGCCCCGACCTCAAGTGTGACCTGACCGTCGGCACTCGCGTGGCCCTGGAGGCCGGCAGGAGCTGCGGCCAGTGCGCCGGTTGCGCACGCCGCCGCCCCTGCACCCAGGTCCGTACCGCCGGCATCGACTACGACGGCGGCTGGGCCCAGTACACCGTCGCGCGCGAGGACACCCTCATCCCCATTCCCGACAGCCTCCCCTTCGACCAGGCCGCGATCATCCCCGACGCGGTCTCCACCCCCTACGCCGCCGTCGTCTCCACCGCCGGAGTACGCCCCGCCCAGTCCGTCGGTGTGTGGGGCGCGGGCGGAGTCGGCGCGCACAACGTCCGCGTCGCCCGCCTGGCCGGCGCCGCGCCGGTCATCGCCGTCGACCCGCTGCCCGGTGCCCGGGAGCGCGCCCTGGCCTTCGGTGCGGATTTCGCCCTGGACCCGTCCGCCGGCGACTTCGCCGACCAGGTCCGTTCGGCCACCGGCGGACGGGGCCTGGACTTCGCCTTCGACTGCGCCGGCGTGCCTGCGGTCCGCGAGCAGGCCGCCTCGGTACTCGGTCTGAACGGCGTCCTGGTCCTGGTGGGCATCACGCCCCAGCCGCTCACCATCAGCGAAGGTCTGACCTTCAACTACCTGGGCAAGCAGGTGCGCGGGCACTACGGCGGTTTCCCCGAGTCCGTCTCCGAACTGGTGCGGCTGGCCTCCAACGGGCGTCTCGACCTGGCCCCCTCGATCACCGACCACATCCCGCTGGCCGAAGCCGCCGACGCGGTCCACCGCCTGGAGAACAAGATCGGCGACCCGATCCGTCTCATTCTGGTTCCCTAAGGAGGCGACGGACCACCGGTCGGCATGTGAGGGAGGCACGAGACGGTGGACGTGGTGGTGAACGCCGGCCTGCAAGGGTGGGCGCCGTAGCGCAGGGGCGCCCACGGGAAACGGTCCTCGGGCGCCTCGATGCCGGGACCGACCGGCGCACTTCGCCCGCTCTGCGGGGACGGGTGCCGGCCAGGTGCTCCCCGGCTGTCGGTGACAGGCGTACGTCGGCGACTCGTCCGGGTGGCCTCAGAAGCTGTCTGTGGAAGTCGGGGAGGGGCTCGTCGTCGTTCCGCTCGTCGTCCCGTCACCTGACGATGTGTCGCCGGTGGTCTCGGTCACCACGACCACGGTACTGCCGACCTCGACATCGCTCCCGGCTTCCGGAGTGCTGGACGTGACCACGGCGTCGGAGGACTGGGGGTATCCGGAAGCGACGGTGACCTGGAGACCGAGTCCGTTCAGCTCGCTCTGGACCTCGCCGAGCGTCTCTCCCACGATGTCCGTCGGGATCTGGACGGTCTGCTCCGCCTTGGCGAGCTTGACGTCGATCGCCGTGCCGGGCTCGACCTCCTCGCCGGCCTGGATGCCCTGACCCACCACGGTTCCGGGCTCGGCGCTGCTTTCGACCTCGGTCGTGTCGCCCAGCTTCAGGTTCTGCTCGGACAGCAGCTTCCGAGCCTCGCTGAGTGTGCTGCCGGTGAGGTCCGGAACCTCGGACTTCGCGGCCGCTTTGGCCACCGTGAGGGTGATCTCGGTGCCCTTCTCCGCCTCTTCGCCACCGTCCGGATCCTGCTTGAGTAC
The DNA here is from genome assembly GCF_040643955.1 of Streptomyces sp. NPDC047061. Taxonomy (NCBI): domain Bacteria; kingdom Bacillati; phylum Actinomycetota; class Actinomycetes; order Kitasatosporales; family Streptomycetaceae; genus Streptomyces; species Streptomyces sp. NPDC047061. Next base: position 24,274 of record NZ_JBEYVI010000058.1, read on the forward strand.
GGTCCCGGGATCCTCCGTGGACTCGACGTGCGTGGCTTTGACCTTGAAGCCCTTGTCCTCGAGGATGCGGGACGCGTCGTCCTCGTTCTTGTCGGTGACGTCCGGTACCTCTACCTTCGGCGCCCCGTTGGAGACGGTGACCGACACAGCCTCGCCCTTGGCAATCCTGCCGTCTGTCGGACTCTGCGTGCAGACGCGGCCCTTCGGCTGGTCGGCACATGGTTTGCGGGCCGTGACGGTGACCGTGAGGCCGACGTTCTCCGCGCTGCTCCGCGCGTCCTCGACGGTCTTGCCGACCAGATTCGGTACGTCGGACTTCCCGTCGTCGGCATGGCCGCGGCCGAAGAGCAGCCGGCCGCACAGCACCGCGGCGATGGCGACGACGACTCCGGCCACGATCAGCACGGTCGTGCCCTTGCGTCCGCCGCCGTTCCCCTCCTCGTCGGGAAGCGGCTCAATCCCTGCCGGCGCTCCCGTGCCGAGGCACGCCTCGATGTCGGCGAGCATCTCAGTGGCGGACTGGTACCGGTGGGTGCGGTCCTTCTCCAGCGCGCGCAGGACGACCGCGTCCACCCGGGCGTCGACCTCCGGGTTGTACAGGCTCGGAGGCTGTGGCGGCTCCTGCAGGTGCTGGTACATCACCGACATCGGCGAGTCACCGTAGAACGGCGGCCTGCGAGTGAGCAGTTCGTACAGCAGGCACCCCACCGAGTACAGGTCGGACCGGGCGTCGATCTCCTCGCCCAGCGCCTGCTCCGGTGAGAGGTACTGCGCGGTGCCCAGGACGGCGGCCGTCTGGGTCAGGCCGATGTCGTTCGTGTCGCGCGCGATCCCGAAGTCCATGACCTTGACCTGGCCGGACTGGGTCATCATGACGTTGGCCGGTTTGATGTCGCGGTGGACGATGCCGTGGTGGTGGGAATGGGCGAGGGCCCGCAGCACCCCGGCGGTCGCCTGCAGGGCGCGTTCGACGGTCAACTCCGTCCCGGAGGAGTAGAGGACATCGCGCAGGGTCATCCCGTCGACGTACTCCATTACCAGGTAGGGCAGCACGAGGCCGGCGCCGTCCCACCCGCCGCCGTACGGGAGGTACGCGTCCTCGCCGGTGTCGTACACCGCGACGATGGACGGGTCGTTGAGCGACGCCGTCGACTGGGCCTCCTTGCGGAATCTCGCCTGGAAGCCAGGATCGTGGGCGAGATCGGCACGCAGGGTCTTCAGGGCGACACTGCGGTCCAGCCGGGTGTCATGAGCCAGGTGCACCTCGGCCATGCCGCCGGAGCCGAGGAGGAGACGCAACTCGTACCGGCCGCCGACCAGGGCCATGGGACTCGGCTGTGCTGACGGTGCCGGGTCCCAGGACAGGTTGCCGGAGCCGCCGTAGCCGTGTCCGGCGGCGTACTGGTCGGGTGTGTGGCCCGGGTGGGAGAGAGCCGAGTTGTCCGGTCCGCCAAGGTTCACTGTGTTTTCTCCACAAACAGTCGGAAGTCCAAGGCGATCTCGGCTGTCGCCGCCCGTGCGGTTCGCCGGATCGAGCAGGGCAGGGCTCGGCACATGCGCCACCTCACGGGGCCATGAACTACGGGAGGATAATTGCACATCGAAGGGCAGGTTTCTCGGGTGGTGGCCGGATCGCAACATGGGAGGCCGCCTGCGCGTCCACGGTCAGGAATCTTCAAATAGGCACGAATCGGGTGCGTGCCGGTGTACTCGGGGCCGGATGTCGCGCCTCGGGGTTCGGTGCAAGGGCTGGTCGGAGCGGGCCGTTGCTCGGGGAAGGAGACCGTCAACGGAGTCGACTACGGCTAGCCCACCTGCAACGACGCCACCGTGACCGGTATCGGTCACGATGCGGCGCAGCGGTTCTGGTACCGGGCGCTGACGGAGTGCATGGCCTCCGTCACCGACTACCACGCAGCACGCTTCGCGCCCTCGAAGCCGCCGCGGACCTGTACGCGAAGGACAGCAGGGAGTACGCCGCGGTCAGCAAGGCCTGGGATGGCTGAATGTCACGGGCGCCGAGGAGCCGGCCGCGACCTCGTCGAACTGACCCTCACCACTGTCTTGTGAGTGAGCTCCCTCAGCCTCGCTGAAGGGACTCCGGGCGACGGTTCAGCCGTCCTCGCGCAACTGCCGTACCAGGGCTTCCGCTTCGGCCTGGCCCTTGCCCGCGGCCAGCAGGACCGCGGTGGCCGCCGCCGTGGCGGATCCTTCCCACTCCTCGCTGTTGACCGCCTCCAGCATCGAGACGATGGTCGCCTCCTGCACCTGTGCGAGCACCGCCGCCGGCAGATGGTCGGCGAACGCTCCCTCCCGCTGCCCGCGCGCCAGCAGTTCCACAGCCAGTTCACGCACCGGCGCCAGCACTCTGCGGATGTCACCGTCAAGGTCACGCCGGGCGAGCGCGATCAGCATGCGATAGCGGTCACCGATGCCCCAGACGGCCATGACGAAGCGGGCCAGTTCCAGGGCCGGGGGCGCGCCCTGACTCTCCTCCTGGACGAAGGCCTGGCGGAGGGTGTCCACGGCGTCGTCGGCCAGCGCGTGGAGGAGGATCTCGCGGCTGGCGAAATGGCCGTAGAGCGTGCGGCGCGCGACTCCCGCCACCCGGGCGATGTCGTCGATGGTGGTGTCGGGGTCCATGCTCAGGGTTTCGCGTGCCGCTTCCAGGATGCGTCGACGGTTCGCCTGAGCGTGCCGCCGCAACGGCGTCGCCATCGCGCTCTCAGCCATGGCTTTCTCCTCGTGTCACCGGGCCAAGATTCGCATACGGGCCGCCGGGCACACCACCCGGCCCGCTCGAAAACTCGGGTGTGCCCCGACACCTCCGACGAGAGGCGCCGCGACCGATCCGCCGAGGCGGCGGCCCGCCATCCGCCGCCATGTCGTGCCACGACGCGCAGCCGGGGCGGAAGGTGACCGACTGGCCCGAGAACCTGGTACTGAGTCCCTCCGTCGTCACCGCGACCGAGCGCAGGTACAGACCGTGGGGGATGTTCTCCAGCTGGATCGACTCCTTGAAGATCAGGTCGAGCGCCGCCTGCCCGACGGCGGGCCGCGGGCCGCCCGTGACCTGGACGCCCTGGAATCCGACGCGGTTGCCGGTGACCGCCGAGACGGTCGCCGTCACGGTGGCCTCGCCGTCCAGAGGCGTGAGGGCACTCACGATGATCTGCCCGGTCCGGGGGCTTTGTGAGACCTTCAGCCCGAACGCGTTCGACACATCCGTGCAGGACAGGAAGGCGTTCGCCTCGGCACGGCCGACTTCGGCCTTGCGCTCGTCGTCGCAACCGGAGGTCCTCAATGCGATACCGGAAGCCCCGGGCCGCCGTACGCGGGTATGCCGTGCGCGGTGAGGTCGACGTGCCGCAGGGTTGCCTGCTGCCGACCGGGTGAGCACGGGAAAGCCGCGGACACGGACCTCGGGCGGCAGGGGCGCGCCCGTGGCGCCCTGGAAGGGCCTGGCCGTGCGTGTGGCCGTCACGCGGTCGGCCTCGATCGGCGTCAGAACCGTGGCGAGCAGAGTGGCAGCGATGACCGGTCGTCGCCGGTTCCAGCGATCGTAGGAACCGCATGATGGGCCGTAAGCGCTGTTCGGTTCATACGGAGTCGCTTACACCACCTTCGGCGCACCGGTGGACACGATGACTTCGACCGCCTCGCCCTTGGCGAGTTCACCGTCCGTCGGACTCTGGGTGCAGATGCGCCCCTTCGGCTGGTCCGCGCAGGACTCCCGCTTGTCGACCGTGATCCCCAGGTCGACGTTCCCCGCCATGTGCCCGACCCCCTCCAGGTTCTGACCGACCAGGTCGAGTACGGCGGCCTTGCCGCCGTCGGCCGCACCACGCCCGAACATGTACCACCCCAGGACGAGGCCCAGGATGACGACCCCGACAGCTGCCACGCTCAGTGCAACGTACGGAGCCTCGCGCGGAGTCGTGCCGTCCACGTACTCCATCACGAGGTACGGCAGCAGATAGCCGACGTACTCCCATCCGCCGCCGTACGACATGCAGGTGTCCTCACCCGCGTCGTACGCAGCGGCGATGGACGGATGGTTGAGCGAGGCCGTCGACTGGGCCTCGCGACGGAAGCGCTCCTGAAGCACCAGGTCATGAACGAGAGCCGCCCCCCGCCAGCCCGGCGGGCGCTTCACGGAAGTCGGCCTGATCAACGCGGTGCGGACGCCGCACCCGCTGTCACCCTCGCCCCCACGGTCCCCACGATGCCGGTCGGATGCAGTCGCCGAGGGAAGCCGACGCCAGGCCTCACACACTCCGCTATCACCTCGGCACCACTGGTGACACCTTCGACTCCCGCGAGCGCCAGGTGAGCCACCTCACCGGCCGCCCGTCACATCAGGATCAACTTCGAGTAACGCGGCCACCGGGCCAGGCCAGAGCCCCGAAGAGCCTCATTTCCGACGAATCGACCAGCACGGCGACGCCCGATTCGCCATCACACCCGAGCCAGCTATTGACGATCGATACCTCAAAGTTGATGATTTCCTCATTACGGCAATGTTGCTTGGAGGACACCATGTCCGAAACCCACGTCAACGCGGTCGCCTCGAGCGACGTCAAGACGGCCCACCAAGACCTCCACAGCACGCAGGGCGCCCTTCGCCGCGAGCATCCAGGCCGGTCCCGGAACCCCGTGATCAAGGTGGCGGACCTGGCCTGGCTGGAGTTCGAGAAGCCGGACCTGGACCGGGCCGAGGTCTTCGCCCGTGACTTCGGGTTCGGCATCGCCGCCCGGACCGACGGCGAGCTGTGGCTGCGCGGCACCTTCGCCGGCTCACCCTGCATGGTGATCCGCAAGGGCCGCACCAGCCGCTTCATCGGCCCGGCCTTCCGGGCGGCCGAGCGGTCCGACCTGGACCGGCTCGCCCGGGCGACGGGGACGGACGTGCGCGAGGCGGACGTCCCGGGCGGCGGAAAGGCCGTGCACCTGCTCGATCCGTCGGGCTTCCCGGTGCGCGTGGTGCACTGCGGCGAGGAACCGCCTGCACTGCCCGAGCAGCAACCGCTGCTCCTCAACTTCGGCACCGATCATCGTCGTACGAACACCACCCAGCGTCCGCCCCGCGAACCGTCCCGGATCCAGCGGCTCGGACACGTGGTCCTCGAAACCCGGGTGTTCGCCCGCGCCCTCGACTGGTACCTGGACACCCTCGGCCTGATCGTCTCCGACTTCCTCTTCCTGGACGGGCAGCGCGGCCGCGGTCCGACGATGGCGTTCATCCACTGCGACCAGGGCAGCCTGGCCGTCGACCACCACACCCTGGCCATGCACCTGGGCCCCGGCAACGGCTATGTCCACTCCGCCTACCAGGTCACCGACCTGGACTCGATCGCGGCCGGCGGCGAGTACCTCAAGGAGCGCGGATACAAGCGCAGTTGGGGCATCGGCCGGCACATCCAGGGCAGCCAGCTCTTCGACTACTGGCGTGACCCCGACCACTTCATGATGGAGCACTTCGCCGACGGCGACCTGTTCTCCTGCGACGTCGAACCCGGCTGGGCACCCATGTCGACCAGCGGCCTGGCCCAGTGGGGCCCGCCCGCCACGCGCGACTTCCTCGGCGCGAGCCCCTCCCCGCAGCGGGTCCGCGATGTCATCGAGGCGCTTCGCGGCGACAACGAGATGGACCCCGCCCGCCTGCTCGGCCTTCTCAAAGCCGCCAACTCCTGATCCTCTGACGAAAGCATCGACATGAGCACCAACATCCTGCGCACGGCTGACGGCTGGTGGGCCGTCCGCGATACACGAGCCGTCCGTATCGACACCAAGGCCGTCACCACCGCCGAGTTGCTGGCAGACCGGGCCGCCGTACGGGAAGCGGCGACGTCCGGCGAGGCGGGCACGCCCGTCGCCGACCTTGTCGCCCTCTCGCCGGTCACCACTCCCTGCCGGGTGGTCGCCCAGATGGTCAACTACCGCAGCCACGCCCGCGACTCGGGCTTCACCGGCGACGTCCCGCCCGCCTTCTTCCGCAAGGCGTCCGGCTCGGTCAGCGGCCCCGACCAGGCCATCGTCCGCCCCTCGCACGTCAGGTTCCTCGACTACGAGGTCGAGCTGGGTCTGGTCATGGGCGCGCCGGTGCCCGTGGGCACGGTCGTCGAGGAGCGGGACCTGCCGTCGTACGTCGCCGGCCTCGTGATCACCAACGACGTCAGCGCGCGGGACGTCCAGCTCACCAAGACACAGTTCTACGAGAGCAAGTCGTACCCCACCTTCACGCCCACCGGGCCGTACCTCGCCCTGCTGGAGCCCGAGGACTTCGCCCGTCTCCTGGACCTGCGGCTGCAACTGAGCGTGAACGGCGAGCTGCGCCAGGACCGCACCCTCGCCGACATGATCGTCAACCCGGCGCGGGCGCTGACGCTGCTCGCCCGCTTCCAGACCCTCGACCCCGGTGACCTGTTGCTGACCGGCACCCCCGGCGGCACGGCTCTCAAGGCCCCGCCGAAGCCGGTCGAGAAGATCGGCGCGCTGCTGCCGCCCGTCGTGAAGTGGAAGGCGTTCTTCAAGAGCCAGGCGAAGAACCCGAACTACCTGCACGCGGGTGACCTCGTGACCGCCACCATCGCCACCCCGGACGGGCGGATCGACCTCGGCGAGCAGCGCAACCCCGTGACCTCAGCAGACTAAGACCCGAAACGAGCCGCAGATGACCGTCGAGCACAACCCGGCAGACGCACCCGTGGTGATCGTCGGAGCCGGACCGGTGGGCGTGACCGCCGCCCTCCTGCTCGCCCGGCGCGGGGTGAGGAGCCTCGTCCTCGAACGCCACCACGGCCTCTACCCGCTGCCGCGCGCCGTCGCGACCGACGACGAGGTCCGCCGCATCCTTCAGGCGGTGGGAGTCCACGAGGAGTTCGCCGCGATCGCCCGCACCGCGCGGGGACTCCGGCTGCTGGACGCCCGGCACCGGGTGCTGGCCGAGTTCCCACGTGCCGAGCAGGGAGCGCACGGTTTCCCGCAGACCAGCATGTTCGACCAGCCCGAGCTGGAGAGGGTGCTGCGCGAGGCGCTGGCCCGCACGCCGGAGTGCGAACTGCGCGGCGGGGCCGAGGTCACCGGTATCGCACCGGACGGTGCCGGGCCGGTCGAGGTGAGCTACCGCGACGACCGGGGTGAGGAGCACGTGGTGCGCGCGGCCGCCGTCCTCGGCTGCGACGGCGCCAACAGCCTCACCCGCGACGCCATCGGCGCCGCCTGGGAGGACCTGCACTTCGAGGAGAGCTGGACGGTCATCGACGTGCGCACCAGCCTCCCGGTCCGCAGCTGGGAGGGCGTCGAGCAGATCTGTGATCCGCACCGGCCGGGCACCTTCATGCGCGTCGGTGAGGACCGCTACCGCTGGGAGTTCCGGCTCCCGGACGGCGCAGAGTTCGACCAGCAGCGGCTACGGCATCTGGTCGCGCCATGGGTGGATCTCGCGCCCGGCACCGACTTCGAGGTGGTGCGAAAGGCGCCGTACACCTTTCGGGCCCGGATCGCCAACCGCTGGCGCCGGGGCCGGGTCTTCCTCCTCGGCGACGCCGCCCACCTCACTCCCCCGTTCATCGGGCAGGGACTGTGCGCGGGCCTGCGGGACGCCTACAACCTCACCTGGAAGCTCGCCCGGGTCCTCGGACGGGGCGCCGACGAGCGGCTGCTGGATACGTACCAGAGCGAACGCAAACCCCATGCCCGCCATGTGATCCGCCTCGCGGTCGCCATGGGCTGGGCCATGACCGGCGGCCAGGACGGCGCCGCCGCGCTGCGCCGAGGCGCTCTCAACGCGGCGGTGCGCATCCCTGGCCTGACCGACCTGGCGGCCCGCGACATCAGCCCGGCACTGACGGCCGGCCCGCTGGTGCGGCGCCGGTTCCGGGTCGGCGGCCGTGATCCCGTGGGCCGGTTCTGCCCACAGCCGTGGGTGAGCGCGGAAGGGCGGCGCGCCCGCCTCGACGAACTGCTCGGTGACTCCTTCGCCGTCCTGACCGCCGTACCGCTCTCCCCCTGGTTGCGGACGATCGCCGACAGCCTGGGGGCCCGCACCGTCCTCGTGACAGGTCTCGGCGACGGCGGAAGTCTCGCCGCCTGGCTGCGCGAGGCCCGCGCCGACGCCGCGCTGTTGCGGCCCGACCGCATCACGATGGACCTGGTGCCGGCCGGTGGCCGCGACTTCGACGGCAGGGCCGAGTGGGCGTCCCTGCTGCACACCACGCGAATCCCTTCTTCTTCCCAACGGACCGTTGAGTCAAGCCTGTTGAGGAGCAACACCCGATGAACTCGCCGTACCCGCCCCCCTTCTTCACACCCGATCCGCACACGACGGCCGACAGCCGTATCGCGGAGTTCGCCCGGCGGCAGGGCATGGACAGCGGTGACTACGCCACCCTGCACCGCTGGTCGGTCACCGACCTGGAGGGCTTCTGGGCCGCCGTCTGGGAGTACTTCGACATCGACGCCTCCGAGCCGTACGAGCGGGTGTTGGCTGAAGAGCGGGTGCCTGGCGCCCGCTGGTTCACCGGCGCCACCCTCAATTACGCCCACCACGCTCTGCGCCACCTTTCCGCCGAAAAGACGGCGATCGTCGCCCTGGATGAGACCGGCGGCGGGTACGAGATGACCGGGCAGCGACTGCGCGACCAGGTCGCCTCCGTCGCCGCCACCCTGCGCGACCTCGGCGTCGGCCAGGGCGACCGGGTCGTCGGCTACCTGCCCAACACCCCGCACGCGATCGTCGCGTTCCTCGCCGCCGCAAGCCTCGGCGCCGTGTGGTCGGTGTGTGGGCAGGACGATCCGGACCTCATCGGCTACTTCGCCCGCCTGGGCGCCGAGCACCGCGCTCTCGCGAGCACCGGGGCTAACTCCCACCCCGGGTAACGGCGACGTGAGCGGCCCGGTCCCGGGAGTGGGAAACCTTCCGTTGGCCTTCACCAGTGTCGTGGGCAGGCGCCAGTCCGTCGACCAAGACCGCCGTCTGCTCGGCTCCGCACGACCGCCGACATGGGTGCGGCTGCCGGCGCCGTCGCATCAGGCGAGGTAGCGGGCACGGACCGTCCGTCGACGGCTGCCGTCGGCGTAGACCAGACGGGCGGTGACGCCGTCGGCAGCCTCCTCGAAGCTCTCCAGTGCCCAGCCGTACTGCACGGTGACGTGCTTGGCCCAGGTCTCCAGCAGATCACGCAGAGCCGGTTCGAGGATGACCTGGGAGACCCGCATCCGGGGTTCGAGCGGCTGTGTGCCGTCGTTGCGGTCGCGAGCGGACTCTCTCATCTCGTCCACGCTGGGGTACTCGAACATGGCCAGCTCCCACCCCACCGCGTTCGTCGCCCATGTCACCCTGGTTCGGCGGTCGTGGGGGTGGCGACATCGCTCAGGTCGTCCGCGACGCCGAGGCGACGGTACAACTCCATGCTGCGGCCGTTGGTGACGCCCATCTTCGGATGGCGCGTGGTGGAGGTGTTCCGCTCGACGAGGAGGGTTTCCACCCCGTGGTGCTCCAGTTCCAGAGCCAGGGTCAGGCCGACCTGTCCGACACCCCCACCAGTACCGATCATTTCTGGAAGAGAACGATCAGGTAGGCGGCCACCGGAACGACCCAGACGATCGCCGGCAGCAGCGCGGGCGGACGGTCACCGGCCCGCAGGTGAGCCAGAGCCGCACCGCTCAGCAGGAGCAGGAGGCACGCGGCGGCAACGCCCAGGCCGGTGACCGCCCAGCTGGCAAACAGGCCCACCACACCTACGAGTTCGCGCAGGCCGATGACGCGGTATCCGCCGACGGCGAATCCCACGTGGGTGGCTCGCGTCGACCGTACCGAATTCCGCTGATCCTCATTCTGCGAGAAGAAGATCCCGCTGCCGTCCACCGCGGAGATGCTGCTGGTCCTCCAGGCCGACGGCAGGGACGTGGTCATACAGCCCGAAGCACTGCGTCCCGAGACGCTGAAGGCCCACCTTGCCAAGAAGAACACCCCGCGCACCCGGCTCGCCCCGGGCGAGCGCGAAGGGGTGGACGCCTGCGTCCACTATCTCACCGGCCACCTCGACCAGCTCCGCTACGACACCGCCCTCGAAAACGGCTGGCCAATCGCCACCGACGCCATCGAAGGAGCGTGCCGCCACCTGATCGCGACCGACTCGAGATCACCGGTGCCCACTGGGGCCTGGACGGTGCCGAAGCCGTCCTCAAACTCCGCGCCCTCGTCGACAACGGCGACCTCGATTCGTACTGGGCGTTTCACCTCGAACGTGAGCACCTACGCCTCTACCTCAGCAATGACCAGCACCGCTACCAGCTCACCGCTTGATCAGGAGCTTCCCTGGAAAGGAACTGCACCCGTCGCGGACATGACCGTCGTCGCCCGCCTGTGCGGACACTGACCCCAGCAGACCGGACAGCTCCTCGACCGGCTGGTGTCCAGCCGCACCCTGTCGGCCTGGCACCAACAGCGGGACACCGACGAAGTGCACCGGCAGTGGGCTTCGCATCACCGGCACACCCCCTGCTCCACGGACACGCCTGCACACTGAGCCCATTCCAACTTCAGGCGACAGTCGATCTGAGGTTCCCCCTGCCGGCCGGACAGCTTGATACTGGGACGGATGGTCCCGGAGGAAGCAGTCACAGGTAGTGAGTAGCAAGAGCAACATGAGTAAGCGGTACACGGCCGAGTTCAAGCGGGACGCGGTCGCCTTGGCGTTGTCCTCGGAGAAGACGGTCACCGAGGTCGCGAGGGATCTGGGCGTGAGTCCGGAAGGGCCGCGCGGGTGGGTGAAGCAGGCGAAGGTCGACCGCGGTGAGGGACCCGCCGGGGCTTTGACCACTGCGGAGCGTGAGGAGTTGGTCCGGCTCCGGCGGAAGGTTCGCGAGCAGGAGGCCACGATCGAGGTTCTGGGAAAAGCGACCGCCTTCTTCGCTCAGGACAAGATGGGGTAGACACCGTGGCACGGTGTCGTTTCATCGATGCGGAGAAGGCATCGAAGGGTAATCCTGCAGGTCACAGCGTTGCGTTTCTGTGCCGTGTGCTGGGAGTGCCCCGTTCCACCTACTACGCGCACAGGGCGTCACGGCCGGCCCGGACGTGTCCGTGTGGACGCGGCTGATCTGCGTCTTCAGCTCGGCGTCGCGGACTGTCCGGGTGCTGGGGGCTCGGTTCTTCGCCGCGTAGTAGGTGCTCGTTGCGATCTTCAGTCCGTGGCTGGTCAGGACACGGCAGATCGGCTCGACTCCGCACACCTGGCGGTGTGCGTCGATGAACGCTACGAGCGTTTCGACGGCCGGTCGAGCTCGGCCGCGAAGAAAGCCGACGCTGCTTTCACAATCTCGTGGCCCGCCATAGTTCGGCGTTCTCGGCCCGCAGCCGCTTGATCTCCGCGGCCTTTTCGGACGTGACGCCGGGTCGCTGGCCGGCGTCGACTTCAGCCTTGCGGACCCAGGTCCGCACCGTCTCCGCCGCACCGATGCCCAGCTTCGCCGCGACCGCCTTCATCGCAGCCCACTCGGTTGGACAGTTGGGACGGATCTCCGCGACCATGCGCACCGCGCGCTCACGAAGCTCGGGCGGGTAGGCGGACGGACGTGCCATGACTCGATCCTCTCAGGGAATCGAGCCTCCATCAGACCCGGAGCGGTTCATGAGTGGGTAGAACGCCAGCTTGCCAAGGCACCTCCCTGGTCAGAAGAAAGACGGAAGCACCTGCTCGAACTCCTGGGGTCTCCACCATCTCCGTGGGAGTTCCAGCGGTGGCGGCTGCGTTTGTACTGCGGACACGTCGTCGAAGCTGTCCGTAGCCGGAAGAGCCCACGACCCGACAGAGGAGTCTGCGACAAGGAGAGCTGCCCAGAGTGCGGTCTGGACCCATCCGTGATCGTCGCCTTCGAGCCCCTGGGCCCCCTCTCAGATCCCCCGCCGAAGAAGCGTTCTCAAAGGCCCACTCCCTCTCTACAAGAATCGCCCGCTGATCGACGCAGCAAAGCCGAACTGGCAGCTGAGAACGCTGCACTGCGTGCGGAACTGCAGGCCCTGGCGCGTTCAGGCACAAGACCGTCGGCGGCAGGTTCGATCGTCGGCTGAGCCGGTCCAGGCCAAGCGACGGCCTGAGGCCCGAAGCCCGGCGATTCCCGTCTCACCCCCGTGAGCTGAGGCCTACGGGCGCCGTCTCATGCCCGCGGTGAGGGCTGCAGGCGATTATCGATCCAGGCCGAGACGGCGCGGGGACAGATGACGCCACCGTTGGCGTCCTGCTGGCCGCCGCCTCGGACAGAATGACATCGGTGCCACAAAATCTACGTGCCAGGCTGCGACTTGAACCGCCATACGGCGTGCTCCAGGCCGCCTGGTTCGTGCCCACGAACAGCGGCGCTCTCTTCGTACGCGGCTTGGAGTTCCTCGTACCCAAGGCCCGTGACACCGGCATCCACGGCGAAGGCACGCGACGGAGCCGGCGGCGGCACCGCACTGCCGGCCGGCTCGCGCGTACGGGCCCTGGGTGTTTCAGATGCGGTCGCGCAGCCGCCTTTCCCGGCCGTAGAGGCCGACGACGACCAGGATCAGCCCACCGGTGATCATGTCCTGGGCGGCCGACGACAGCTGGTTGGCACTGAGCAGCAGGGCGACCACCGACAGCACCAGCGCGCCGAGCACCGTACGCCAGTAGTCGCCGCGCCCGCCGAACATGGTGCCGCCGACGATGACCGCTGCCAGGGACTGGAAGAGATAGGGGTCGCCGATCGTGACGTTGCCCGAGCCCGAGTAGCCCGCCAGCAGGATGCCCACGCAGGTGGCCAGCACCGCGCTGGCGACGTAGGCGTAGATCCAGGTGCGGCTGACCCGCACCAGGGCGAGCCGTGCGGCGGGCTGGTTGACGCCGGTCAGATACAGGTTCCGGCCGGCGCGGGTGCGGGTGAGCACCAGTCCGATGACGATCGCCACCACCGCCCAGATGACGATCACCGGCGGAACGCCGACACCGAAGGTGGTGCCGTTGGCGGCCGTCAGCTTTCCCAGCCAGGCCGGGGCGACGCCGGTGGCGGAGCCGTTGATCCACTTCAGGATCAGACCGGACAGCAGCGCGCTGACGCCCAGCGTGACGATGAGCGGCTCGACCTTGAAGCGGTACGACAGCAGTCCGTTGACGAGTCCGCCCACCACGCCGACGGCCAGCGCGACCGCCATCGCGGCCCCGGTGGACCAGTGGTCGGTGCCGCAGAGTTCGGCGATGATGACATTGCCGGCGGAGATGAACGCCGCGATGGAGAAGTCGATCCCGCCGACCAGGACGACGATGGTCTGTCCGGCGCCCGCGAGGCCCAGCAGCGAGGCGTTGACGAGGATCGCGTAGAGCACGCGCTGCGAGCCGAAGCCGTCGATGGTGCTCAGGCCGTAGATGTACAGCGAGGCCAGGGCGAGCAGTTGGAGCAGGGGGACCCGGCGCTGCCACTCGTTGAGCGTGTGGAGCAGGGGAACCCCGCCCGTTCCCGTCGTCGGGTCCGCGACCGCGGTGTCTGTGGTCATGCGACGGCCCTCCTGCGGGCGTTGGTCAACACGGCGCCGACGACCACGGCGAAGAGCAGCATCGCGCCGTAGATCGCGGTGGACCACAGGGTGGACACCTTTACCACGTTGAGCAGGTTGTTGATCAGGTAGATGCTCGCCGCGCCGAGCAGCGAGCCGAGCAGGGAGCCCCGGCCGCCGGCCAGCGAGGTGCCGCCCAGGGCCACCGCGGCGATGGCGAGCAGCGTGTACTGCGCGGACATGCTGGCCGCACCCTCGCTGATGAGGGACATCAGGGCGATTCCGGCGATGCCCGCGTAGAGCCCGCCGAGGGCGTACGCGGCGATCCGGACCTTCGGCACGTTCACTCCGGCGGAGAAGGCGGTGGCGTCGTCGCCGCCGACCGCGTACAGCGCCTTGACGAACGGCGTACGGGACAGGCCCCACCAGATCAGCAGCGGGGCGCCGATGGTCAGCAGCGCGCCGGGGACCGGGCCGAAGGAACCGGCCAGGTCCTTGGTCCACGAGGTGCTGCCGGAGGGGACGGTATCGCCCTGCACCTGGGTGGCCAGGCCGCCGATGACGATGTTGGCGCAGAGCGTGGCCACGACCGGCTGGAAGCGCAGTACGGCCACGAGGATGCCGTTGACCGCGCCGATCGCCGCGCCGATCGTCAGGCAGACCGGGATCACCACGAAGGGTGACGTCAGGCCGTTGGGCAGCAGGTTCGCCACGATGACGATGTCGATCAGGGTCAGCAGCGGGCCGATCGAGATGTCGATGCCGCCACCGCCCGAGAGGATCGCCGGGGTGCTGGCCATCGCCGCGACGGCCAGCGGTGCGAAGGACGCGAGCACCGCCGCCCAGTTGTCGTAGGCCAGGAACGCCGGCTGGAGGGCGGTGTTGACCACCAGCAGGAGCAGTGCGAGCAGCCCGGCGAACGCGTACGGGCGCCTGCCGAGCAGACCCCGCAGGAAATCGAGGGCATTCATGAGTCACCATCCGGGGAGGCGGAGCCGGCGACCGATGAGGTGACCGTGCGGCCGAAGAACGCGGCGACCAGGGACTGGCGGGTCAGGGACCGGCGGTCGAGGGTCGTGGAGTGCGAGCCCTCGCGGAAGACGAGGACGCGGTCCATGAGCTCGATGTGCTCGTCGACCTCCGTCGAGAGCATGACGACCGCGACACCGCGCGCGGTCAGCTCGTCGAGGAGGGCGTAGATGTCGCGCTTGGCGCCGATGTCCACGCCGCGGGTGGGGTCGTTGAGCAGGAGCACGTCCGGGCGGCGGGCGAGCCAGCGGGCGATGACGATCTTCTGCTGGTTGCCGCCGGACAAGGTGGTGATGGGGTCGGACTCGCGGCCCATCCGGACCTTGAGGCCGGACCGGTACTCCGCGAAGCGGCCCAGCGCGGACGCCCGTGACAGCAGCCCGAAGCGGGTGTCCTTGTCCTGGGTCGCTGCCGAGAAGTTCTCCCGGATGGAGAGCGTTCCGAACAGGGCCTCGCCGCGCCGGTCGCGCGGTACGTACCCGATGCCGGCCGCCGCCGCCCGCTGCTCCGAGCGGATCTCGGTCTCGCCGCCCACCTCCAGGCGCGCGACGGACCCCTCGCCCGCGGGACCGTGCCACAGCGCCTTGATGAAGGCGTCCTGGCCGTGTCCCTCAAGGCCGGCCAGGCCGACCATCTCCCCGGCCCGCAGCTCGAAGTCGACCGGGTCGGCGTCCGGCCGGAGCCTGAGCCCGCGAACCCGCAGCAGTACCGGCGCGTCGGCGGCGGGGCCGCTGCGGTGCGCCAGCGCGCCGCCCTCGGGGATGTCGGTGAGGTGTTCGGCGCCGGTCATGAGGCGCACCAGCTCGGCCGTGGTGGCGTCGTCGGCCTCCAGGGTGGCCACCGACTCGCCCGAGCGCAGGACGGACACCCGGTCGGAGATCGCGTCGACCTCGTCCATGCGGTGGGAGACGAACAGCACGGCCATACCGGCCGCCTTGCGCCGGGCGATGGCGTCGAAGAGCCGGTCCCGGGTGGCCACGTCGAGCGCGCTGGTGGCCTCGTCCAGGATCAGCACCCTGGGCTCGCGGACCAGCGCGCGGGCGATGCCGCAGGCCTGCCGGTCGCTCAGCGAGAGCTGTTCGACCGGGGTGTCCAGGTCGGGTGCCTCACCGAGCAGTTCGTCCAGCACGGCCGCGGCCTTGGCCCGCTTGTCCGCCTCGGAGATCTTCCGCCGGAAGACCCCGTCGGCGCCGAGCCAGATGTTCTCCAGCACCGAGCGGGGGCCGACCACCAGGACCTCCTGGTAGACGGCCATCACCCCGGCCGCGATCGCCGCCGCGGGGCCGCCGAGGCGGACCGCACGGCAACCGACCTGGTAGCCGCCGGAGTCCGGGGCGTGCACCCCGGTGAGTATCTTGACCAGGGTGCTCTTGCCGGACCCGTTCTCGCCCATCAGGGCGTGGACCTCGCCTGCCAGAAGCCGGAGCGAACAGGACCGCAAGGCCCTGGTCGCCCCGAACGACTTGGCGAGACCGGTGACTTCGAGGGCCACCTGGCTCTGCTCGCTCAACGTACTTGCTCCCTACGAGCCGAAGAAGCCGTCGATGTAGCTCGTCTCCGCGAATGTCTGGCCGACATCGCCCACCGTGATGGTGGAGGCGTCGCCGGTCTTGAAACTCGACTTCGAGAACTTCGACAGGTTGTCGCTCGTCACGAGCGGCGGATTGATGACGATGTCCGAGGCCTCGACCCCGTCACCGTCGAGCATGTGCTTGGCCACCTGGACGACGGCCTGGGCCAGTCCGTCGGCCGGGTTGAACAGGCCGACACCCTTGTAGCTGCTCTCGTTGGCCGCCCAGTACGCCACTCCGCCCTTGGTCAGGCCGTTGTCGGCGACCGGCGGCACGGTGACGCTGGACTTCTGGAAGGCCGAGATGATGCCCGTGGTCATCGGGCCGCCCTCCAGGACGCCGCCGATGGTCTTGGTCGGGTTCGCCGCCAGGTACTGCTGGACCTTGGTCTGCGCGGTGGTGGGCGAGAAGTCGGTGTAGATCGAGTCGTCCAGCGTGATGCCGGAGCACTTCGCCAGCGCGGCCTTGGCACCCTTGAAGGTGTCCGTGTCGATCGGCACGCCCTTGATCCCGTGCACGCCGAGGAGCGTGCCCTTTCCGCCCATCGACTTCGCCAGGGCGGCGGCCTGCGCCTCGCCCGCCGCGAAGGCGTTCGGCACGACGTTGACGGTGTTGGCGTCGGCCACGTTGTTCAGCACCGAGATGGACGGGATGCCGGCCTTGGCGGCCTTGTCGACGACCGACTCGAAGCCCGCGGCCAGCGGCTGGTAGATGATCAAGTCGACCTTGTCGGTGATCAACTGGTTGAACTGCGAGATCTGGTTGGTGACCTCGTTGGTGGACACCAGGTCGACGACCTTGTAGCCCTGCGCCTTGAGGTACTTCTGCAGCGCGTTGTTGATCAGCGTCTGGTAGGGGTTCACCAGCTGGGACTCGGAGATGCCGACGGTGATCGTCCCGGACTTCTTGCCCGCCCAGTTCGCCCACGCGCTCTTCTGCACGGTGCCGGAGTAGCCGCTGTACGCCGCGGCGTAGTCCGAGCCCAGGGCCTTGACCAGGCCGGCCGTGTCGTTGAACTTCGCCGCCGGGACGGTACCGCAGGACGAGGACGATGAATCGGCGCCGGCACTCGTGCTGTCGGAGCTCTTCTTGCTGCAGCCCGCCGCGGTGAGGGTGAGCAGGGCCGCGGCACAGAGAGCGCCCGAGATTCGGACGGTGCGGTTGCGGTGCGTCGTGGCGGTGGCCGCGGTCGCTGGTCTTGCGGTCATCGTGGGGACTCTCCTTTGAGCCGGTGCGCGTCGGTGCCGGGACACGGAGGGAAACGGCCCGACTAAATTGCATGGCAGCGTAAGAAGTGCCCGAAACGACGTACAAGGTCCTCAGTCATCGAGCCTGGGGACGGGTGGTATGCCGGTCCGGTGCGCGCCGCTCGGCCGCCGCTGGTCGCGCACGCCGTTCCACGCCGCCGAGGATGCCCATGCCGCCGACTGCCACGATGGGATTCGTCGTCGGAGTCGGGCTCGTCGCGGTCGGCGAACCTGCCGCGGCGAGCGCGCCCCGCGCCCCGGCCGGCACCGACTTGCAGTTGTCCGTGTGGTCCATGAATTCCGCCCTCGGCATCCACCGCGGTCGGCTCGGAGACGTCGCACACCGCGATGCAGGCCTGGCCGCCTGCCTCGCGCGGCGCGGGCCGTGTGCGCGGGCCGTGCCCGGCCCGCGCCAGAACACGGCGGTGTTCCCTCAGCCGGGCGGCGAGGAAGCGCAGGGCAGAGCTGGACACGTCGACGCCGGACGGGTAGACAAGCATGCGAAGCCTCTGGTGGGGACGGTTCTCTTGGTCGAAAACCCATCTACCAGGGGCTTCAGCTATCTGTCAGCCCAACTGCCCGGCTGGCATGTGAGGTTGGAAAGGGCTCACTGATCGCGGTCGGCGTCAACGACGACGGCCACCGCGAGATCCTCGGTCTGGACGTCGCCACAGCCGAGGACGGCGCGGGCTGGCTGGCCTTCCTGCGCTCGCTCGTCGCCCGCGGCCTGTCCGGCGTCCAGCTGGTCATCTCCGACGCGCATATGGGCTTGATCAACGCGATCGGCGCCACGCTGCCCGGGGCGAGCTGGCAGCGCTGCCGCACCCACTGAAGCCGTAAAGAATCAACTTGTCGGTGTGTTGGTTTGCTCGTCCGTGGCAGCGAGGAGATCGGGGGCGGTGCGGTAGCGGGTGGTAGCCGGGGGCGGGAGGAGTCCGCCTTCCGCAAGCAGGGGCCGGATCTCGCGGACGACGTTCCCGATCGAGGACCTGCTCACGTCCCCCAGTGCGTCGGCGAGGACGTCCAGGGTGCACAGTTTCCGCAGGTAGAGGAGGGCGACCACGACGCGCTCTCTGTCGCCGAGCTTCTGGGGGAAGACGCCGCTGCGGCTGCCCGGCTGGCGATCGGCGCCCCGGCGCTGGTAGGAGGCCCGTTCGACCTGCGCGAGCTGGCGTGGGGCGAGGCGGCGAGTGAGTACATCCAGGTCCGTGCGGGACATGCCGGTAAGCCGTGGGTGGGACAGGCTCTCCATGATCCGGGTGCGGGGTGGGGCCTTGTCGGTGTCGAGGAAGGACATCAGCGCGTCCGCCGTGGTGAACCGGCTGGGGGCGTATCCGGGCTGATGGCCGTGGTCCTCCAGGACCCGGCGGGTCTCGGCGACGAGGTGGCCGATGCATTCGGGGGTGACCTCCAGCATGTCGGCCAGCAGCTTCATCGAGCACACTTGCCGCTGGTAGAGGAGCGTGAGCATCACACGGGCGCCATCGTCGAACAGCGGCTTGGCCCGCTGATTGCCGGTGGCGCGCCGGGCCCGGCCACCGCGCTGCTCGCTGTAGCGTTCCTGGGACCGGGCGGCCTGCAGCGGGGCCAACTCGGCGCATAGATCCCCGAGTTCCGCGCTACTCAGCCCGGTCAGACGGGGGTCCATCAGTCGGTTCAGAAGTTCGCAGCGTCGGCCGGAAACGCCGTGCGCCTCGCTGGTGGGCAAAGTCTGCGGCGTGGAGGACTCGGGCAGCAGGGCATAGTTCCATTGACCGTGGACTTCGTGCCGGACCAGCGGCAGCGCCGCGAAGCGGTCCTTGCTGATCGCGATGCCGGTGGGGTAGTCGCCGGGATCCAGATGGGCCTCGACGCGCAGACCGGCTCGGGTGCGAGTGGCGGCGATCGTCTCAATGACGACTTCATGGCTGGTCAACGGCCTGCCGCGCCAGCTGTGGGTGATGTGGGAGAACAGCCGGTGCTCGATTTTGTTCCATTTACTTGTGCCTGGAGGAAAGTGACACACCGTGATCGTCAGTCCGGTCTCGGCTGCCAGGGCAGCCAGTTCGCTCTTCCAGACCCGGTAGCGGTAGCCGTTGGAGCCGCCCGCGTCCGAGGTGATCAGCAGCCGTGACGCCTTCGGGTAGTCGAGACTCCCGCGACAGCGCCACCAGCGGCGGATGGACTCGACCGCGAAGACTGAAGTGTCGTGATCGACACCCACGTTGACCCAGCCGGTGTTGCGGGCGATGTCGTAGATCCCGTACGGGATCGCCTGCTGAACGTCCGGGCCGCTGAAGAAGAAGTGGTGGTCCTCCACCTCGACCGGCTCGCCCCTGGGCCGCCACTCCCGGCCGGCCATCGGCAGCCGTCCGATCTGCTCCCGCTTCTTCGTGTCCACGCTGATCACCGGCTCGCCGTCGCCCTGGTGCAGTTTCACCTGCTCGTTGATGTAGCGGAACTGGGCATCCCGGTCGGGATGTTGGGAGCCCTCAAGGGTCTTCACATTCGCCTGCAGACTGAAGCCCTCCTGCTTGAGCAGCCGCCCCACCGTCGGCGCGGACACCGGGTGCCCCTGCCGGGTCAGCTCCTCGGCCAGGTTCCGCAGCGACTTCGTCGTCCACCGCAGCGGCGACATCGGATCACCCCGCTCGTCCGGCTCGACCAGGCCCAACAAGGCTTTGAGCAGGGCGGGATCGTTGGCTTCGGTCCGCTTGCGGCCCCCGCCTGGCGCACGCACCCGGCCGCCCGGCAGCGGCCCGGCCCCCGCTTCCAGCTCCAACACTCCACGACGCACGGTCGTCTCGCTGACCTGCGCGATCCTCGCCACCGCCCGTACGCCGCCATGCCCGATCAGCCGGGCCTCGGTGGCCAAGGCCAGACGCCGCTGCCGCTCGTTGAGATGCGGCAACAACACCGAGAACCTGCACTGAAGTTGGGAACAGATATCCTCCGGAACCGCCATACCCTGACAACGAGCCCGCACCTGTAAAGCAGCACCTTGATTCCTTACGGCTTCAATGCGTGCGGCATCGCTGCCAGGAGGCGCCCGGCAGAACCGCGCCGATCGCGTTCACCAGGCCGGTGTGGGCGTCGGAGGTGACCAGTTGGACGCCGGACAGGCCGCGGGCGGTCAAGGAGCGCAGGAAGGCGAGCCAGCCGGCGCCGTCCTCGGCGGTGGCCACGTCCAGGCCGAGGATCTCGCGGTGCCCGTCCGCGTTGACACCGACGGCGATCAGCGCGTGGACGTTGATGATGCGGCCGCCCTCGCGGACCTTCTGGGTCAGCGCATCCACCCAGACGAACGCATACGGGCCCGCGTCCAGAGGCCGGTTGCGAAACGCGGCGACCTGTTCGTCCAGGTGCTTGGCCATCGCGCTGACCTGGGATTTCGACAGCTGGGTGACGCCGAGGGACTCGGCGAGCTTCTCGACCCTGCGGGTGGAGACGCCGAGGAGGTAGGCGGTGGCGACCACCGAGATCAGGGCCTGCTCGGCCCGCCGGCGGCGTTCGAGGAGCCAGTGCGGGAAGTAACTGCCCTGGCGCAGCTTGGGAACAGCGAGTTCGACGGTGCCCGCACGGGTGTCCCACTCGCGAGGGCGATATCCGTTGCGGTGGTTGACTCTCTCGTCGCTGACCTGCCCGTATTCGGCGTTGCAGAGGGCGTCGGCCTCCGCGGACATGAGTGCGTCGGCGAACGTCTTGACCATCGCACGCAGCAGATCGGGACTCGCCGCGGCGAGGTTGTCCTCGGCGAGGACGTGCAGGGGCAGACTGTCGGGTGCGGTCATCGTGCTGATCTCCTTCGGGCTTCGACACCTCGAAGATCAGCCGGTGGCCGTTCATCTATGCGGGCCTCATCCCGATGCCGGAGCAAACCCCCGGATCAGGTCGAACCCGTACACCACTTCCCTGGACGCAACCGCGGGCTCAGGGCAAGCCTCGCCCCACACACCAGAACTGACAGAAGAGCAGCGGCGAGCGCACAGAGGCGGCTCATGCACGGAGAAACCCAGGCTGACGAACCACGGCAGTACGCCGTTGACCAACGGCATCCCTCTACCACTTCACCCCGGCCGCGGATGGGAAACAGAGCGCGGCCTGTTCGAAAGCTGGATGGGTGTAGCTCTCCTGCAGTGAGATCGCCTTGGCAGGTTGTTGTTCGGCGAGTTCGCCACCGCGTGCAAGCTCGGGCCGTAGTACACGTGGCAGGGCTTCACCGTGCTGGAGTCCCGGGCAGACGATCGACGACGGCACCCTGCTCGCCGGCGTTCTCGTTCACCTCGGTGCGGGACCCGGCGAGACGTTCTTCTACCGGTGGCGCGGCAACATCCGCTGAGGCGTCCGACCGGTCAGCTGCGGAGCTGGGCCGGGCGGGCATCGGCAAGCGTGATCCTCTCTTCTACGACGACCTGGACGAGCTCGACGACGAGGCTGCGCAGTAATTCGAGGGGGCCACAGCTGGCCAGACACCGGGAAATGATCACAGCGAGCGCGGGAATACCCACCGCAACCTCAGACATCACAACTGCTCATCGAATTCCGTCGGTGCCTCTCCGCTACGTCCTGGATGGCACCCGGCCGCACCTGATCCGGCGGCGCCGGGCGAAGGTGCTGCGGTTCGTGGTCGACGGGCAGGTTGTGTTCTCCGCGTACGCCAGACATCCCGGCACGCGGCCGAACAACTTGATGGCGAGGGCCCTTCGCCTGGGCCGCTGAGCGTCGCGGCAACGCTCTCTGACAAACCTTCTGATGCTCGTATCTGCTATGTGTCGCAGCTCGTAACAACCTTCTGTTCGTCCTCCGACAGGGTGGGTCCTCGGGAGCCGCTCGCTTTCCGTTCCGCATCCTTCTTGCACGCGGATGCCTGCACGGCCAACTCTTCGACCTTCCTCTGGGCGTCCTCCAGGTTATTCTCTCCGATCGTATACTCAAGCTCATCCACATCGAGGGACGGAAGATATTTGAGTTCGACCTCGGGGTGATCTGTGTACAGCTTCGAGAGGGAGATCCAAGCAACGTCCTGGCTGACTCCCTGATATAAAGCGACATGTTCGCCTTTAGTGCCGACATAGTACCGCGTCTGTGTCCACTGGTATCCGAAATACATACCGATACTGCTGGTGACTACGACCGCCAGGAGAACCCACCAGAGCCAAGGGCGCTTCGCAGCCCGGGTGAATTTCGATCGAATCGGCTTCTTCGAAGACTGCTTGGCTCCACTCGGTCGCGAAGCGAATTTTGTCTCTAGAGGCTCTTTGTGCTCCTGAGAGTGATTGGGTTCTTCCGTGTTTGTTGGTTCAGGTGCCTTAGTGGCGAGACCGGAGTCCATACCCAGTCCCATCACTGCACCGTCGGACGGAATAGGGGTCTGCGAGGCCGCATCGAAGCCCTGGTTCCGCCGCTGACTCGTCTCGGTGCTCGGCAGGAAGAAGAACTGATCCGCTGGAATGTCCGTAACTAAGCGCAGGCGTTGAGAGGCACCTCGCTTTCGGTAAGCGTTGTGTAATTCCGTCACCCTGTCCTGTGCAGCGTAATTGAATGCATTCAGGGAAAGCGGCCTCTGTTTCGGATGCGCAGCGATTACATCCGAAACTGAGCGCGAGAAGATGCTGAACGACTCCCCGGTCCGAGTGCCATGGTGGCCTCCGTCTTCGACTCGTTCGCCAGGGCGCACGAAGAGTGAAAGCTGTGCGGGTGAACAGGCGTAGAGGTAGGCGACTTTGCGTCGAAGCGCTGCTCCGACCTTCTGGCGGCCCCATTCTTTGACGCCAGCTACACCCATGGAATCCTGATCAATGCCCTCTCGGCAGGCGTCGATGAGAAATATGACGTGCTCAGCGAGGGTCTCGTCAAGGTGTTCCCGCCAGTCGATCGGAACGCATCCGGACTCGAACGGGTGGACATCCTCGTCGATGTCCTCCGGTACCAGATAATCCCAGCCTTTCGCATGTATGCCGTGGCCGCTGAGCGCAATGACGACGGTGTCACCGCGCCGAGAATGCCGCAGAAATCCTATGACGCGGGCATTTATGTAATTGGCTGAGATCTGCTTACCATCTGGGCGCCTTGCCAGAACCTGGACCTCGTCGAATCCGTGGCTTTCCAGTGCGTGTCCGAGCCGTTCGAGATCCCTGGGGATGAACGGCAGGGGTTGTATGCCTCGCATCTCGTAGTCGCTGGCGCCGATCAGCAGTGCTCTGTGTCTCCCCATGGCGTGCCGTCCGTCACTCCTTGAACACCAGGACGATGCCGCGGCTGCTCTGCATCTGAGTCGTGCCGATGAACTGAACACCGCCGTTAGCTGTTACCTGGAACGACAAGTGCGCTTCCCGGAGCGGCAGCTGGCCCCCTCGGGCAGCAACATCCGCGAAGATCTGCTGGAGCGCATCAACTGCGTCGGCGAGGTTCTTGCGCAATGGCCCCAGTGGTATGCGCCTGAGGACTGTGTCCCCGTTGCCGTTGAACAGCCCCATCGAATCTCCGGGATCCTCTCCGTGTTCCTCACTTGAGACCCAGAAGTCGAGTGCTGCCTCAGCAGATGATGATTCTGTCGTGTGCATAGAAAGCCTCTCGTCCCCCGGTGCGCGACAGTGCATCAACTGTAGAGAGTTTCCGAGCTGTTGTCCGGTTGTTGGAGCGTAGTGGTCTCGCGGCTACCCTCGGGGGTGCGTCGCTGGTTTTGGGCCGGGCGAAGGAGCGGGAGACAAGAACATGGCCCGTGCGGAAAACTATTGGGTGCGGCTCTTCCTCAGCGAGCTGGTGGCCGACGAGCCGGGCCCGTGCTGGTCGCCACCGCCGGGTACGACGCCAGCCTGGAGACCTTCTCCGCCCTGCACGACCAGGCCCGTCCGCGCCCTCGGCGCCGAACCCGCCCCGATCGCATGAGCCCCCACCCCACGGCCTGTACACAGGACACAGTCGCCCTGCTGACCGCCCTGGACGACGGCCGGATCGTCGTCGACGCAGACGGATCACTCCCCGCCGCCGCGCTGCGACCCGGCCAGACGCCGTCCGCCCTGGTGCGGCGCCTGGCCGACCGGCTCGGCCTGACCCCGTACGGGGCAGCGCCGTGCCCGGCCGTGACCGACACCGCAGAAGGGGACGACCACGCGGCCGGGCGCCACGTGATCGCGTGGCACGGGCCACTGCCCGCCTCGTGGGAGATTCCGGCACCGTACCGGGCGGTGCCGGTCGGCCAGGCCCTGGCCGCGCTCCCGACCCCGGCAGCGGCCCGGCTCCGGGTAGCCTGCCGCGCCGGGCTCCTCGGCGACACCGTCCGCCCCACCGGTGTCCGCCGCCCCGGCGTACGGCCGTCCAAGGCCGAACGCACCCGCGCCCGCTTCACCTGGCACCCGGGCCCCCGGACACCCGAGCAGCGCCCGGTGCGTCAGGTGTGGGGGTGGCTGACCGACCCGGACGGCCGCGTACTGGGCCTCCTGGACCGCTTCGGGATGCCCAGCCTGCCGGGCGGCTGGCCCGAGCCCGGCGAGAGCCCGGACCGGACGCTGGCCCGAGAGGCCGCCGATGAAGCCGGCGCCCGCATCGGCCCGCCGGCCGTGCTCGGCGTCCAGGAGGTCACCGAGCACGGGCAACGTCCGTACGCACAGCTGCGGATGACCGCCCAGCTGCTGGGGCTCGGACCCGAAACACGAGATCGGTGAGGTCGTTCCCCCAGGTGGACAGCGCCTGGCCGAACATGACACCGCGTCCGGCCTCCAGCATGGCCCAGGCCTCGGTGGCGCGCCTGGGCCCGGGGATGTCGGCATCGTGCAGGCATGCCCAGGCTCTCAGCGCCCCCAGCGCCCGCAGGTGGCTCAGGTGGTGGATCCGGTCGGCGTCGGTCAGGCCGTGATCGACGAGGGCCGGCAACTGTTCCAGGGTCGCAGTGACTGCCTGTCGTGCCTGTGCGGGATCGGCCTGATCCGCCGCGGTCTCGGCCCACGCGAGACCGGCCCGCGCCCGAGTGAACGGATCGGCGGCCAGATGGCCCGCCGCCTGCCGGTACGCGGCGGACTGCGACGCGGTCGAAAGGACCGTCCGCAGCCGCACTCCGCGCCGCACCCGTCTGCTGCGGCTCCCGCGCTCCGCCAGACGTCCCGCGGGCGTGGCGGAACGCATGACGACGCGTTCAGACTTCCCGATGACGAGGCGCCAGGGCCCTGTGTCCTCCGTCGGGCGTCGGTGATCCGTATCGCGGGATTCCGCCGTGGACTTCCTCAGCCTCCTCATAACGGCCGAGCGCCCGAAGGTTCCTCACCAGACGCTTGTGCGCTTTTTTGGTGCCCGAGTGGTCCTTTCCCGCCACGCGCTCGTATCGCGGCAATAGGTCCGCGTTGACGGCACGGGCCGCCTCGTACTCCCCGAGCGTGTGGAGGGTGATGGCGATGCTCGCCTGCGCGTTCAGGGTGAGCAGGGAGTTCTCGCCCGACGTTCGTCTGCGCCGCTGGTGGATGTCTCGGTACAGGGCCAGTGCCCTGTCATGCCGCTCCAGGCCGAACAGGCTGCCCGCGAGGTTCTCGGTGGCCAGGAGCGTCGTGTCCTGGTCCTTTCCGAGCCGTCGCTCACAGCGCCGTCTGGTGTCCTCGTTGAGGAGGAACGACGCGCCGTAGTCCTCGAGTTCGGTGAGGCACGCACCCAGGTTGCAGGCCGCGAGAAGGGTCGCGGGATCATCGGCGCCGAACTGGCTTGTCTGCTGCCGGTGAACCCGCTCGAACAGCGGCCGCGCCCGTTTCGCCTCACCCTGCGCATAAAGGCACGCGGCAAGCCGAACGGTGGCGTTGAGTGTGTCGGCGTGTGCCTCCCCGAGCCGCGCCTCCCACTCGCGGTGGACGAGTTCCGCGAGGAGGACCCCGGCCTTCGCCTTCTCGGATTCGTAGAGGTAGTACAGGACACGGATGAGCAGAGACCGGAAGTGTGTCGGCTCGCTGCTCGGGACTTCGGCCTCGCGCAGGTAGACGAGGAGAGTCTGGACGTCCGCGGTGATCAACGCGTACGAGTTCCAGGTGCGCGGATCGTGCGGGTCGAGGACCGGCATCGCCGCGAGCCGGTCCCGTGCCGCACGGCACACCTCGTCCAGTCCGGCGGGATCACGGCGGAACAGGTCCAGGACGTCCGCGTGCGCACGGGCCACCGCGGGGTCAACGGGGTGCATCATGATGCCTGCCTCCTGTCCGCGGGGCCGCTGCCCACGAGTTGCGCCAGCCGAACGCCGTCCACGACATCGGGGGTCGCGCCACCGGGAGAGGTGCAGGCGAGCCCGCGGGCGACGGCCGAGCCGAGGGTGGCCGCCGCGCCGGTGCCCAGTGCTTCGACACGACGGACGCGACGGGGGAGCTTCCGCTCTACCGGCCGGACACCTACGCCGAGGCGCTCGCGTCCGGCACCGTGCCCGGGCCCCGCTCGGC
>NZ_JBEYVI010000059.1:0-46763 GCF_040643955.1 Streptomyces sp. NPDC047061
CCGCGTCCGACGCCCCGGCCGCGGGCGTCGCGGCGGACCATCAGCTTCACCAGTTCGGCGCGGTGCGGGCTGTTGGGCTTGTCGGGGCACCGGCGGGGCCGCCCCCTGTGCCGTCACGCCCGGTCGACCTCGGCGCGCAGCGCGTTGTAGTCCGCGAAGGCCGTGTCGACGTCCGCGCGGGTCAGGCCGTAGCGGGCCAGGTCGTAGCTGTGCACGCGGGTCCCCCTGGGGCGGGCGGCGACGGCCGGGAGGCGGGCCGCGTCGGCCTCGGTCCAGCGGGCGCCGACGGCCGCGTAGAGCTTCGGGGCGCCCGCGGCCGGGTCGGCGCCCAGCCAGGAGTACGGCACGTCGACGAGGGACTCGCGGGGGATGCGGGCGCGGGACGCGAGGCCGCGGGCGGCCGAGCGGGCCAGCAGCTCCAGCCAGGTGGCGCCGAGCCGGTGCAGGTCGAGAGGGCGGGTGTTCACCGCCATGCCGTGCTCGACCAGGCTGCAGAACGAGGCCACGGCGGTGGCCGGATCGCGGTGCGTCCACACGATCGTGGCGTCCGGGAAGACCGCGCGCAGCGCGTCCAGGTTCTCCAGGTGCAGCGGCGACTTCAGCACCCAGCGGCGGCGCGGGCGGCCGTACTGGAGCACCTGGTAGATCTGCTTGAGGTAGCGGTAGTCGGCGCCGAAGTCATGGGTCTCGTGCCAGGGCAGGTACTCGGGGATCACCGCCTGGGACAGCGGCATCACCGTGTGCGGCAGCGCGAAGGTGCACTCCTCCGGGCCCTCGGGCCGCAGGTTGTGGATGTGCCGGAAGCGCGGGGAGAAGAGGTTGATGCCACCGACCAGACGACGGGCGGTCGTGATCGCCTTCTCCCGCTCCTCCGGCGGAAGTTCCAGGTCGGGGGTGAGCAGCTCCCAGAGCAGCGGGCAGCGGTGGTCCGCGGAGAGGGACAGGATGCCGTGGGTGAGCGTGGTGGCGGTGCGCGGCAGGCCCACCACGAACACCGGCCGCTCGACCGGCTCCCGCTCGATCTCCGGGTGTTCGGCGAGCAGCCGGCGGATCCGGGCCCGGTTGGCGAGATGCCGGCCGACGTGTCCGCGCGCGGACAGCCAGCCGACCGGGGTGAGATGTTCGGCGCCCGCCCAACATCGCAGCAGGTGACGGAAGTCGTCGGTGAACCGTTCGTCGTCCTGAGCGGTCCCGGCCGCGTCGAGCAGCCGGTCGAAGGCCCGGTCCGGCGTGCGCCGGGCACGGAAGCCGGGTCTGAGGAGCAGGTCGGCGAGCGTGAGGGGGAACGGACCTGAGGGCACGGCAACGGAACCCTTCGTGGGGGGACAGGGGAGGGGATACTGACTACCCCCTCCAACTGCCCGACCACACCGCCGAGTTGAGACATTTACCGGCCGGTAACGGGAGACGTCGCAATCCGGCCGGGCTACTCCGTGACCGGTAGCTCCGCCCCGTCGCGCAGGAACAGCGGGATGCGGTCCAGCGGCGCGTCCACCGTCACCGCCGCACCGCCCTCGTACGACTCACCCGTCCACGCGTCCGTCCACCGGGCCCCCGCCGGCAGATACGCCGTCCGGGCCGTGGCGCCCGCCGTCAGTACCGGCGCCACCAGGAGGTCCCGGCCGAAGAGGTACGCGTCGTCGACCGCCCAGGCCGCCTGGTCCTCGGGGAACTCCAGGAACAGCGGCCGCAGCACCGGCAGGCCCTGCTCGTGGGCCTCCCGCATGACCTGCAGGACGTACGGCTTCAGGCGCTCGCGCAGCCGCAGGTACTTCTCCAGGATCGCGCCGGCCTCCTCGCCGTACGACCACACCTCGTTCGGGCCGCCGGTCATGTCGGGGCCCAGCGCCATGCCCGGGTCGCGGAAGCCGTGCAGGCGCATCAGCGGGGAGAGGGCGCCGAACTGGAACCAGCGGACCATCACCTCCCGGTAGGCCGGGTCGTCCGGGTCGCCGCCGTGGAAGCCGCCGATGTCGGTGTTCCACCAGGGGATGCCGGACAGGGCCGTGTTGAGGCCGGCCGCTATCTGCTGGCGCAGGGCCGTGAAGTCGGTGCCGATGTCGCCGGACCAGAGCGCGGCGCCGTAGCGCTGGCTGCCCGCCCACGCGGAGCGGTTGAGGGTGACGACCTCCTCGCCCCGCTCCCGCAGGCCCTCGAAGAAGGTCCGGGCGTTCTCGGCGGGGTAGCTGTTGCCGACCTCCAGGCCGGGGCCCGTCCAGTAGCGCAGGTTCTCCTGGAATCCCGGCTTCAGCTCCGGCTCGCAGGCGTCCAGCCAGAAGGCCGTGATGCCGTACGGATCCAGGTAGTTCTCCTTCACCTTCGACCACACGAACTCGCGGGCGTCCGGGTTGGTGGCGTCGTAGAACGCCACCTGGACGGTCGACGCCACCCCCTTGTCCGGCCAGTCGGCGTGCGCCGTCGGGCCGTACTGGGTGCCGATGAAGTAGCCGCGCTGCTCCATCACCGGGTGGTTCTCGCTCAGCGGGGACACCGACGGCCACACGCTCACCACCAGCTTGACGCCCAGCTCGTCCAGCTCGCGGACCATCGCGGCCGGGTCGGGCCACTCCGCCAGGTCGAACTTCCAGTCGCCCAGGTGCGTCCAGTGGAAGAAGTCGCAGACGATCGCGGAGAGGGGCAGGCCTCGCCGCTTGTACTCGCGCGCCACGGCGAGGAGTTCGTCCTGGGTGCGGTAGCGCAGCTTGCACTGCCAGAAGCCCGCCGCCCACTCCGGCAGCATCGGCGAACGGCCGCTCACCGCACTGTAGTTGCGCTGCCCGTCGGCCGGGGTGCCGACGGTGATCCAGTAGTCGAGCTGGCGGGCCGAGTCGGCCACCCAGCGGGTGCCGTTGCCGGCCAGCTCGACGCGGCCGATCGCCGGGTTGTTCCAGAGGAGGGTGTAGCCGCGGCTGGAGACCAGGACCGGGACCGAGACCTCGGCGTTGCGCTGGACCAGGTCCAGGACCAGGCCCTTCTGGTCGAGGCGCCCGTGCTGGTGCTGGCCCAGGCCGAACAGCTTCTCGCCCTCGTAGGCGGCGAACCGCTGCTCCAGGCGGTGGTGGCCGTTGCCGACCGCGGTGTACAGGCGCGAGCCGGGCCACCAGAAGTGGGCGCGCTCCTCGGCCAGCACCTCCGAGCGGTCGTCGGTGCGCAGGAACCGGACCAGGCCCTCGGCGGACACCTCGACGGTCAGGTCCCCGACCGTCAACTGCCCTTCGCCGTCACCGATCTTGACGGTCGACCCGGTGGCGGGCGGCTCGTCGAGCAGGGCCCCCGGCAGGCCTTCGAGGATCGGCCCGCCGAGCCGGGCGCGGACCCGGACCGCGTCCGGCCCCCACGGCTCGATCCGCAGCGTCTCCTGGCGGCCGCTCCACTCCAGGGCACCGTCCCGCTCGCGGAAGCTGCCGACGGTGGGGGAGGACTGCGCGAGGCTGACCTTGGGCGGGCTTTCCGCGGACTGGATTTCGGCAGGCTGATTCACGTCACGGCTCCTGGAGGAGTGCAGACAGAGGAGTGCAGACAGAGGAGTGCAGACACAGGGGTGCCCCGGAACGGCGGGGCACCGCAAAAGGGGGTCAGGCCCCGGCGGACGCCGGTCCCGTGCTCGCCCGTACCGTCAACTCGGGTGCGATCAGCACGACTTCGTCACTGCCCCGGCCGTCCAGCTTGGCGACCAGGTGCTCCACGGCGTACCGGCCCATCTCCTGCGCGGGGATGGCGACCGAGGTCAGCCGCACCGAGGCCTGGACGGCCACCTGGTCCGGGCAGATCGCGACCACGGACACGTCCTCCGGCACCGCCCGGCCCTGCTGGCGCAGCAGCGCGAGCAGCGGCTCCACCGCGGACTCGTTCTGGACGACGAAGCCCGTGGTGCCCGGGCGCTCGTCGAAGACCCGGGCCAGCGTGGCGGCCATCGCGTCGTACCCGCCCTCGCACGGCCGGTGCAGCACCCTGAGGCCCAGCTCCCGGGCCCGGGACCGGAGTCCGTCCAGGGTGCGCTCGGCGAAACCGGTATGCCGCTCGTACACGGCCGGGGCCTCGCCGATGACGGCGATGTCGCGGTGGCCGAGCTTCGCGAGGTGCTCCACACACAGCGCCCCGGTCGCCCCGAAGTCGAGATCGACGCAGGTCAGCCCCGAGGTGGAGGCGGGCAGGCCGATGAGCACGGAGGGCTGGTCGGTCTGCCGGAGCAGCGGCAGCCGTTCGTCCTCCAGCTCCACGTCCATCAGGATCATGGCGTCGGCCAGTCCGCTGCCGGTGACCCGGCGGACCGCGTCCGGGCCCTCCTCGCCGGTGAGCAGCAGCACGTCGTAGCCGTGCAGGCGGGCCGTGGTGGCCACCGCGATCGCGATCTCCATCATCACCGGCACGTACATGTCCGTACGCAGCGGGATCATCAGCGCGATGATGTTCGACCGGCTGCTGGCCAGGGCGCGGGCGCCCGCGTTCGGGTGGTAGCCCAGCTCCCGGATGCTCTGCTCGACCCGCTGCCGGGTGGTGGTGGAGATGGACCGCTTGCCGCTGAGGACATAGCTCACCGTGCTCGCCGAGACTCCGGCGTGCTGGGCGACCTCGGCGAGGGTGACCATCCGGCTCTCCAAGCTTTGTGAAGCGCTTCGACAGTGCGCATTGCTGACAGGGGCGAGTGAGGGTGGTTCGACAGTAGCTTCAGTGCGGGTGGGTGTCCATAGTCTGTCGAAGCGCTTCGACAGCGAATTGCCGGGACGGCCTCGGCAACCTTTCCAGGGGGCGGCGGCCACAAGAAGGTCGTACGGCCGTCCGACGGGTCGTACCACGAACCGTCCCCCGGAAGGACCCCCGATGCAACACCGCAGACCGCGCCTGTCCAAGACGGCGAAGACGCTGCTGGCCGCCTCGGTCGCGCTCACCGCCGCCGCGGGCGTGACCGTGGCGCAGGCCGGCGAGTCGAGCAAGAAGTGCACCGCCTTCGACACCGTCACGCTCGGCAAGTATTACGTGAACAACAACCTCTGGGGGCAGGACAAGGGAACCGGCACCCAGTGCGTCTGGGACAACTCTGCGTCGGGCTCGACCGTCTCCTGGGGGACGTCCTACACCTGGGCGAACAACAGCAAGGGCACGGACTCGGACGTCAAGTCGTACGCCAGCACGGTCCTCGGCTGGCACTGGGGCTGGAAGGCCGACAAGGCGGCCACCGGCCTGCCGATCCGGGTCGGCGACCGCAAGAAGGTCACCACCAGGTGGAACTTCACCCTCAGCTCCAGCCCCGGGACCCTGGACGTCGCCTACGACCTCTGGCTGCACGCCAAGAACACCGCGGACTGGCAGGACCAGCCCACCGACGAGATCATGATCTGGCTCGACCGCCAGGGCGGCGCCGGCCCGCTCGGCACCAAGTACGGCAGCGTCAGCCTCGGCGGCGCCATGTGGGACATCTACCAGGGCAACATCGGCTGGAACGTCTACTCCTTCGTGCGCCGGGCCAACACCACGAGCGCCACGCTGAACATCGACGACTTCACCCAGGCCCTGGTCCGCCGCAAACTGCTGGGCAACGACAAGTACCTCTCCGGCATCGAGGCGGGCACCGAGGTCTTCAAGGGCTCGGGGCGGCTGGACACCAAGGCCTACTCCGTCGACATCGGCTGAGAAGCGCGTCGGATCGGCTGAGAAGGGTGTCGCGCCGGCCGGGCCGTCAGTCGATCGGACCGCGAGGACTGGTGGGGGCGGCCCGTTTCGGGTACCAACGATCCAGTAGCACTGGTCGGTAACGAACGGTCCTCATTCACCCCTTTTGTGGCGAGGTGAGCCTCAATGTCCGCCCCCACCGCCAAGAAACCCACCGTCACCGAGCGGGAGGCCCGCCAGGTGGCGGAGGCCGCCCGGGAACAGGACTGGCGCAAGCCCAGTTTCGCCAAGGAGCTGTTCCTCGGGCGCTTCCGGCTCGACCTCATCCATCCGCATCCGCTCCCGGCGGACGAGGACGTGCGACGCGGCGAGGAGTTCCTCGCCCGGCTGCACGAGTTCTGCGAGACGAAGATCGACTCGGCGCTCATCGAGCGCGAGGCGCGCATCCCGGACGAGGTGATCGCCGGCCTCAAGGAGCTCGGCGCCCTCGGCATGAAGATCGACACCAAGTACGGCGGCCTCGGCCTCACCCAGGTCTACTACAACCGGGCCCTCTCCCTGGTCGGCTCCGCCAACCCGGCGGTCGGCGCGCTGCTCTCCGCCCACCAGTCGATCGGCGTGCCGCAGCCGCTGAAGATCTTCGGCACCCAGCAGCAGAAGGACGCCTTCCTGCCGCGCTGCGCCCGCACCGACATCTCCGCGTTCCTGCTCACCGAGCCGGACGTCGGCTCGGACCCGGCGCGCCTCGCCACCACCGCCGTACCGGACGGGGACGACTACGTCCTCGACGGCGTGAAGCTCTGGACCACCAACGGCGTGGTCGCCGACCTCCTGGTCGTCATGGCCCGCGTGCCGAAGACCGAGGACAGCAAGGGCGGCATCACGGCCTTCGTCGTCGAGGCGGACTCGCCGGGCGTCACCGTCGAGAACCGCAACGCCTTCATGGGCCTGCGCGGCATCGAGAACGGCGTCACCCGCTTCCATCAGGTCCGGGTCCCCGCCGCCAACCGCATCGGCGCCGAGGGCGCGGGCCTCAAGATCGCGCTCACCACGCTCAACACCGGGCGGCTCTCGCTCCCCGCGATGTGCGTGGGCGCCGGCAAGTGGTGCCTGAAGATCGCCCGCGAGTGGTCGGCGGTCCGCGAGCAGTGGGGCAAGCCGGTCGCGCTGCACGAGGCCGTCGGCTCCAAGATCAGCTTCATCGCGGCGACCACCTTCGCCCTGGAGGCGGTCGTCGACCTGTCCTCCCAGATGGCCGACGAGAACCGCAACGACATCCGCATCGAGGCCGCCCTCGCCAAGCTCTACGGCTCCGAGATGGCCTGCCTGATGGCGGACGAGCTGGTCCAGATCCGCGGCGGCCGCGGCTTCGAGACGGCCGAGTCGCTGGCGGCCCGCGGCGAACGCGCCGTCCCCGCCGAACAGCTCCTGCGCGACCTGCGCATCAACCGCATCTTCGAGGGCTCCACGGAGATCATGCACCTGCTGATCGCGCGCGAGGCCGTCGACGCCCACCTCTCGGTCGCCGGCGACCTCATCGACCCCGACAAGTCCCTCCAGGACAAGGCGAGGGCGGGCGCCAACGCGGGCGTGTTCTACGCCAAGTGGCTGCCGAAGCTGGTCGCGGGCCCGGGCCAGCTCCCCACGTCGTACGGCGACTTCAAGCACGGCGCGGACCTCGCCCCACACCTGCGCTACGTGGAGCGGCACGCCCGCAAGCTGGCCCGGTCCACCTTCTACGCCATGTCCCGCTGGCAGGGCCGGATGGAGACCAAGCAGGGCTTCCTGGGCCGGGTCGTGGACATCGGCGCCGAGCTGTTCGCGATGAGCGCGGCCTGCGTGCGCGCCGAACTGCTGCGCAGCCAGGGCGACCACGGCCGCGAGGCCTACCTGCTCGCCGACGCGTTCTGCCGGCAGGCCCGCATCCGCGTCGACGAGCTGTTCAACCGCCTCTGGTCGAACACCGACGACCTGGACCGCAAGGTCGTCAAGGGTGTGCTCGGCGGCTCCTTCGAATGGCTGGAGCAGGGGATCGTCGACCCGTCGGGCGAGGGCCCGTGGATCGCCGACGCGACCCCCGGACCGTCCCGGCGGGACAACGTCCGCCGCCCCTTCAAGTGAGACCTCTTCAGCGGGGCCGCCCCGGACGAGGTTGCTGAAGTAGCGATTCAGCAGTACTTGTCGCTCGGATCCCGCGTCGTCCAGGAGCAGGAGTCGACCTTGGCGCCGCTCGCCTTGGTCAGCTTCGCCGTGTCGCCGGTGTTGTTCCACACGTAGGCGCGGCGGTTCTGGTACTTGTTCGACGCGGTGTCCGTGCCGCTGCCGGTGTGCACCTTCATCGTCTTGTGGGCGCCGATCTTGATGTTCTTGAAGACGTACCGGTGGTTGGAGACGTCCTTCAGGACCCAGCCCCCCAGCGAGACGGCCGAGCCGCCGGTGTTCTTGATCTGCACCCACTCGGCGTTGAGGCTGGCGTTGGAACGGTTGTCGGTGCCCGGGCTGTCGAACCAGACGTGGTAGATGGTCACACCCCCGGCCGCCTGGGCCGGGGTGCTGAGCAGGGTGCCGGTGAGCAGTGCGGCGCCCGCGAGCGCGGGCAGGGCAGCACGTATGCGCAGAGTACGCATGGAGAGATCCCCCCAGGATGTCGTCCGGTCGGGTCGACCGTCCCTGCCGACCCGACAGAAGTGTTATCACATGATCTTCACGTGAACCTCACAAAGGGAATTCCGCTCCATACGACACCAAGAACTGATAAGGCACCCGCGTGAGGGACGCGCTGTCCTCCCGGCCACCGGAAGCGGCCACAATGGGGGGATGACCGACAGTCCCGCCAGTCCGGCACCCCTCGCCGACCCGCACCTCGTGTACGACCCGCTCGTGGGCGACGGCCCGAAGGACGTGGTGATCCTCGGCTCCACCGGATCCATCGGCACCCAGGCCATCGACCTCGTCCTGCGCAACCCCGACCGCTTCCGGGTCACCGCCCTGTCCGCCCACGGCGGCCGGGTCCCGCTCCTCGCCGAGCAGGCGCACCGGCTGCGGGTGCGGACCGTCGCGGTCGCCCGCGAGGACGTCGTACCGGCACTGCGCGAGGCGCTCACGGCGCTCCACGGCCCCGGCGAACCGCTCCCCGAGATCCTCGCCGGACCCGACGCGGCCACCCACGTCGCCGCCTCCGACTGCCACACCGTCCTCAACGGCATCACCGGCTCCATCGGCCTCGCGCCCACCCTCGCCGCCCTGGAGGCGGGCCGCACCCTCGCGCTCGCCAACAAGGAGTCGCTGATCGTCGGCGGCCCGCTGGTGAAGGCGCTCGCCAAGCCCGGCCAGATCATCCCGGTCGACTCCGAGCACGCGGCGCTCTTCCAGTCGCTCGCGGCGGGGACCCGGGCCGACGTCCGCAAGCTCGTCGTCACGGCGTCCGGCGGCCCCTTCCGCGGCCGCACCAAGGCAGACCTGGCGCACGTCACCGTCGAGGACGCCCTCGCCCACCCCACCTGGGCGATGGGACCGGTCATCACGATCAACTCCGCGACCCTGGTCAACAAGGGGCTGGAAGTCATCGAGGCGCACCTCCTCTACGACATTCCCTTCGACCGCATTGAGGTGGTCGTGCATCCGCAGTCGTATGTCCACTCGATGGTCGAGTTCACGGATGGATCCACGATCGCGCAGGCGACGCCCCCCGACATGCGGGGGCCGATCGCCATCGGTCTCGGCTGGCCCGAACGGGTCCCGGACGCGGCGCCCGCCTTCGACTGGAGCAAGGCCTCCACCTGGGAGTTCTTCCCGCTGGACAACGAGGCCTTCCCGTCCGTGAACCTGGCCCGGCACGTCGGTGAGCTCGCGGGCACCGCGCCGGCGGTGTTCAATGCGGCCAACGAGGAATGCGTCGAGGCCTTCCGTGCCGGTCTGCTGCCGTTCAACGGCATCATGGAGACCGTGACCCGGGTGGTCGAGGAACACGGCACCCCTCGTACGGGAACTTCACTGACCGTGCCGGACGTCCTCGAAGCGGAGACCTGGGCACGGGTCCGGGCCCGCGAACTGACAGCGCAGAAGGCGACCGCGGAGGCGCGTGCATGACAGCCCTGATGATGATCCTCGGCATACTCGTCTTCGTGATCGGCCTGTTGGTCTCGATCGCCTGGCACGAGCTGGGGCATCTCTCCACCGCCAAGCTCTTCGGCATCCGCGTCCCGCAGTACATGGTCGGCTTCGGCCCGACCATCTGGTCGCGGCGCAAGGGCGACACGGAGTACGGCATCAAGGCCGTCCCGCTGGGCGGCTACATCCGCATGATCGGCATGTTCCCGCCGGGCGCCGACGGCCGGGTCACCGCCCGCTCCACCTCACCCTGGCGCAGCATGATCGAGGACGCCCGCTCGGCCGCCTTCGAGGAGCTCCAGCCCGGCGACGAGACCCGCCTCTTCTACACGCGCGCCCCCTGGAAGCGCGTGATCGTGATGTTCGCGGGCCCCTTCATGAACCTGATCCTCGCCGTCGCGCTCTTCCTCACCGTCCTCATGGGCTTCGGCATCAGCCAGCAGACCACCACCGTCAGCTCGGTCTCCCAGTGCGTGATCGCCCAGAGCGAGAACCGCGACACCTGCAAGAACACCGACGCCGCCTCCCCGGCCGCCGCCGCGGGCCTCAAGGCCGGCGACAAGATCCTCTCCTTCAACGGGGTGCAGACGACCAGCTGGAACCAGCTCTCCGACCTGATCCGGTCCACCCCCGGCAAGGAGGTCGCGATCGTCGTCGACCGCAAGGGCCAGGACGTCACCCTGCACGCGACGATCGCCACCAACCAGGTCGCCAAGAAGGACTCCAGCGGCCAGATCGTCACCGGCCAGTACGTCACCGCCGGCTTCCTCGGCTTCAGCGCCGCCACCGGCATCGTCCGCCAGGACTTCGGCGACTCGGTGACCTGGATGGGCGACCGCCTCGGCGAGGCCGTCGACTCCATCGCGAGCCTGCCCGGCAAGATCCCGGCCCTGTGGGACGCGGCCTTCGACGGCGCCCCCCGTCAGCCGGACTCCCCGATGGGCGTGGTCGGCGCGGCCCGGGTCGGCGGCGAGATCTTCACCCTGGACATCCCGCCCACCGAGCAGCTGGCCATGGCGCTGATGCTGGTGGCCGGCTTCAACCTCTCCCTGTTCCTCTTCAACATGCTCCCGCTGCTGCCCCTCGACGGCGGCCACATCGCGGGCGCCCTGTGGGAGTCGCTCCGCCGCCACCTGGCGAAGGTACTGCGCCGCCCGGACCCGGGCCCGTTCGACGTGGCGAAGCTGATGCCGGTGGCCTATGTGGTGGCCGGGATCTTCGTTTGCTTTACCTTGCTGGTCCTAGTGGCAGATGTAGTCAACCCCGTGCGAATCAGTTAGCCAATCGGTCGTTTTCTGTCGCGCTGGTCGTGACGCCCGGCCCTTCACCCGTGTAACTCAGACGGGTGAAGGGCCGGGATTGTTTGTGCGGCACAGGCGCGGACTTCGTACGTTTTTGCTGTTCATGGGTGACCCCAGCGGTGCGCCAACACCCTGGGGTCCGGCCAGTCTGAGAGGGACTGACATGCAGCAAGGTACTGCCGCGTGCGTGGATGGCGAAGGCCGACGGGTGCAAACCGTCGATGTCGCCTCATACGTAAGGGTTTCCACCACAGAACAGAAGGGCCGGTATGGGATCCCGGCCCAGGCGCAAGCCATTCACGCCTTCGTGGCGCAGCAGAAATCGTGGCGTCTCGTCGAATCCCGTGAAGACACGGCGAGTCAGGGGCGACGCACTCCCGCCCGGGACTGGACGCGCTGCTTCAGGACATCTGTGTGGGGCGCGTCAAGCACGTTCTGGTTCACCGTATGGACCGTTTGGGGCGGACGGAGGCGGCCGTCTGGCGTTGTCCCTGGCAGATCGAGGACGCCGGGGCGCAGGTGGTGTGCTGCACTGAGCTCCTGGGGGAACCGGGCCTCGAAAGGTGGCTCACCATTCACAGGCTGGCACGAGCGGTCGAGGCGGACTACCTGCGTATTGCCGCCCGCACCCAGGCCGGACGGCAGTTGAAGGCGGCGGACGGAGGATGGCCGGGCGGTCCGGCCCCTTACGGCTATCGGATCAGCGGGAAGGGGACATTCGGGTCCACTCTCGAAGTGGATCCGGCCGAAGCGCGGGTGGTGAAACTCATCGCAGACCTCGTCATCGACGGCGTGAACGGTCTCACAGATCTTGCGGACGAGTTGAACAACCGGGGTGCCCGCACTCGGAGTGGCAAGCGCTGGACGCCGTCGAACCTGTGCCGCCGCTTGAAGAGCGGAACGTTCCTCGGGCAGGTGGTCTTCCGGCGCGTCGACAGGCAGTCGAAAGGCAACTGCACCAGGCTCCGCAGCGACGGGCGTCCTCAGCACGGCGAGAGTGTGGTGATCCCTTTGCCTCGCATTCTCTCGGAGGAGCGGATCGGGGGCCTTCAGAGAGTGCTGGCCGGAATGACCAGGCCGCGGAGGAAGACCAACGGGGGATACCCGCTCAGCGGGCGCATCCATGGACCGTGCGGGCTGCCGTACATCGGAACCTTCCGGGGCAAGGACGGAATGCGGACCTACCGCTGTTCGGGCTGGGGCGCGCCGATCACGTGCGGCTGTCCCTTCCTTCCCGCCGACCATGCGGAGGAACAGGTGGCGAGGCGCGTCAGCCCGTCGCTCAGACCCTTGAGTTCGCTCAGCCAGTCGCTCGCGTGCCCCAGGATCCGGTCAAAGGCTTCGTGCTCCATTTCGAGCTGCCGGAGTGCAGCAGCGACGGCGCGAGTAGGACGCGCCTCGCGCCGCAACGCGTCGAGTTCCTCCGCACACTCCACAACGAGCCGTTCCAGCGACCTCACGCGCTCACGGTGACGGATGAACTGAGCCGATGCCTGCGAAGCAGACGGCATCATCGGCCTGCGGTGCGCCGGAATGGAGGCCAGAAGGGAGGTCCGGCTGACAGCCGTTCTGGGGTCGGCCACTCCGGACCTCCGGTCGCTCTCCTCGTCCGAGCAGCGATCCCTGATCGAGACGATCAAGGTGCGGGTCGACATCGCGGACTCGTCATTCCGGTACCGGGAAGGACGGAAGTGCTCGACCGCCCTGTGGCACGAGCGTACGGGGACGCCTGTTCCGGCCGGTCCCACGGACAGCCAACGGGCCCGCATCGAGGGCTTGCTCCACAGGAGGTATCCGGCACACCACTTCCGGTCACCGCTGGATCTGCGAGCCGCCCTTACCGGGATGCTCCACCGACTGCGTACCGGAATCCTCTGGCGTGATCTTCCGGCACGGTTCGGTGACCCTCAGAAGGTCCGCTGGAGGCAGCGCACATGGTTGACGGACGGTGTGTGGCCGGAGATCGTGAAGTTGCTCGACGAGAACGGGGAGGGCGTACCCGTGGTGAGTCGCCCAGCCGTCCCGGAGGTGGTCATCCACACGGTCCTCGATGCCGAAGCCGTCCTGAGCGTTCACGACGGGCACGAGGTGGTTAACCTCGTGAAAATCTCCTAGCCACGCGACGTTCGACGCGGCCCGGAACACTGTGTTCCGGGCCGCTTCCATTGAGTGGGTTTACGGGTGGGGGATGTGCTCGCTCCTGTGCCGGTGCCGTAATCTCGAAGCCTGGAACCCGCTTACGACGGGACCTGGACCTAGATCCACGACTTGGGGTTGCACAGCAGATGACTGCGATTTCTCTCGGCATGCCGTCCGTTCCGACCAAGCTCGCCGAGCGCCGGAAGAGCCGGCAGATCCAGGTCGGCTCCGTGGCGGTCGGCGGAGACGCCCCGGTCTCGGTCCAGTCGATGACCACGACCCGTACGTCCGACATCGGCGCGACGCTGCAGCAGATCGCCGAGCTGACGGCCTCCGGCTGCCAGATCGTGCGGGTGGCCTGCCCCACCCAGGACGACGCCGACGCGCTCGCGGTCATCGCGAAGAAGTCCCAGATCCCGGTCATCGCGGACATCCACTTCCAGCCGAAGTACGTCTTCGCCGCGATCGAGGCCGGCTGCGCCGCGGTCCGCGTCAACCCCGGCAACATCAAGCAGTTCGACGACAAGGTCAAGGAGATCGCGAAGGCGGCCAAGGACCACGGCACGCCCATCCGCATCGGCGTCAACGCCGGCTCCCTGGACCGCCGCCTGCTCCAGAAGTACGGCAAGGCGACCCCGGAGGCCCTGGTCGAGTCGGCGCTGTGGGAGGCGTCCCTCTTCGAGGAGCACGACTTCCGGGAGATCAAGATCTCGGTCAAGCACAACGACCCGGTCGTGATGATCGAGGCGTACCGGCAGCTGGCCGCCCAGTGCGACTACCCGCTGCACCTCGGCGTGACGGAGGCGGGTCCGGCCTTCCAGGGCACGATCAAGTCGGCGGTGGCCTTCGGTGCCCTCCTGTCCCAGGGCATCGGCGACACGATCCGCGTCTCGCTCTCCGCGCCGCCGGTGGAGGAGGTCAAGGTCGGCAACCAGATCCTGGAGTCCCTCAACCTCAAGCAGCGCGGCCTGGAGATCGTCTCCTGCCCGTCCTGCGGGCGCGCCCAGGTCGACGTCTACAAGCTCGCCGAAGAGGTCACCGCCGGCCTCACCGGCATGGAGGTCCCGCTCCGGGTCGCCGTCATGGGCTGCGTGGTGAACGGTCCCGGCGAGGCCCGCGAGGCCGACCTCGGCGTCGCCTCCGGCAACGGCAAGGGGCAGATCTTCGTCAAGGGCGAGGTCATCAAGACGGTCCCCGAGTCCAAGATCGTGGAGACCCTCATCGAGGAGGCCATGAAGCTGGCCGAGCAGATGGAGGCGGCCGGCACGGAGTCGGGCGAGCCGACGGTGTCGGTGGCGGGCTGAGGCCGGCTTTCGGGCGACGGCGGGCATTC
Source organism: Streptomyces sp. NPDC047061 (assembly GCF_040643955.1). Classification (NCBI taxonomy): domain Bacteria; kingdom Bacillati; phylum Actinomycetota; class Actinomycetes; order Kitasatosporales; family Streptomycetaceae; genus Streptomyces; species Streptomyces sp. NPDC047061. Next base: position 14,494 of record NZ_JBEYVI010000059.1, read on the forward strand.
CTCGCCCCCGCCGCCCCTACCCGTCCCATCCTCAAGAGGCTCGGCCCCTGACACCCCCGCCCAGGGGCTCCGCCCCTGGACCCCGCTCCTCAAACGCCGGAGGGGCTGAAAGACCCAGACCGTCCGGCGAGCCCCCACTAAGGACGAGGCCGGAGGCCGATGCGGGGGGCTGGGGCGCAGCCCCCAGGGACGGGAACCCCAGCTCGCGGCCACTTCACAGCGCACGGGGCGGCACGGCCCAGCTTCCGCAGGTACAGTGCGGAGATCAAGCAGAACCCCCCAGCGTGAGGCCCCGCACGTGTTGACGCAGACCACCTCACGGGTACTCGAACCGAGTGACCTGGACGCAGCGCTCGCCGTGCTCGACCGCGAGCCGGTCACGAACGCCTTCGTGACCTCGCGCGTTCAGGTGGCCGGACTCGACCCCTGGCGCCTCGGCGGCGAGATGTGGGGCTGGTACGAGGACGGCATGCTCACGTCCCTCTGCTACGCGGGTGCCAACCTGGTCCCGATCTGCGCCACCCCGCGCGCGATCCGTGCCTTCGCCGACCGGGCCCGCCGGGCCGGCCGCCGCTGCTCCTCGATCGTCGGCCCCGCCGAGGCCACCGCCCAGCTGTGGCGCCTCCTGGAACCGCACTGGGGCCCGGCCCGCGAGGTCCGTGCCCACCAGCCCCTGATGGTCACCGACCGGATGCCCGCCGACATCGCCCCGGATCCGTACGTCCGCCGCATCCGCAAGGACGAGATGGAGACGATCATGCCGGCGTGCGTGGCGATGTTCACCGAGGAGGTGGGCGTCTCCCCGATGGCCGGCGACGGCGGTCTCCTCTACCAGGCGAGGGTCGCGGAACTCGTCGGCTCCGGCCGCTCGTTCGCCCGGCTCGACGACAGCGGCAAGGTCGTCTTCAAGGCGGAGATCGGCGCGGCGACGTCCGAGGCCTGCCAGATCCAGGGGGTGTGGGTCGCCCCCGAGTACCGGGGCATGGGCATGGCGGCCCCCGGTATGGCGGCGGTCCTGCGGTATGCCCTGGCCGATGTGGCTCCCGTGGTGAGCCTGTACGTCAACGACTTCAACACGGCGGCGCGACGGACGTACCTGAGGGTGGGCTTCCAGGAGGTCGGCGCGTTCATGAGCGTGCTGTTCTAGGCCGACGTCCAGGTCACGCGCCCCGCAAGGGGCGAGGGGAACTGCGCGAGCAACCACCTGGAGCCCGCACTCGGACGACAACCGGAACCCACCTGTACCCTCCCCACATGACCCTCGTGATCGGCCCCCTGGACCTCTCCTCCCACGTGGACGAGGCCCTCGCAGTCCAGGCCATCGCATTCGGCCTCGGCCCCGACGAGGTAGCGGTCCGCCGCCAGATCGTCCTCCGTCACATGCAGTACCCCGGTGCCAGGGCCCTCGGTGCCACGGCCGAAGGCCTGCTCGTCGGGTTCGTCTACGGCATGCCGAACTCCCGCACCCACTGGTGGTCCACCGTCGTGGAGCCCTACCTCCGCGCCCAGGGCAACGCCGACTGGCTCGACGACTCCTTCGTGATCACCGAGTTGCACGTGCACCCCCACCATCAGAACCGGGGCATCGGCCGGCGCCTGATCACGCTCATCACCGACGGCGCCACCGAGCCCCGTTCGATTCTCTCCGCGATCGACACCGACAGCCCGGCCCGCGGCCTCTACCACTCCTTGGGCTACGTCGACCTGGCCCGCCGGGTCAACTTCCCCAGCGCCCCGAAGCCGTACGCCGTGATGGGCGCGCCGCTGCCGCTCCGCCGTAAGTGACCCGTCGCCGCCAACCGATTTCCACCGGCACAGCGTGCCCGGCTAACCTCCTAGCCATCACCCTTTTCCGGCAGGAGTACGAGAACCATGGCGAACGCACCGGTCCAACGCATGTCCCAGTTGATGGCGAAGACGCTGCGTGACGACCCGGCGGACGCCGAGGTCCTCAGCCACAAGCTGCTCGTCCGCGCCGGCTACGTCCGCCGTACGGCGGCCGGTATCTGGTCCTGGCTGCCGCTCGGCCTGAAGGTGCTGTCCAACATCGAGCGGGTCGTCCGCGAGGAGATGGACGCGATCGGCGCCCAGGAGGTGCTGCTCCCGGCCCTCCTGCCCAGGGAGCCGTACGAGGCGACCGGCCGCTGGGACGAGTACGGCCAGGAGCTGTTCCGTCTCCAGGACCGCAAGGGCGGCGACTACCTCCTCGGCCCGACCCACGAGGAGATCTTCACCCTGCTGGTGAAGGACCAGGCGTCCTCCTACAAGGACCTGCCGGTCATCCTCTACCAGATCCAGAACAAGTACCGGGACGAGGCCCGTCCGCGGGCCGGCATCCTGCGCGGCCGCGAGTTCCTGATGAAGGACTCCTACTCCTTCGACCTGGACGAGGACGGCCTCGCCAGGTCGTACGCCCTGCACCGCGAGGCCTACCGGCGGATCTTCGAGCGCCTCGGCCTCGACTACCGCATCGTCGCCGCCACCGCCGGTGCGATGGGCGGTTCGAAGTCGGAGGAGTTCCTGGCCCCGGCCGAGGCCGGCGAGGACACCTTCGCCGACTGCCCGAACTGCGACTTCGCGGCCAACACCGAGGCGATCACGTACGTGCTGAAGGCGGTGGACGCCTCCGACGTGCCCGCGCTGGAGGAGATCCCCACTCCGGACACCCCGACCATCGAGACCCTCGCCGCGTACCTCGGCGTCCCGGCCTCCGCGACCCTGAAGAACCTGCTGGTGAAGGTCGACGGCGAGATCGTGGCCGTGGGCGTACCTGGCGACCGCGAGGTCGACATGGGCAAGGTCGAGGAGCACTTCGCCCCGGCCGCAGTGGAGCTGGTGACCGAGTCCGACTTCGCCGGCCGTCCGGACCTGGTCCGCGGTTACGTCGGCCCGCAGGGCCTCGGCGAGAAGGTGAAGTACATCGCCGACCCGCGCATCGCCCCCGGCACGGCCTGGATCACCGGCGCCAACAAGGCGGGCACGCACGCCAAGAACGTCGTGGCGGACCGTGACTTCACCGTCGACGAGTACGTCGACGTCGTCGTCGTGCTGGAGGGCGACCCCTGCCCGAAGTGCGGCACCGGCCTGAAGCTGGACCGCGCCATCGAGATCGGCCACATCTTCCAGCTGGGCCAGAAGTACACCAACGCGCTCAAGCTCGACGTCCTCGGCCAGAACGGCAAGCCGGTCCGCGTGACCATGGGCTCCTACGGCATCGGGGTCTCCCGCGCCGTCGCCGCCCTCGCCGAGCAGACCGCCGACGAGCACGGCCTGGTCTGGTCGCGCGAGGTGGCCCCGGCCGACGTGCACGTCGTCGCGGCCGGCAAGGCCCTGCAGACCGAACTCGCCCTGGACGTCTCGGAGAAGCTGCGGGCGGCCGGGCTGCGCGTCCTGGTCGACGACCGGGCCGGGGTCTCCCCGGGCGTGAAGTTCACCGACGCCGAGCTGATCGGTGTGCCCCAGATCCTGGTCGCGGGCCGCCGCTCCGGCGAGGGCGTCCTGGAGCTCAAGGACCGCAGGACGGGCGAGCGCGAGGAGCTCACGGTGGACGAGGCGATCGCCCGCCTGACCGCGAACTGAGCCTCAACTCCCGCCGCGGCGGCCTCCGGTAACACACCGGGGGCCGCCGCGGCTTTTCAGAAACGTCTCAGACAGTTCTTCCACTCCGTATGGGAGCCTCACAGACTTCTCTCAGGCCGATACCCGAACGTAATGCGTGACAGAGAGTCACGCAGGAGGGGATCGGTCATGACCGAGAGAGTGCAAGGCAGGGAGCCGGGGGACCGGCGGGAAAAGGGTGCGGCCGCGGCGGTCCGCCGGGGGACCCGGCGCACGGCGGCCCTGGCGGCGGCGGTCACACTCGCCGCGGCGGCCGGGGTGTTCGCCCTGGTCGGCACGATGCAGTCCGACGCCGAGACGACGGCGAGCAGCGGCAGCGGTACGACGTCGAGCTCCAGCAGCTCCGCGAGCGGCTCCGACTCGTCCTCGGGCACGGACGGTTCCTCGTCCTCCCAGTCGACCGACTCCTCCAGTTCGTCCAGTTCGTCCAGCTCCTCCAGCTCGTCCTCGTCGTCCTCCTCGGACCTCCAGTCCTCCTCCGACGGCCTCACCTCCGGCGGCGGCTCCACCGACTCCACCTCGGGGGCGTCATGACCGCCGCCCTCGCCCCGCGCCCGACGGCCGCCGCCGAGTGGCGGGCCCTCGGCACCACCGTCCGCCTGGTCGTCACCGATCCGGCCCTGCTGGACTCCTGCAACCTGCTCCTCGCCCGGCAGCTCGCCGAGGTCGACGCGGCCTGCAGCAGGTTCCGCACCGACTCCGAACTGGCCGCCCTCGACACCGCCCGGGGTCGCCCGGTCCGGGTCAGCCCGTTGCTCGCCGAGGCCCTCGCCGTCGCCTTGCGCGCGGCCGGGGCGACGGACGGCGCGGTGGACCCGACCGTCGGCTCGGCGATGGACGCGATCGGGTACGACCGCGACTTCACCCTCGTCCGCGAGGACGACCGCCCGGTCTCCCTGCGGGTGCGCCGCGCCCCGGGCTGGCGCAAGGTCGGTCTGGACCCCGCGACCGGCACGGTCACCGTCCCCGAGGGCGTCCGCCTCGACCTGGGCGCGACGGCCAAGGCCTGGGCCGCCGACCGGGCCGCGCGCATGCTGGCCGAGACGGCCGGCTGCGGAGTGCTGGTGAGCCTCGGCGGCGACACCGCCGTCGCCGGCGAGCCTCCGGCGGGCGGCTGGCAGATCCGCGTCCAGGACATCACCGGACCGGTGGAGGAGACACCCGGGCAGGGGTCGTACGACACCGTCGGGCTGCGCTCCGGCGGCCTCGCCACCTCCGGCACCGGCGCCCGCCGCTGGCAGCGCGGCGGCTACGACCTGCACCACATCGTCGACCCGCGCACCGGACTGCCGGTCCGCTCCCCGTGGCGCACGGTCTCGGTGGCCGCGGCCGACTGCGCGGACGCCAACGCGGCGACCACGGCGGCCCTGGTCAAGGGCGCGGGTGCGGAACGCTGGCTGACCCGCCTCGGCCTGCCTGCCCGCCTGGTGGCGCACAACGGCACCGTCGTCACCACGCCCGGCTGGCCCGCCCCCCGCACGGCGCTGGAGGCGGCGGCATGACCTCCGAGACCCTCTGGTACGCCAACCGGGCCACCGGCGCCGTCTGCCTGATGCTGTTCACCGTGGTCGTCCTCCTCGGCATCGCCGTCCGCCTCCGCACGCGCCTCCCCGGCCTGCCGCGGTTCGGCACCATGAGCCTGCACCGCACGCTCTCCCTCTCCGCCACCGCCTTCCTGGCCCTGCACATCACCACCGCTGTCGTCGACGGCTACGTGAACATCACGGTGCTGGACGCTCTCGTCCCCTTCGTCTCCGACTACCAGCCGCTCTGGCTCGGCCTCGGCACGGTCGCCTTCGACCTGATGCTCGCGGTCCTCGTCACCAGCCTCCTCCGCGACCGCCTCGGCCACCGCACCTGGCGGGCCGTGCACTGGCTGGCGTACGCCTCCTGGCCGGTCGCCCTGGTGCACGGCATCGGCATCGGCACGGACGCCGGCACCGACTGGATGACCTGGCTGACCGTGGCCTGCGTCGCGACCGTGGTCACCGCCTTCGCCCTGCGTACCGCGCAGGCCGTCCGGGCCGCCCGCCAGACCCCCGCCGCACTGCTGCACACCGAAGGGGCCCACTGATGACCACGCTCTTCACCGACGTCTACATGTCCCCGCGCCTGCTGGCCCCCGGCGGCACCCCGGCCGACCTGACCACGCACGAACAGCGCTACGGCCCGCTCGCGTACGGCGACCCGGCGGCCCTGCTGCGCACCCTGGCCGAATCCGGGCTCACCGGACGCGGCGGGGCGGGCTTCCCGGCGTACCGGAAGTTCGTCGCGGTCGCCGACGCGGCCCGCCGCGCCGAGCGCGCACCGGTCGTCGTCGCGAACGGCGCGGAGAGCGAGCCGGCCAGCCACAAGGACCGGACCCTGCTCCGGCTGTCACCCCATCTGGTCCTGGACGGACTGCAGTTGGCGGCCGAGGCGATCGGCGCGGCGGAGGCGTACCTCGCCGTCGAGGACGGCGCCTCCTACCTGGAGGCGGCCCTCGCCCAGCGCCACGACCCGGTGCGCGTGCAGGTCGTACGCCTCCCCGCGCGCTTCCTCTCCGGCCAGGCCTCGGCCCTCGTCCAGTACCTCTCCGGCGGCCCCGCCCTCCCCACCCACCCGGTCCCGCCGGTCCGCGAACGCGGGGTGCGCCGTGCCCCCACCCTGGTCCAGAACGTCGAGACCCTGGCCCACCTGGCGCTGATCGCCCGCTACGGCGCCGCCTGGTTCCGTTCGGCGGGCACCCCCGCCGAACCGGGCAGCACCCTCTGCACCGTGCACGCGCCGGGCCGCGAAGTCCGGGTCGTGGAAGCCCCGTTCGGCATGTCCGTCGGCCGCCTCCTCCCCCTGGAGGGCGCGTCCGCGGCCCTGATCGGCGGCTACCACGGCACCTGGATCCCGGCCGCCGAGGCCGCCCAGGTCCCGCTCTCCTCCGCGTACTTGGGCGCAGGCGTACTGGCCGCCCTGCCCGCCGACCGCTGCGGACCGGCCGAAACCGCCCGGGTCCTCCGCTACCTGGCGCTGCAGTCGGCGGGCCAGTGCGGCCCCTGCCTCAACGGCCTCCCGCGCATCGCCACGGCCTTCCAGACCCTGGCCACCCCCGGCCCCCAGGGCACCACCCGCACGGACATCTCCCGCTGGGCGGGCCTGGTGGAGGGCAGAGGCGCCTGCCACCACCCCGACGGCACGATCCGCCTGGTCCGCAGCGCGCTCACCACCTTCGCGACCGAACTCGACGCCCACGCCCACGGCCACTGCACCGCGACCGACCACACCCCGCTGCTCCCCGTACCGACGGAAGGGATCTGACATGGACCAGCACATCACCATCGACTGGACGTCCTGCCAGGGCCACGGCCTGTGCGCCGAGCTGCTCCCCGAGCACATCACCCTCGACGAATGGGGCTACCCGCTGGTCGACGGCCGTCCCATACCCCCGCGGACGAGGAAACGAGCCCGCAGAGCGGCGGCTGACTGTCCGGTCCTGGCCTTGAAACTGAGGGAGGGCTGAGCGCCCCGAAAGGGGCGCGGGGCTGTATCTGATATGCGGCTCCGCCGCGTGGGCGCGACCAGCCCCCACCGGGCCCGCGGCCGAAGTCGTCAAACCCACCCCGCGAATTCAAGCAACAGCTCCGCATCCCTCGGCCGCCCAACCCTCCGCGCACGGATACCCGACTCCACCGCCCGGAACAGCGTCCACCCCCGCAGCCGCTCCTGGTCGACCTCCAAGGACTCCGCGAGCCGCTTGATCCGGCGCCGGGTGATCGACGCCCCGGAGGGGGACGCGATCAGGTCCTCCACCCGGTCCCGTACCAGCCGCGCCAGGTCGAACGCGCAGTCCCCGACCACCGGATCCGGCCCCACCGCCAGCCACGGCATCCGCTCCCCGGCCAGCACCTTGCTCTGCCGGAACGTGCCGTGCAGCAGCTGCGGCTCGGGCGGTGCGGCCAGCAGTTCCTCCCGGGCCGCGACCGCCGCCGCCACCAACGGCGCCACCTCGGCGTCGCCGGCCGCGCGGGCCATCGCCGCGGCCTGCCGCCCCGTCCGCTCGGCCACCGTCTCGAAGACGTGCTCCTTCGGCGGCGGCACCCAGAGCCGCCGAAGCGTCCCCGCCGCCTCCAGCAGTGCCTTCGCCTCGGGCAGCGACCGCACCGAGACCTCCGGGTGCAGCCGCTCAAGGAGCAGCACCCCCGCGGCCCCGTCGGCCTCCAGCACCTGCACCGCACCGAGCCCGCCCCAGTGCGCCAGCGCCGCCGCCTCGCTCTCCGGCCTCGCCCGCCGCGGCGCCAGCTTCAGCACGGCAGGCGTGTCGTCCGTCCGCCGCACCAGCAGCACCACACTGCTGCGCCCGCCCGGCACCTGCACCCGCTCGACGGTCAACTCGCGTAGCGCGACGGCCTGTTCCACCGCCTCCGGCAGCTTCTCCAGCCACTCGTCACCGTCCGGCGCCGTCTCACCGAGCGCCCTCACCAGGCGCCGCGGCGGTTCGAAAGCCATACGCGAGTCGTTCCTTCCAGCTCTAAGGAGTCACCGAAGCCGAAGCCGAAGCCGAAGCCGAAGCCGCAGCCGAAACTGAAGCCGAGGGCGAGGCCGACCCACCGGCCGCCGCCCCGGAACCCGCCCGCTCGGCGAGCCCAGGGAAGGCTACGCTCTCCCCGCTCCAGCCCACCGCCCGCACCGCGGCCTCCCGCAGCGCCCCGGCCGCCGAGCCGCGCCGCTCGCCGGAGGAGGCCCGGACCAGGTCGGAGTACACGTCGGCCACCCGCTCCTCCAGCTCGGCGGCGAGTCGTACCGCCGTCGCCGGGTCCGTGACGGCGAACGGCAGCGCGTACGCCGCGCTCGCGGCGACGGGCGCACCGCCCAGGTCCCGCACCTCGCGCACCAGGGCGTCCCGGCGAGCCCGGTGCGCGTCGTACGCCGAGCGCGCCTCGGTCAGCCGCTGCCCGCCGATCCGGCCGCCGACGACGCCGTAGCCGTACACCGCCGCGTGCTCGGCCGCCAGCGCCGCCTGGAGCGCATCGAGCAGGCCAGGCTTCTCCTCGTCGCTCACCGGTCCCCCTTCGTCAGCAGGTACGCGTGCCCGGCGTCGGCCGCCGCCACCCCGGCCAGCAGCCGCGCCAGCTCGCCCGGCACGTCGAGCAGCGCCTTGGCCCGCAGGTCGGCGAGGCTCCGCTCGGCGGCGGCCAGTGAGGCCAGCGCGGACTTCTCGTCGGCGGGCACGGTCGGTGAGGCCGACGGGGACGCCGAGCCGGTCGCCGTGGGCGAGGCCGTGCCCTCCTCGAACGCCGCCGCATGCGCCGCCACCTCCGCCTGCAACGGCCGCAACCGCTCCGCGAGCCGCGGATGGGCGGCGAGGACGGCGTCGTACTGCCGCAGCAGCCCCCGGCTGTCCCGCGCCGCACGCGCGCGTGCCCGCTCGGACACCGACGGACTCCCGCCGCTCGTGGCGGAGTCCGGATCAGCGGAGCAGCCCACCAGCACGGTGGCCGAGGCCACCGAAACGATCAGGCTCCTTCTTCGCAACAGCGAGGGGAACGACACGGCAGACGTCCTCAAGGGGGCTCGTACGAACACACGGGCGGACATGCACCCGACCGTGATCACGTTACCCGTGCACCCCCACAACTGACGTCACCGCCTCGACGCCCCCCCCACGCGCCCCCACCGCAGGCACCCGGACGCAACACCCCCCGCGACCCGATACCCTTTGACCAGACGCGCGACCCATCCCACAACAGCACACGCGGCCGAGGAGTCACCCGGATGAGCACCACCCAGAGCGAGAGGCTGCGAGAGCTCCTGGAACCGCTCGTCACCTCCCAGGGACTGGATCTCGAAGAGATCGCCGTGGACTCCGTCGGACGCAAGCGCGTGCTGCGTGTCGTCGTCGACTCCGACGCGGGGGCGGACCTGGACCAGATCGCCGATGTGAGCCGTGAGCTCTCGGCGAGGCTGGACGAGACGGACGCGATGGGCGAGGGGGAGTACACCCTGGAGGTCGGCACCCCCGGCGCGGAGCGCCAGCTCACCGAGCACCGCCACTACCTGCGTGCCGTGGACCGCCTGGTGCGGTTCCAGCTGGCCGAGGACGGGGAACTGGTCGCCAGGATCCTGGACGTCGACGACGAGGGCCTCGACCTCGAGGTGCCCGGCGTCAAGGGCCGCAAGGCCACCGCCCGCAGACTCGGGTTCGCCGAGATCGGCACGGCGCGTGTGCAGGTCGAGTTCAACCGCAAGGACAAGAAGGACATGACGGAAGAGGAGGAGGCGTAGCCGTGGACATCGACATGAGCGCCCTGCGGGGCTTGGTTCGGGAGAAGGAGATCTCCTTCGACCTGCTGGTCGAGGCGATCGAGTCGGCCCTCCTCATCGCCTACCACCGCACCGAGGGAAGCCGCCGCCACGCGCGCGTGGTGCTCGACCGGGGCACCGGACACGTGACCGTGTGGGCGAAGGAGGACCCCGAGGACCTGGAGGAGGGGCAGGAGGCGCGCGAGTTCGACGACACCCCGTCGGACTTCGGGCGGATCGCCGCCACCACCGCCAAGCAGGTGATCCTGCAGCGGCTGCGCGACGCCGAGGACGACGCCACGCTCGGCGAGTACGCCGGCCGCGAGGGCGACATCGTCACCGGTGTGGTCCAGCAGGGCCGCGACCCGAAGAACGTGCTTGTCGACATCGGCAAGCTGGAGGCCATCCTGCCGGTGCAGGAGCAGGTCCCCGGTGAGACCTACCCGCACGGCATGCGGCTGCGGTCGTACGTCGTACGGGTGGCGAAGGGGGTCCGCGGTCCGTCCGTGACCCTGTCCCGTACGCACCCGAACCTGGTGAAGAAGCTCTTCGCGCTGGAGGTGCCGGAGATCGCCGACGGGTCGGTCGAGATCGCCGCCATCGCCCGCGAGGCCGGTCACCGTACGAAGATCGCGGTCCGCTCCACCCGTTCGGGTCTGAACGCCAAGGGCGCCTGCATCGGCCCCATGGGCGGCCGGGTCCGCAACGTCATGGGCGAGCTGAACGGCGAGAAGATCGACATCGTCGACTGGTCGGACGACCCGGCCGAGATGGTGGCGAACGCGCTGTCCCCGGCCAGGGTCTCCAAGGTCGAGGTCGTGGACCTGGCGTCCCGGTCCGCCCGGGTGACCGTGCCGGACTACCAGCTGTCGCTGGCGATCGGCAAAGAGGGGCAGAACGCCCGGCTCGCCGCCCGGCTCACCGGCTGGCGGATCGACATCCGCCCGGATACCGAACAGGTGCCCGAGTAGATCACCCGGCCGGTGACGCCGGCCCCCGTCCGCGGTTCACCCGGACGGGGGGAATAGTTCCAAGCCGCAGGTCGCTTGGATTACGACAACAGCCGTTCGATCTTTGCCCCGAAGGGGTGAGGTCGGTGCGGGGAGGTAGACTTAGCAGTGTCTGGCCGGACGCGTGCCCGCGCATGCCCTGAGCGCACCTGTGTGGGGTGCAGGCAGCGAGCGGCCAAGACCGAACTGCTGCGGATCGTGGTGGTCGAGGACGAATGCGTCCCCGATCCTCGCGGTACGCTGCCCGGCCGGGGTGCATATGTACACCCCGCCCAGGTCTGTCTGGACCAGGCGGTACGCCGCCGGGCACTTCCGAGGGCGCTCCGCGTCCCGGGTCCGCTCGACGTAAAGGCGTTGCGCCGGTACGTCGAGCAGTAACACCGTAAGAAGCGTCGTTCGGAACGTCCGTGCGGCTCTGGTACCCCGCGAGTTGGAAGTAGGTCGAGATTGCGATGAGCACTCGATGAGCACGCGATGAGTACGCCCATGAAGTAGCGACGGTCCGGACGCACCCGGACCTAAAAGGAGCGAAGTGGCTAAGGTCCGGGTATACGAACTCGCCAAGGAGTTCGGGGTTGAGAGCAAGGTCGTCATGGCCAAGCTCCAGGAACTCGGTGAATTCGTCCGTTCGGCGTCCTCGACGATCGAGGCGCCCGTTGTACGCAAGCTGACCGACGCCTTCCAAGGCGGCGGTAAGCCCGCCCCCCGCAAGGCGGCCCCCAGGCCCGCCGCGCCCTCTCCGGCGCAGGCGGCACGTCCTGGTGCCCCGAAGCCGGCCGCCCCGCGCCCGGCTGCCCCGCAGCCCGCGGCGCCGGTCGCGCCTGCGGCCTCGGCGGCGCCCGCGGCCCCGGCTCCGGCCCAGGCCCCGGCTCCGGACACCCCCGCGCCGGCCGCCTCCGGCCCGCGTCCGGGTCCCAGGCCCGCCCCGCGTCCGGCTCCGGCCGCGCCCGAGTTCACCGCTCCGCCGGCGCCTCCGGCCGCCGCGGCGCCGAGCCCGGCCGCCGCGCAGGGCCCGCGCCCGCAGGGTGCCGGTCCCCGTCCGGGTCAGGGCGCCCCGCGCCCCGGCGGTCGTCCCGCCCCCGGCCAGGGTCAGGCCCGTCCGGGCCAGGGCGGCGGTCAGCGTCCCGGTGAGCGCGCCCCCCGTCCGGGCGGTGCCCGTCCGGCCGGTCCGCGTCCCGGCAACAACCCCTTCACGTCCGGTGGCTCCACCGGCATGGCCCGCCCGCAGGCCCCGCGCCCGCAGGGCGGTCCGCGCCCGGGTGGCCCCAGTGCCCCCGGCGCCGGTCCCCGTCCCCAGGCGCCCGGCGCCCAGGGCGGCGGTCCGCGTCCGCAGGCTCCCGGCGGTTCCCGTCCGAGCCCGTCCGGCATGCCCCGCCCGCAGGGCGGTCCGCGTCCCGGCGGCGGCTCCGCGGGTCCGCGTCCGAACCCCGGCATGATGCCGCAGCGTCCCGCTGCCGGCCCGCGTCCCGGCCCCGGTGGCGGCGGTCGCGGTCCCGGCGGTGCGGGTCGTCCCGGCGGCGCCGGTCGTCCCGGTGGCGGCGGCGGCTTCGCCGGTCGTCCCGGCGGTGCCGGTGGCGGCGCCCGTCCGGGCGGTGGCGGCGGCTTCGCCGGTCGTCCCGGCGGTGCTCCCGGCGGCGGTGGCGGCGGCTTCGGCGGCGGTCCCGGCGGTGGCGGCGGCGGTCGTCCCGGCTTCGGCGGTCGCCCCGGCGGTCCCGGCGGCCGTGGTGGCACGCAGGGCGCCTTCGGCCGTCCCGGCGGTCCGGCGCGTCGCGGTCGCAAGTCGAAGCGGCAGCGTCGCCAGGAGTACGAGGCCATGCAGGCCCCGAGCGTCGGCGGCGTGATGCTGCCGCGCGGCAACGGCGAGACCATCCGTCTCTCCCGCGGCGCGTCGCTCACCGACTTCGCGGAGAAGATCAACGCCAACCCGGCGTCCCTCGTCGCGGTCATGATGAACCTCGGCGAGATGGTCACGGCCACGCAGTCCGTCTCCGACGCGACCCTCGAGGTCCTCGCCGGCGAGATGAACTACACGGTCCAGATCGTCAGCCCCGAGGAGGAGGACCGCGAGCTGCTCGAGTCCTTCGACATCGAGTTCGGCGAGGACGAGGGCGACGAGGACGACCTGGTGGTCCGCCCGCCGGTCGTCACCGTCATGGGTCACGTCGACCACGGCAAGACCCGACTGCTCGACGCCATCCGCAAGACGAACGTCATCGCGGGCGAGGCCGGCGGCATCACCCAGCACATCGGTGCCTACCAGGTCTCGACCGAGGTCAACGACGAAGAGCGTCGGATCACCTTCATCGACACCCCGGGTCACGAGGCGTTCACCGCCATGCGTGCCCGCGGTGCGAAGTCGACCGACATCGCGATCCTGGTCGTCGCGGCCAACGACGGCGTCATGCCGCAGACGGTCGAGGCGCTCAACCACGCCAAGGCGGCCGACGTCCCGATCGTCGTCGCGGTCAACAAGATCGACGTCGAGGGCGCCGACCCGACCAAGGTGCGCGGTCAGCTGACCGAGTACGGCCTGGTGGCCGAGGAGTACGGCGGCGACACCATGTTCGTCGACATCTCCGCCAAGCAGGGTCTGTACATCGACGAGCTGCTCGAAGCGGTCGTCCTGACCGCGGACGCCTCGCTCGACCTGCGGGCCAACCCGGCCCAGGACGCGCAGGGCATCTCGATCGAGTCCCGCCTCGACCGCGGCCGCGGTGCCGTGGCGACGGTCCTCGTCCAGCGAGGCACGCTGCGGGTCGGCGACACGATGGTGGTCGGCGACGCGTACGGCCGCGTCCGGGCGATGCTCGACGACAACGGCAACAACGTGGCCGAGGCCGGCCCGTCGACGCCGGTCCAGGTCCTCGGCCTGACCAACGTCCCGGGTGCGGGCGACAACTTCCTGGTGGTCGAAGAGGACCGTACGGCCCGACAGATCGCCGAGAAGCGCGCCGCCCGTGAGCGCAACGCCGCGTTCGCCAAGCGCACGCGCCGCGTCTCCCTCGAGGACCTGGACAAGGTGCTCAAGGCCGGCGAGGTCCAGCAGCTCAACCTCATCATCAAGGGTGACGCTTCTGGTTCCGTCGAGGCCCTGGAGTCCTCCCTGCTCCAGCTGGACGTCGGCGAAGAGGTCGACATCCGCGTCCTGCACCGCGGCGTCGGTGCGGTCACGGAGTCCGACATCGACCTGGCGATGGGCTCCGACGCCATCGTGATCGGCTTCAACGTCCGCGCGGCCGGCCGCGCGGCGCAGATGGCCGAGCGCGAAGGCGTGGACGTCCGGTACTACTCGGTCATCTACCAGGCGATCGAGGAGATCGAGGCGGCCCTCAAGGGCATGCTCAAGCCGGAGTTCGAGGAGGTCGAGCTCGGTACGGCGGAGATCCGCGAGGTCTTCAAGTCGTCCAAGCTGGGCAACATCGCCGGTGTCCTCATCCGCTCGGGCGAGGTCAAGCGCAACACCAAGGCGCGCCTCCTCCGCGACGGCAAGGTCATTGCGGAGAACCTCAACATCGAGGGCCTGCGTCGCTTCAAGGACGACGTCACCGAGATCCGCGAAGGGTTCGAGGGCGGTATCAACCTCGGCAACTTCAACGACATCAAGATCGACGACGTCATCGCGACGTACGAGATGCGCGAGAAGCCGCGGGTGTAACGCCCACGGTGGGTAGCCGGCCGACGGGAGTCCGCTTCCGTCGGCCGGTACTTTTCCCGTCGGGACACGCCCGCCACGGGGCTCCGCCCCAGACCCCGGGCCTTTGCCCACCCACCACCCGACTCGGTCGGCCGAGAAGGCACCGCCCGAGGGGGCACCTTTTCAGCTCACCGAGTCGGGTGGTGGGTGGGCGAGGTCGGGGTCCGGGGCGGAGCCCCGTGGCGGTCACCTCCTGGCCCACCGAGTCGGGCGGGTGGCAGGGAAGGCGGGTGACGCGGCCGACCCTCATCGCCGGGGAAAGTCGGTCGAGCCCCCGGCAGGGACGGGGTACCGTTCCTGACAGGGCCATCGATCCCGTGCCGGCGGGTTAACCGGATACATACATGTACGTGGGGACTCTGTCCTTCGACCTCCTCCTCGGCGACATCCACTCGCTCAAGGAGAAGCGCTCCGTCGTCCGCCCGATCGTCGCCGAACTCCAGCGGAAGTACGCCGTGAGCGCGGCCGAGGTGGACCATCTGGACCTTCATCGCAGGGCCGGCATCGGCCTTGCCATGGTCTCCGGCGACGCCGCGCACCTGACCGACGTACTCGACCGGTGCGAACGGCTGGTCGCCGGCCGCCCCGAGGTGGAACTGCTGTCCGTGCGACGGCGTTTCCACGGCGACGACGACTAGACCTGAGACTTGAGAACGACAAGAAGAAAGAACGGGAGACGGACCAGTGGCCGACAACGCGCGGGCTAAAAGGCTGGCGGACCTCATCCGAGAGGTGGTGGCCCAGAAGCTGCAGCGCGGGATCAAGGACCCGCGGCTCGGCACCCACGTCACCATCACGGACACCCGGGTCACGGGTGACCTCAGGGAGGCGACCGTCTTCTACACGGTGTACGGCGACGAGGAGGAGCGGAAGGCCGCCGCCGCCGGTCTGGAGAGCGCCAAGGGCATTCTCCGGTCCGAGGTCGGCCGGGCCGCCGGCGTGAAGTTCACGCCGACCCTCGCCTTCGTCGCGGACGCCCTGCCGGACACCGCCCGGAACATCGAGGACCTCCTCGACCGGGCGCGCCAGTCCGACCAGAAGGTCCGCGAGGCCTCCGCGGGCGCCGACTACGCCGGAGACGCCGACCCGTACAAGAAGCCGGGTGCGGAAGACGAGGCCGACGAGACGGACGACGCCACCGAATGACCAGCAAGCCCACCCCGCCCGACGGCCTTGTCATCGTCGACAAGCCGTCGGGCTTCACCTCGCACGACGTCGTCGCCAAGATGCGGGGCATCGCCCGCACCCGGCGCGTCGGGCACGCCGGCACCCTCGACCCCATGGCGACGGGCGTCCTCGTTCTCGGCATCGAGCGGGCGACGAAGCTCCTCGGGCACCTCGCCCTCACCGAGAAGGAGTACCTGGGGACGATCCGGCTCGGCCAGAACACGGTCACGGACGACGCCGAGGGCGAGATCACCTCGTCCACCGACGCCTCCAAGGTCACCCGCGAGGCCGTCGACGCCGGCATCGCCAAGCTGACCGGCACCATCATGCAGGTGCCGTCCAAGGTCAGCGCCATCAAGATCGACGGTGTCCGGTCGTACAAGCGCGCCCGGGACGGCGAGGACTTCGACATCCCGGCCCGCCCGGTGACCGTCTCGTCGTTCGCCGTGTACGACGTCCGGGACGCCGTCGCCGAGGACGGAACCCCCGTCCTCGACCTGGTCGTCTCCGTCGTCTGCTCCTCCGGCACCTACATCCGCGCCCTCGCCCGAGACCTGGGCGCCGACCTGGGCGTCGGCGGCCACCTCACGGCGCTGCGCCGCACCCGCGTCGGGCCGTACAAGCTGGACTCCGCGCGCACCCTCGACCAGCTCCAGCAGGAGCTGACCGTGATGCCGATCGCGGAGGCGGCCGGGGCCGCGTTCCGCCGCTGGGACGTCGACGCCAGGCGGGCCCGCCTGCTCACCAACGGCATGCGCCTGGAGATGCCCGACGAGTACGCGGGCGCCGGTCCCGTCGCCGTGTTCGACCCCGAGGGCCGCTTCCTGGCGCTCGTCGAGGAGCAGAAGGGCAAGGCGAAGAGCCTCGCCGTCTTCGCCTGAGCCGGCTGAGCTCGTAGGGCTCGTAGGGCTCGTAGGGCTCTCCCCGTGGAGCGGCGACCACGGGGTCTGGCGCCGCCGCCGCTCCACGGTCCCCCCTCGGTTCCCCCACCCCTAGGGTGTATCCACCCGCCCCGGCCTATTCACCCGACCGAGCAGGCGCTCGGAGTGAACCGGGGGAGCAGAGGGGGGCGCGTTCACCGCCCGCTCTGTCCCGCTGATCATTTCGCCCCTACGGTCGAAGTCGAGGGCACGGATGTACGGGCGGGGAGGTTCGATCATGGCGGGACGCGGTCCGCGGACCGGGAGCGGCCGCCGGACGGCGGACGGTACGCGGGAGGCGGAGAAGGAGACGGGACCGGGGCTCGACGAGCGGCTGGTCCGGATCCGCGACCTCGCCGGACGGCCGCGCGGTACCGGCTTCCTGGCCGATCATCACGGCACGCTCATCACCAGTCACGAGGCCGTCGACGGCCTCGCCCGGATCGTGCTGCACGCGGCCGGGGACCGCACCTGCGTGGTCGGCTCGGACGCCGTCGTCCCGCTGCCCGCCTACGACCTGGCCCTGGTCCGCACCGAGGGCCTGGCCGTGGACCCGCTCCCGGTCACCGTACGGGAACGCATCCCGGCCGGCGCCTACGTCCGGATCGCCGCCGACCGCTGGCGCGAGGCCCGGGTGCTGGCCGCGACCCAGGTGACGTACACCGCCACCGACCGCTTCCATCTCCTGGAGGACGCCCTGGAGCTGGCGATCGGCACGGCGGGCCGGGACGCGCTGCGACTGGGCGGCGGGGCGGCCGGCGGCCCGGTCCTCGACGCGGAGACCGGCGCGGTCCTGGCGGTCCTCGGCACCGCCCTCCAGTCCGGCCAGCGGGACGTGGGCTTCGCCGTCCCCCTGCACCACCCCAGCAGCGGCCCCCTGGCCGACCTGCTGGCCACCAACGCGGCCACGGTCCCGGCGTACGGCATCGACCTCAACCTGGCCGGAATCCTGGAACTGACAGCGACCTCGGTAGGCCAGGACGGCCCCCCGGGAGCCCTGGCCGGCTACGTGGGCCGCAAGACCCCCCGCATGTCACCACCCCACACCGGCGCACCCCACCCCGGAACGCCCCACCTCGGAACGCTCCACCCTGGAGCGCCCCGCACCGGAGCGCCCCAAAGGGGCGCGGGGAACTGCGCGACCAGCCACAGCGCACCCGCAGCCGCGCCACCACCTTTCACGGCACTCGTAGGCGAATACACGGACCCCGTACAGCCCGTCGAACGATCGACCATCTCAACGGAGCTGTCAGCCTTCGCCGAAGGCACCGGCACCGGCACCGGCACCGGCACCAAAACCGTCACCGGGACCGTCCTGGCCCTCGTCGGCGCCCCCGGAACGGGCCGCACCACAGAACTCGCCGCCCTCGCCGCCCGCCGCAACCGCGAAGCGAACCCGGCCCCCACCCTCTGGCTCCGCGGTGCCGACCTCAAGGACGCGGACGACTCCGTCGCCTCCGCGGCCCGCCGCTCCCTGGAACGCGCGGTCCGGATCGTCGCCGCCTCCCGTTCCCAACTCCCCGGCGACCTGGGCGAGTTGAGCGTGGAACGGCTGGCCCGCCTCGCCGCCCGCGCCGGCCGTCCGCTCCTCCTTCTGCTGGACGGCCCGGAGGAGATGCCCCCGGTCCTCGCCCACCGGCTCCCCGCCTGGACCGAGGGCACCGCGGACTGGCTGCGCGACACCGGCGCCCGCCTGCTCGTGGCCTGCCGGGAGGAGTACTGGGAGCGCGCCGGCGCCGAATTCCCCCCCGACCTCCTGCACGGACACGGCAACGGACACGGCCACGGTCATGGCACCGACGGCGACCCCCCGTGCATCCGGCTCACCGACCTCACCCTCGACGAGGCCCGCCGCGCCCGCTCCCGCTACGGCATCCCCGACGGCGCCCTCATCGACCGCGACGCCCGCCACCCCCTCGCCCTGCGCCTGCTCTCCGAGGTCCGCGCCGCCCTCCCGGACGCCCCCGCCGCCGACGACCCCATCGACCGGCACGACGTCTTCGCCGCCTACCTCGACCTGATGTGCCTGCGCATCGCGGTCCGGCTGGCCGCGGAGAACGGTCTGCGCGGTACGGCCGTACGCCGCCTCGCGGCTCGGGTCTCCGGGCAGGTGCACGAGGCCGCCCGGCGCAGCCTCGGCCCCGGGCAGGGCGAGCTGGACCGGGAGTCGTTCGAAGCGGTGTTCCCCTGGGGGCCCGTCCCGGCCCACCTCGGCGGCGGCTCCGGCTGGGCCTCCGCCGTCCTCACCGAGGGCCTGCTGGTGCCCGCCGGCGGCGGCTACCGCTTCGCCCACGAGGAGCTCGCCGACTGGATCCAGGGCATGCACCTGGACCTGGACGAGGCCCTGCACGCCCTCGTCCACCGCCCCCGCACCCCCCTGGGCGCCCACCCCCTGCCCGTCCCGCACCACAGGGTCGGCCCGGTCGTGCAGGCCCTGCTGCTGCTCGACCGTGACTACGGACCGACCCAACTCGCGCCCCGGCTCGACGAGTTGACGCACGCCCTCGACCTGGACCCCGGTTCCTGGTGGGCCGCTCGGCTGATCGCACAGACCCTGCTGCGGCTGCCCGACGCGACCCCCTACACCGGGGTGCTGCGGCGGCTCGCCGACCGCGTGGTGGGCGAACAGCGCACCCCGTCCCCCGAGTTCGGGCCGGACTTCTGGACCGCGCTCGCCCTGCCGGCCGCCGACCGCTTCGATCTGCTGCGCAGGCTGGTGCTGGCCGACGAGCCGCTGCCGGAGACCGCGGGCATCGGCCGCTTCGGAGCCAGGCCGACCCGGCCGACCGGGCCGCCGACCCGTCCGCCGGCGGAGGAGCCCGAGGGCACGGCAGCCCCGCGCTTCCTGGACGCCGTGGCCCGGCTGCTGGCCGCCGACCCCACCGCCGTACAGCCGTATCTCACCCGGTGGTTCGACGACGAGCGGCCGTTGCCCGCGATGCCGCACGCCACCGTGGCGACGGCGGCCCAGGCGCTGCTGCACACCCACCGGCACCGGGCCCTGGACGACCTGACCGAGGTCCTGGTGGACGCGGCGCACCGGCGCGGCGACGAACTGCTCGCCGTACTCGCCGAGGACGAGCCGTCGGCGGTGTGCCGGGCCGTGGACCGCTGGGCGCACGACGAGCGCCCGGCCCGCCGGGTGGCCGCCATGGCCCACGGGCTGCGCACCGCCCCGCACGTCCGCAGCGAACCCGACCGCGAACTGCTCCGCTACGCCGCGCTCGCCCTGCTCGCCCGCCCCGCCGACTGCACCGTGCACGGCGGCGCCCTCGCCCTGCTGGTCCGAGACCCGGCGACCCGCGCCTGCCATCTCCCGCAGGCGCTGACGCACTTCGCCACCGGCGACCACCAGCTCACCCCTACCGCCCTGATGCCCGCCCTGGTCAGCCACCCCGAGGAGGTCCTGGAGGCCTTCCGCGCCCGGCTGCGCGGACCGGACGCCGCGCAGGTGCTGCGCACCCTCGCCCACGTCACCACACCCACGCTCGCCCGGCGGGTCACCGAACTGGTCCTGGAGGCCGCCGAGCTGCGGCCGGAGCTCGCCGGGCAGGTGGCCGGGTTCGTGGAGCGCCGCCTCGACCAGGGCGCCGAGGCCCGTGCCGTCCTCCTGCCCCTGGTCACCGAGCTGCTCGACGACGGCCCCGAGCCGGTCCGGGCGGCCCTCGCGACCGTACTCGGCGCGGCCGGAGCCCCTGCCTCACGACCGCTGCGCCAGGAGCTCCTGGAGTTCCTGCTGGACCGTGAACGGGACCCCGGCGTCCTCGACGCGCTGCTGCACGCGGCCGCCGCACAGCGCGGGGCCGACGCCGACGGCGACGGGATGCGCGAGCTGGTCAGGCGCACCGGGCTGCTGCTCGTCCGTACCCCGGACGGGGCGACCCTGTTCGACCGCGGGCTGGTCGACCTCGGCCGGCACGTGCCCGGATTCGCCGCCCTGATGGCCCGCTGGCTCACCGACACCCCGCAGGAATGGGCCGCGGTGGTCGGGCCCAGCACCCGCCGCATGCTGGGAAACCTGGCGGGCGTCCGGGTCCCCGCGTGACCGCGGACACGTGCGCCCGGTCACAGCGACCGTGCCGGTGTGAGACGGGTCCGGCAAACATGGCACCCTTAGACCTGCGTAAGAGGGACAACGGACACAGGTTCGAGGAGCGGACACAGTGCAGCGCTGGCGTGGCTTGGAGGACATCCCCGAGGACTGGGGGCGCAGCGTCGTCACCATCGGTTCCTACGACGGGGTGCACCGCGGTCACCAGCTGATCATCCGGCATGCCGTGGACCGCGCCCGTGAGCTGGGCATCCCGGCCGTCGTCGTCACCTTCGACCCGCACCCCAGCGAGGTCGTGCGCCCCGGCAGCCACCCGCCGCTGCTCGCCCCGCACCACACCCGCGCCGAGCTGATGACGGAGCTGGGCGTGGACGCGGTGCTGATCCTCCCCTTCACCACCGAGTTCTCGAAGCTGTCGGCCGCCGACTTCGTGGTGAAGGTCCTGGTCGACAAGCTGCACGCCAGGGCCGTCGTCGAGGGTCCCAACTTCCGCTTCGGCCACAAGGCCGCGGGCAACGTGGAGTTCCTCATCGAGCAGGGCACGGTGTACGACTTCGAGGTGGAGGTCGTCGACCTGTTCGTGCGCGGGGAGGCGGGCGGCGGCGAGCCGTTCTCCTCGACCCTGACCCGGCGCCTGGTCGCCGAGGGCGACATGGCGGGTGCCCGCGAGATCCTGGGCCGCCCGCACCGGGTGGAGGGCGTGGTCGTGCGCGGCGCCCAGCGCGGCCGCGAGCTGGGTTTCCCCACCGCCAACGTGGAGACGCTCCCGCACACCGCCATCCCCGCCGACGGCGTCTACGCCGGCTTCCTGCACGCCCAGGGCGAGGTGATGCCGGCCGCGATCTCCGTCGGCACCAACCCGCAGTTCGACGGCACCGAGCGCACGGTGGAGGCGTACGCCATCGACCGTGTCGGGCTCGACCTGTACGGCCTGCACGTCGCCGTCGACTTCCTGGCCTACGTCCGCGGCCAGGCCAAGTTCGACTCGCTCGACGCGCTGCTGGAGCAGATGGCCGAGGACGTCAAGCGCTGCCGGGAGCTGGTGGCGGCCGACAACGCCTGACCGGGCAGAGGGCTCAGCAGTACGCCGAAGGGCGGCCGGTGCGACGAGGCACCGACCGCCCTTCGGCGTTTCCGGCTACTGCTGCTGCGGCGGCTGACCCTGCGGGGGCTGAGGCGGCTGCGGCGGCTGCTGAGGGGCGGCCTGCGGGGGCAGGGGCGGCTGCGGGTAGCCGTATCCCGGCTGCGGCTGCGGCTGCGGCGGATACGGCTGTCCCGGCTGCGGCGGGTAGGGCTGGGCGCCGGGCTGGGGCGGGCCGTACAGCTCCTGTTGCGGCGGCTGTCCCTGCGGCGGGTACGGCTGTCCGGGCGCGTACGGCTGCGGCTGTCCGGGTGCGTAGGGCTGCTGGCTCGGCAGGGGCTGGCCGGGCATCGGTGGGGCGGCGACCGGCGGCGGGTTGCCGTCGCTGGTCCACAGGCCGTGCATCTGCTGGTGCCGTACGAAGTCCTCGGCGACCATCGCCGCGAGGTTGAAGTACGCCTCGCGCACCTTGGGCCGCATCATGTCGAGGTCGACCTCGGCACCGGCGGACAGGTGCTCGTCGAAGGGGACGACCACGACGCCCCGGCAGCGCGTCTCGAAGTGCTGCACGATGTCCTCGACCTTGATCATCTTGCCGGTCTCGCGGACCCCGGAGATCACGGTGATGGACCGCGACACGAGGTCGGCGTATCCGTGCGCGGACAGCCAGTCCAGCGTCGTACTGGCGCTGCTCGCTCCGTCGACCGACGGCGTCGAGATGATGATCAGCTGGTCGGCCAGGTCGAGCACCCCGCGCATGGCGCTGTACAGCAGGCCGGTGCCGGAGTCGGTGAGGATGATCGGGTACTGCCTGCCGAGCACGTCGATCGCGCGCCGGTAGTCCTCGTCGTTGAACGTGGTGGACACCGCCGGGTCGACGTCGTTGGCGATGATCTCCAGGCCGGAGGAGGCCTGCGAGGTGAACCGCCGGATGTCCATGTAGGAGTTGAGGTACGGGATCGCCTGGACCAGGTCACGGATGGTGGCCCCGGTCTCGCGACGCACCCGGCGGCCGAGCGTGCCGGCGTCCGGGTTGGCGTCGATGGCGAGGATCTTGTCCTGGCGCTCGGTGGCGAGGGTGGAGCCGAGCGCGGTGGTCGTGGTGGTCTTGCCGACACCGCCCTTGAGGCTGATCACCGCTATCCGGTAGCAGGACAGCACCGGCGTGCGGATCAGGTCCAGCTTCCGCTGCCGCTCGGCCTCCTCCTTCTTCCCACCGATCTTGAACCGGGAGGACGCGGCGGCGGGCCGGCCGCTCTTCGCCTTCTGCTTCTTGTTGTTGAGCAGCCGGTCGGACGACAGCTCCACGGCGGCGGTGTAACCCAGCGGCGCGGCACCGGGGTTGGTCATCTGCCGCTGGTCGTGCTGGATGGGCTGCGGCCAGGCGGCACCGGCCCGGGGGTCGACGGGCGGTTGGGGCTGCGGCTGGGCAGCCGGCGGCTCGGGCGCCTGCGGGTTCTGCGGTGCCTGAGGTGCCTGTGCGGTGCGCGGGTCCTGCGGAGCGGCCTGCGGCGGCTGGACGGGGGCGCCCTGCTGCGGGAAGCCGTAGCCGCCGCCGGGCTGAACCGGAGGCACCGAGGGCTGCGGGAAGCCGTAACCGCCCTGGGCGTCGGAGGCCGGATACTGCGGGGCCTGCGGCTGACCGGGCTGCTGGGGGAAGCCGTAGCCCCCGGGAGCCTGCGGCGGCTGGACGGGGACGCCCGGCTGCGGGAAGCCGTAGCCGCCCTGGGCATCGGGCGCGGGAGGCTGCGGGGCGTAGGGCTGCCCGGGCTGCGGGGGCGCGGGCTGGTTCCAGGCGGCGGGCGCGGGCTGCGGTGCCTGCGGCTGGAACGGCTGCGGACCCTGGGCCGCGGCGGGCTGCGGCTGGGACTGGGGCTGCGGCTGACCGGGCGCCGGCTCCGGTGCGTGCGGCTGGACCGGCCACTGGGCCGCGGGCGCGGGGGCCGCGGGCTGGTACGACGGCGGCAACGGCGGGACCACCGTCGGAGGCGTCGGCGGGGGAGTCCAGACGGTGGGCACGGCGTCCGCGGGAGCCGGGGGCGCGTCCTGCGGCGGGGCCGGAGCCGCGGGGACGGCGGCCTGCGGGGCTGCGGCGGGCGCGTCCTGGGGTTCGGCCTGGTCCACGGCGGCTACGGCGGCCGCGGCGCCGTCGGTCTCGGGGCCGCGCTCGTCGTCGTTGTCGTCCAGGGCGTCGACGACGGCCGCGTCCTGGGACCGGGACTCGCCTGCGTCCGGGGCGTCCGCCGGGACGGATTCCTGGACGGGCTCGTCCGCCTCGGCGGTACCGTCGGCGTCCGCCTCCGCCTCCGCCTCCGCATCGGCGTCGACGGCCTCGAACTCGTCGCGGGGATCCCCGTCCTCGTCCTCGCCCTCGATGTCGATGTCGATGCCCGCGTCGGCCGACGCGGACGGCTCAGGCGCCTCGACAGCCTCCTCGCGGGTGTCCTCGGGCTCCGCCTCGGAGCTCACCGGAAGCGCGACGACATCGGCGTCCCGTTCGTCCTCCCCGCCGTCCGTCTCTTCGGCGGCAGTCTGCTCGGCGGCCTCGGCCATCTCACGCTTCATCGCGACGGCGGAGAACCGCATCGTCGCACCGCTCTCCAGGTCGCCGTTGTCCTGCTCGGGCTTCGGCGTCGGCTCCTCGGCCGTGCCCGGCTGCGGCTCGAAACCGACCGGCAGCCCGGGCACGGCGGCCGGGCCGCCGACGGGCGGCGCGGCCGGGGTGAACGGTGCTGCGGGCGGGGCGGCCGGCGCCGCGGGCGGGGCGGCCAGGGCCCCGGCGTCCGCGCTCGGCACCGAAGCCGTCGGGGGCGTCGGCGGCGTGAACGGCGCGCCCGGCGTGGCGGTAGGCGGAGGGGTGAAGGGAGCGCCGGGTGTTGACGCGGGTGGCGGGGTGAACGGTGCTCCGGGAACTGACGCGGGCGGGGGCGTGAAGGGCGCACCGGGCGTCGAAACGGGTGGCGGCGTGACCGGAGCACCCGGCGCCGGAGCGCTCGGTACCGAAGCCACCGGCGGCGTGAAAGGAGCCCCGGGACTCACGCTGGGCGGAGGGGTGAAGGGAGCCCCCGGAGTTGACGCGGGCGGCGGGGTGAACGGCGCGCCCGGACTCGACGTCGGCGGCGGCGTGAACGGTGCTCCCGGGCCGGACGTCGGCGGAGCGGGGGGCGGCGGCGTGAAGGGCAGCCCGGGACCAGGCCTCGCGCCCCCCTGTTGGGCGTGCGGAGGAGGCGTCAGCCCGGGGATCGGTGCCCCCGGCGGGAACGGCGAACGGGGCGGCGCGGCAGGACCCGTACCAGCACCGGCGGCACCCGCACCCGCAGGACCCGTCCCCACAGGGCCCACACCGGCGCCAGGCCCGCTCACCGCTCCGGGCGCGCCTGCCGGGCCCGCCGAGTCCGCACCGGCGCCCGGACCGCCGGCCGCCGGACCGGAACCGTCGGCCGCGTTCTGCGTGTACCAGGCGGGCGGCGCGTAGTCGATCGTGAACTCGCCCGTCATCTCGTTGAGGGACTCCGCGTCGGGCTGGTCATCGCCGGGTGTGGCCCAGCCCCCGCGGATCCCGTCCCGATCGCTGCTCACAGTTCCTCCTGGTGTGGTCGAGCACCCTCATGCCGTGCCGGCGCGACGACCATGTCGTGTCGTTCTCAGCATCCAAATTCGTGTGAGGTAGTCCGATCCACCGGCTCTCCCCCTCGGGAAACCGACGTCCTGTTCACGGTCCGGACGTCGCGCCCCCCTCCCAGCCTAATCACCACGAGCCGCACCTCGGCAGGCCCGTCCGCCTCTCGTCAGAGGTCCGCCTGGTCACACCCTGCCCGGAAGTGGTGTGCGGAGCCTTCGTATTGCCGAACAACCGATGAACAAAACGGGCAAGAGCCGTCAGTTCGGTGCCAGTTGGCGTCTGTCATCCTGCCCGCCCTCGCCATGAGTCCCCTGTGGCGCAGGGGACCAGGGTGAGGTGGTGTTCGCGTGAGCACAGAAAAAACGGGCGAACTGGCCCCGGAAAAAGGGACATTGCGCGCGGATGCCACGGGGAACGGGGGAGTGCTGGGTGAGTAC
The DNA here is from genome assembly GCF_040643955.1 of Streptomyces sp. NPDC047061. NCBI lineage: Bacteria > Bacillati > Actinomycetota > Actinomycetes > Kitasatosporales > Streptomycetaceae > Streptomyces > Streptomyces sp. NPDC047061. The sequence goes on from NZ_JBEYVI010000059.1 coordinate 40,367, forward strand.
GGCGAAACGCCGCGCCCTCCCGTCCGACGGCCAGGGCGAGCTCAGCGACCCGGTGCAGTCGGACATCGTGGCGGAACAGGGCAGGGCCTTCTTCGTCAGGCGGGAACTCGCCGCCGAGACGACAAGCACTCCAAGGCCGCCCTGCTGTCCGTGCTCGGCATCGGCATCGGCAGCGCGGGCACGAGGCGACCCCGGCGTCGGCTGGGACGCCCCGGGGGCTCTGGCCGGACCGCGAACGGACCGCGAAAGGGCGGCACGCGCGCGTGCCGCCCCGCGGGCGCCGGTCACCGGCCGGCCGCGCCAACGCTCACTGGGCGGCCAGACCGCCGTTGCGCTCGTTCGGCTCCAGGTCGAACTCGCCGTCCCGCGCCCCCAGCACGAACGCCCGCCACTCCGCCTCCGTGTACCGCAGCACGGTGCCGTGGTCGAGCGAGGACCGCATGGCCACCGCACCCTCGGGCAGGTAGGCGATCTCGACCCGCTCCTCGTCCTGCTCGGTACCGGGCGCGCAGTGCCACTCGACGCCCGAGATGTCGAGCGCGTAGAGCTCGTCCCGTTCCCGCTCCTTGCGCGCCTTCGTCTCCTCAGCCGTCTCGCTCATCCCGCGCGACCCCTTCCCCTCGTCTTCCCCTCGTACCTGCGCTGTGACCGTCACACTACTGGCGGTCGTGCCGGGGCCGTACTTTCTTCCACAACCCCAGGACAGAGCCCCCCACCGGCACTGGTACCCTTGACGACGGCCGTTTGTGTACGCACTCCCGGAGTCCCCCGCGGACCCCGGAGGCAGTACCCAGCGGATCCCCGCCTCCCGAGTAACGGAAGCTTCCCCGAGACAAAGACCGGGGGCACTCGGTGGCCATGCAAGGACTACGAGGAGTACGCGTGCCGCTCGACGCCGCTACGAAGAAGCAGATCATCACCGAGTTCGGTACCAAGGAGGGCGACACCGGCTCCCCCGAGGTCCAGGTCGCCATGCTGTCGCGTCGGATCTCCGACCTGACGGAGCACCTCAAGGTCCACAAGCACGACCACCACTCCCGTCGTGGTCTGCTGATCCTGGTCGGTCAGCGCCGTCGCCTCCTGCAGTACCTGGCGAAGAAGGACATCCAGCGCTTCCGTGCGCTGGTCGACCGCCTGGGCATCCGCCGCGGTGCGGCGGGCGCCAAGTAAGACGCCGTGAAGGGAGCGGTTCCCGGAGAGACGCCCGGGGCCGCTCCCTTTGCCGTACGTGCGGAAACGTGCGGAGTGTCACTCACGCTTTGTAGTGTGGTAGCACAACGCAATACGCACGACACAGCACGACAACGAACAAGGAGAAGCGCACCCAAGCCGCCGCCGGTCCTCGGTAGTGGCCCCCGGGGGGAAGCGAGCCCCGGGTGCTTCGATCGAAGACCGGCCCGCACAGCACGGCGCGCTTCTCCGCAACCGTCCCCCCGCCACACGGGCGGACCGGGACAAAAGACGTAACGCAGACGAAAGTAACGGAGAAAACGCTAGTGGAGAACGAGACCCACTACGCCGAGGCCGTCATCGACAACGGCGCCTTCGGCACCCGCACCATCCGCTTCGAGACGGGCCGCCTGGCCAAGCAGGCCGCCGGCTCCGCCGTGGCGTACCTGGACGACGACACCATGGTGCTGTCGGCCACCACCGCCTCCAAGAACCCCAAGGACCAGCTCGACTTCTTCCCCCTCACGGTGGACGTCGAGGAGCGGATGTACGCCGCCGGCAAGATCCCGGGTTCCTTCTTCCGCCGTGAGGGCCGGCCGAGCGAGGACGCGATCCTCACCTGCCGTCTGATCGACCGCCCGCTGCGCCCGTCCTTCAAGAAGGGCCTGCGCAACGAGATCCAGGTCGTCGCCACCATCATGGCGCTCAACCCCGACCACCTGTACGACGTCGTCGCGATCAACGCCGCGTCCGCGTCCACCCAGCTGGCCGGTCTGCCCTTCTCCGGCCCGATCGGCGGCGTCCGCGTCGCGCTGATCAACGGCCAGTGGGTGGGCTTCCCGACGCACTCCGAGCTCGAGGACGCCGTCTTCGACATGGTCGTCGCCGGTCGCGCCCTGGAGGACGGCGACGTCGCGATCATGATGGTCGAGGCCGAGGCCACCGACAAGACCATCCAGCTGGTCAAGGGCGGTGCCGAGGCGCCGACCGAGGAGGTCGTCGCGGCCGGTCTGGAAGCTGCGAAGCCCTTCATCAAGGTGCTCTGCAAGGCCCAGGCCGACCTCGCCGCGAAGGCCGCCAAGCCGACCGGCGAGTTCCCGATCTTCCTCGACTACCAGGACGACGTCCTGGAGGCGCTGTCCGCCGCCGTCCGCCCGGAGCTCGCCTCCGCGCTGACCATCGCGGGCAAGCAGGAGCGCGAGGCCGAGCTGGACCGCGTCAAGGGTCTGGCCGCGGAGAAGCTGCTCCCGGAGTTCGAGGGCCGCGAGAAGGAGATCTCCGCCGCGTACCGCTCGCTCACCAAGCAGCTGGTCCGCGAGCGCGTGATCAAGGAGAAGAAGCGCATCGACGGCCGCGGCGTCACGGACATCCGTACGCTCGCCGCCGAGGTCGAGGCCATCCCGCGCGTGCACGGCTCCGCCGTGTTCGAGCGTGGCGAGACCCAGATCCTGGGCGTCACCACCCTCAACATGCTCCGGATGGAGCAGCAGCTGGACACCCTTTCCCCGGTGACCCGCAAGCGCTACATGCACAACTACAACTTCCCGCCGTACTCCACCGGCGAGACCGGCCGCGTCGGCTCCCCGAAGCGTCGCGAGATCGGCCACGGCGCCCTCGCCGAGCGCGCCCTGGTCCCGGTCCTGCCGACCCGCGAGGAGTTCCCCTACGCGATCCGCCAGGTCTCCGAGGCGCTGAGCTCGAACGGCTCGACGTCCATGGGTTCGGTCTGCGCCTCCACCATGTCGCTGCTGAACGCCGGTGTGCCGCTGAAGGCCCCCGTCGCCGGTATCGCCATGGGCCTGATCTCCCAGGACATCGACGGCGAGACGCACTACGTCACCCTCACCGACATCCTCGGTGCGGAGGACGCCTTCGGTGACATGGACTTCAAGGTCGCCGGCACCAAGGAGTTCGTGACCGCCCTCCAGCTCGACACCAAGCTGGACGGCATCCCGGCCTCCGTCCTGGCCGCGGCCCTCAAGCAGGCCCGCGACGCCCGCCTCCACATCCTCGACGTGATGATGGAAGCGATCGACAAGCCGGACGAGATGTCCCCGAACGCCCCGCGGATCATCACCGTCAAGATCCCCGTGGACAAGATCGGCGAGGTCATCGGCCCCAAGGGCAAGATGATCAACCAGATCCAGGAGGACACCGGCGCCGAGATCACCATCGAGGACGACGGCACCATCTACATCGGTGCCTCCGACGGCCCGGCCGCCGAGGCCGCCCGCGCCACGATCAACGGCATCGCCAACCCGACGATGCCCGAGGTCGGCGAGCGCTACCTCGGTACGGTCGTGAAGACGACCACCTTCGGTGCGTTCGTCTCCCTGCTGCCCGGCAAGGACGGTCTGCTGCACATCTCGCAGATCCGCAAGCTGGCCGGCGGCAAGCGCGTGGAGAACGTCGAGGACGTCCTCGGTGTGGGCCAGAAGGTCCAGGTCGAGATCGCCGAGATCGACTCCCGCGGCAAGCTCTCCCTGATCCCCGTGATCGAGGGCGAGGAAGAGGCTTCCGCCGAGGACACGAAGGACGACACCGACAAGTGACGTCGAGCAGCTCCACGACGACGGCCCGCACCTCTCCGGAGGCGCGGGCCGTCGCCCGTACCCAAACCCTGATCAAGGGCGAGAACGGCATCGGCACGGTCCGCAAGACCACCCTCCCCGGCGGCCTGCGCATCGTCACCGAGACCCTGCCCTCGGTCCGCTCCGCGACCTTCGGCATCTGGGCCCACGTCGGCTCCCGCGACGAGACCCCGTCCCTGAACGGCGCCACCCACTACCTGGAGCACCTGCTCTTCAAGGGCACTCAGCGCAGGTCCGCCCTGGACATCTCCTCCGCCATCGACGCGGTCGGCGGCGAGATGAACGCGTTCACGGCGAAGGAGTACACCTGCTACTACGCACGCGTGCTCGACACCGACCTGCCGCTCGCCATCGACGTCGTCTGCGACATGCTCACGGGCTCCCTGATCCTCGAGGACGACGTCAACGTCGAGCGCGGCGCGATCCTCGAAGAGATCGCGATGACCGAGGACGACCCGGGCGACTGCGTGCACGACCTGTTCGCGCACACCATGTTCGGCGACAACGCCCTCGGCCGCCCGGTCCTCGGCACCGTCGACACGGTCAACGCCCTCACCGCCGACCGCATCCGCCGCTTCTACAAGAAGCACTACGACCCCACCCACCTGGTGGTCGCCGCGGCCGGCAACATCGACCACAACAAGGTCGTACGACAGGTCCGCGCGGCCTTCGAGAAGGCCGGTGCCTTCAGGAACACCGCGGCCGCCCCCATCGCCCCGCGCGACGGCAGCCGTACGATCCGCACCGCCGGCCGCGTCGAACTCCTCGGCCGCAAGACCGAACAGGCGCACGTCGTCCTCGGCATGCCCGGCCTCGCCCGCACCGACGACCGCCGCTGGGCCCTCGGCGTGCTCAACACCGCCCTCGGCGGCGGCATGTCCTCCCGGCTCTTCCAGGAGGTCCGCGAGAAGCGCGGCCTGGCCTACAGCGTGTACTCGTACACCTCGGGCTTCGCCGACTGCGGACTGTTCGGCGTCTACGCCGGCTGCCGGCCCTCGCAGGTGCACGACGTCCTCAAGATCTGCCGGGACGAACTCGACCACGTAGCCGAGAACGGCCTGCCGGACGACGAGATCGGCCGTGCCGTCGGCCAGCTCCAGGGCTCCACGGTCCTCGGCCTGGAGGACACCGGCGCGCTGATGAACCGTATCGGCAAGAGCGAACTGTGCTGGGGCGAGCAGATGTCCGTCGACGACATGCTGGCCCGGATAGCCGCCGTGACCCCGGACGAGGTCCGCTCGGTCGCCCGCGACATCCTGGGACAGCGCCCGTCGCTGTCGGTCATCGGCCCGCTCAAGGACAAACAGGCCGCACGCCTGCACGACGCCGTCGCCTGACACACCACCGGTAAGGAACGAAGACGAAGATGAGCAAGCTGCGCGTGGCGGTCCTCGGTGCCAAGGGCCGGATCGGCTCCGAGGCGGTCAGGGCGGTCGAGGCCGCCGAGGACATGGAGCTGGTCGCCGCCCTCGGCCGGGGCGACAAGCTGGAGGCGCTGGCCGACTCCGGCGCCCAGGTCGCCGTCGAACTCACCACCCCCGCCTCGGTGATGGGCAACCTCGACTTCTGCGTACGCCACGGCATCCACGCCGTCGTCGGTACGACGGGCTGGACCGACGAGCGCCTCGCGCAGCTGACGGGCTGGCTGGCCCAGTCCCCGGAGACCGGCGTGCTCATCGCCCCGAACTTCTCCATCGGCGCCGTGCTGACGATGAAGTTCGCGCAGATCGCCGCGCCCTACTTCGAGTCGGTGGAGGTCGTCGAGCTCCACCACCCGAACAAGGTCGACGCCCCTTCCGGCACCGCCACCCGCACGGCCCAGCTGATCGCCGACGCCCGCCGCGCGGCCGGCACCGCCCCGGCCCCGGACGCCACGGTGACCGCCCTGGACGGCGCCCGGGGCGCCAGCGTCGACGGCATCCCCGTCCACGCCGTCCGCCTCCGCGGCCTCCTCGCCCACCAGGAGGTCCTCCTCGGCGGCGAGGGCGAGACCCTCACCATCCGCCACGACTCCCTCCACCACAGCAGCTTCATGCCGGGCATCCTGCTCGGCGCCCGCCGGGTGGTGACCACTCCGGGCCTGACCTTCGGCCTGGAGAACTTCCTGGACCTGGGCTGAGCCCCGGAAGGCCCCTGCTCATGCGCGCGAAGCTCTCCTACGCCGTCACGGCCGCCGTCCTCCTCTTCTACTTCGTCCTGGTCGGCAGCCGGGGCGTGATGCTCATCCAGACCGGCACGGTCCTCACCGTCACCTTCGGGGTGGCGGTGCTGATCCTGCCGGTGATCGGCCTGTGGTTCCTGTGGAAGAACACCCAGTTCGTCCGCAGGGCCAACGCCCTCGCCACCGAGCTCGACGCCGAGGGCGGCCTGCCCGTGGACGAGCTGAAGCGCACCCCCGGCGGCCGGATCGACCGGGACTCGGCCGACGAGGTCTTCGCCAAGCGCAAGGCCGAGACCGAGGCCGCCCCCGACGACTGGCGCAGTTGGTTCCGCCTCGCCGTCGCCTACCACGACGCCCGGGACACCCCGCGCGCCCGCAAGGCGATGCAGCGCGCCATCGCCCTGCACGACGGCAGGCCGCTGGAAGCCTGAGTCCCTGCGCCCCCTCAGGGGGCGCAGGGACTCAGGCGTCCAGC
>NZ_JBEYVI010000060.1:0-45155 GCF_040643955.1 Streptomyces sp. NPDC047061
GGGGTCGGTGAGTTGTTCTTCGGTGGCGGTGCGTCCGGTGATGTTGGAGATGACGGGCAGTTGGGTCGGGTGGTAGGTGACGGTCTCGGCGGTCTTCTGGAAGTCGGTGAGCATGGGTTCCATGAGGGCCGAGTGGAAGGCGTGGCTGACCACCAGGCGGCGTGTCGTGATGCCCTGGGTGGCGAGCCGGTCCGCGAGGGTGTCGAGGGCGTCGAGGGGGCCGCTGACGGACGTCGCGTGCGGCGAGTTGACGCCCGCGACGTCGATGCCGGTGCCGTCGAGGTGGGGGAGCAGCTCGGTCTCGCCCGCCTGGACGGTGAGCATGCCTCCGCCGGCGGGGAGTGCGCTCATGAGCCGTCCGCGTGCCGCGATGAGCCGGGCGGCGTCGTCGAGGGTCCAGAGTCCGGCGAGGTGGGCGGTGGTGAGTTCGCCGATGGAGTGCCCGAGCAGCTGGTCGGGGCGGACGCCGTGGTCTTCGAGGAGCCGGAAGAGGGCGACCTGGAGCGCGAACAGCGCGGGCTGTGCGTAGGCGGTGTCGTTGATGATCTCGTCGCCGCCGAGGATCACCTCGTCGAGCGGCCGGTCGAGATACGGGGTGAACGCGGCGCAGACCTCGTGGAAGGCGGCGGCGTAGACCGGGAACGCGGCATGCAGGCCCCGGCCCATACCGGGGGACTGGCTGCCCTGTCCGCTGAACAGGAACACGGTCCCGCCGTCGCCGGGCTCGCCCGTCACCAGGCGTGGGTCGGGCGCACCGGAGGCGAGCGCCGACAGGGCTCCGGCGAGCGACTCCCGGTCGGAGCCGTCCACGATGACGGCTGCCCGCCGCGTGAACAGGGCACGGGCCGTCAGGGACGCCGCGAGCCCGGCGGGGGACGCCTCCGGGGCGGCGGCCAGATGACCGGCCAGCCGGGCGGCGGCGGTGCGCAGCGCCTGAGGGGTCCGCGCCGACAGCGTCACCACGACCGGGCCGGCGGGCGGCTCGGCGGTCTCCCGCCCGGGAGCCTGCTCGAGGATGACGTGGGCGTTGGTGCCGCTGATCCCGAACGACGACACCGCGGCCCGGCGCGGACGTCCCGTGTCCGGCCAGGACGTGGCCTCGGTGAGCAGCGCGACATGGCCGTCCGCCCAGTCGACGTGCGGCGACGGCGCGTCCACGTGCAGCGTCTTCGGCAGGACGCCGTGCCGCATCGCCTGCGTCATCTTGATGACGCCCGCGACGCCCGCCGCGGCCTGCGTGTGCCCGAGGTTCGACTTGACCGCGCCCAGGTAGACCGGCAGGTCGGCGGAGTGCGCGCGCCCGTAGGTGGTGAGCAGCGCTTGTGCTTCGATGGGGTCGCCGAGGGTGGTGCCGGTGCCGTGCGCCTCGACGGCGTCGACCTCGTCGGGGGAGAGCCCGGCGTTCGCCAGCGCCAGCTCGATGACCCGCCGCTGGGCCGGTCCGTTCGGCGCGGACAGCTGCGTGGTCGTCCCGTCCTGGTTGATCGCCGAACCCTTCAGCACCGCGTGCACCGGATGCCCGAGCCGGACGGCGTCCGACAGCCGCTCCAGCAGGACGAGCCCGATTCCCTCGCCCCAGCCGGTGCCGTCGGCGGCGGCCGCGAACGACTTGCACCGGCCGTCGGGGGACAGGCCCCGCTGGCGGCTGAACTCCAGGAAGACCGACGGCGTCGACATCACGGTGACGCCGCCCGCCAGCGCCATCGAGCACTCGCCCGACCGGAGCGCCCGCGCCGCCAGATGGATCGCGACCAGCGACGACGAGCAGGCGGTGTCGATCGTCACGGCGGGCCCCTGGAACCCGAACGCGTGCGAGACCCGCCCCGAGGCGACGCTGCCCGCGCTGCCCTGCCCGAGATACCCCTCGACCTCGGCGGGCGCCCGGACGATCCGCCCCCCGTAGTCGTGGTACATCACCCCGGCGAACACGCCGACGTCGGTCCCGCGCAGTTCCGCGGCGTCGATTCCGGCGTTCTCGACGGTCTCCCACGTCGTTTCCAGAAGAAGCCGCTGCTGCGGATCCATCGAAAGCGCCTCACGCGGATTGATCCCGAAGAATTCGGCGTCGAATTCCCCGGCGTCATGCAGAAATCCCCCGTACCGCGTATAACTCGTGTGCGCCTTCCCTGGATCGGGGTCGTACAGCGAGGCGACGTCCCACCCCCGATCGGACGGAAACTCCGAAACGGCGTCCCGCCCGTCGGCGACCAGCTCCCACAGTTCCCGAGCCGACCCCACCCCGCCGGGATACCTGCACCCCGTCCCGACGATCGCGATCGCCTCACCCTGCCGCTCTTCGAGCTCCCGCACCCGCTCCCGCGTGCGATAAAGGTCGTTCGTCGCCCGCCGAAGATATTCGCGAATTTTCTCCTCGCCGGACATCCAACCTCCCACACAGCGCGACAGAAGCTCCTCCGCGCAGCGTAGGTCCGCCCCCTAACACCCCCCTTCAACTCCCCTTAAGCGGCACCGAAACCCCACCTCACCTCGGGGACACGGCGCCCCGTTCCGCTACAGCCAGCCGCGTTGAGCGGCCCGCAGACCGAGCTGGAACCGGCTCGCCGCCCCGAGCCGTTCCTGCAGGTCGCTCACCCGCCGCCGCAGCGTTCGCAGACTCACCCCCAGATGACGGGCCACCGCCTCGTCCTTCATCCCGGCCGCCAGCAGCCGCGTCAACGTCTGCTCGTCCTCGGAGAGTTCGCCGCCCACTTCGGGCCGGCCGAGCGGGGTCGCCTGCTGCCAGGCCAGTTCGAAGAACTTCTGCAGAGCCTCGGTGACCGCCGAGTGCCAGACGACGACGGCGCAGTAGCCGCCCGCCGCGGACGAGGTCAGCGGGAGCATCGCCCGGCGTCCGTCGACCACCAGCAGCTTCAGCGGCACGGACGGCAACACCCGGGCCTGCTCACCGAGTTCGACCATGTTCTGGACGCGGGACAGAGCGTTCGGATCCTCCAGGTCGCTCGCCGCGTAGAGGCCGCGTGAGACGATCCCGCGCTTCAGCAGGTCGGCCTGGAGGTCCGCCTGCGGTGCGGGCGGGGCGAGGTACGGCGGAGTGTCGAAGAGGCACACCTCGTGCTCGGCGCGGGCGTACATCTCCTCCAGGCGGGCCGCGATGGCGCCCTCGCCGGAGGCGACCTCGATCAGCCGGGACGGCTCCTCGCGCAGCTGGGCCGGGGTCGCCCTGGTCAGCAGCGCCCAGCCGGCCGCTCCCGCGTCGGGCTGATGCAGGATCGACTGGTACACCACCTCGTCGAAGGCGGAGACCCCCACCGCGGCCCAGGGGCTCGCGGCAGGGGTCTGTCTTGCAGGATCTTGTGCCCTGTTCACCATGGCTCGCCACGGTAGAGGGTCTTTGCTAAGGATCCTTACCGTGGCTCGTCGGGGCGTTGCTCACTTCAGGCCGAACGCCCGCAGCACGGTCTGGTCGATCCCGTTGCCGTCCAGGTCGGTGGCCCGCACCCGCAGCGACACCGTCTCGGCACCCTTCGCCGGCCTGAACCGCGCCGTGCCCTTCCTGACCTTCACCTCCTTCCAGGACGTGCCGTCGTCGTAGGAGACCCAGGCCTGCAGAGTGCTCGCCCGCACGCTCCCCAGCTGGTTCGCGACCGGCAGCCCGATCTTCACCGTGTGCCCGCGGTCGGCCCGGTTGAGCAGGTCCAGGCCCTTCGGGTTGATGCCGACCGTGAGCAGCGGCAGTGCCGTCTTGGTGTCGGTGTGCGCCGAGGGGAAGGTCCACTCGGTGTGCGTGCTCGTCGAGTACCTGGCCCACTCCGCCCTGCGCTGCACGTCCAGTTCGAAGCGGTACGCGGCCCGGTCCGCCGCCACGTCGAAGATGCCGTACCCGCCGAGCGTGGAGTCGCCGACCAGTTGCCCGTCCGCGTAGAGCTTGCCCTTCGCGGTGTTGTCGATGCCGTCGATGGCTCCGTAGTGGCCCGGCGTGGAGTCGGTCAACTCCGGTACCCGGAAGGTGAGTCTGTCTCCGTCGCGTGCGGAGAGCCCGTACTCCGTGCTGCTGCCCGGCCGGACGACCTGGCGCAGCCAGTCCTCGGCGGGCTCGGTTCCCGGCTCGGTGAAGGTGCGCAGCGGGCTCCACTCGCCCTTCAGCGTGTCCCACTTCGGATAGACGACGTGCCAGGTACGGGTGTCCGGGTCGACGTAGTAGTACTCGTCACGCTCCGTGCCCAACTGCGTGGGCACGCTGGTCTCGATGCCGAAGCGCTGCCAGGGCCGGAAGGTGTACAGGGTGTCCGCGCCCATGTCGCCTGCCGTGGCACCGTAGTAACGCGCCGTGCGCTGCACCGTGTCGGACTTGTCCAGGCGGTAGGTCTGGTTCGCGGTGATGGCGCCGCTCTGCGCGGCGAGCAGGTTGTAGACGTAGGGGCTGGTCGGCGTGCCGTTCAGCTTCAGCTTGACCTTCTTGCCGGTCTTCAGCAGGCTGCCGAGTTCGGCGCCCTGCTCACCGGTGGCGATCATCAGCGGGACGGTGGTCGCCCGGTCCACCGCCTCGATCCAGAAGCCCGGGGTCTTGCGGTAGGCGATCAGGTAACCCGCCCCGGCCCTGGTCGCGTTGTCCAGCGCGGACTGCGCCCGCTCCGTGGCGCCGAGCGCGACCACCGCCACCTTGCCCTTCACGTCGAGCCCCGCGAAGTCCGCCTCGGTACCGCCGCCCGCGTCCACCGCCTGGACCGTGTGCTCACCGCTGAACTTCAACGGGAAGTCCTCGTACGTCTGGCAGTAGTAGAGCGAGGAGAGCGACGTCTTCGGCGAACCGGTGACGCTCGCCGTCAACTCCTTCGCGTACAGGCGGAACTTGGCGTAGAAGCTCAGGGTGCCCTCGGTGACCTGCTGGGTCGGCGCCACGTAGACGTGATCGGTCCAGAAGCCCTGGCTGTAGGTGAGCCCCCAGGCGCTGCCCGGCCCGCTGCGGTACCAGTTGGTGCTGAAGCCCTGGAACTCGGAGTCCTCCTTGGTCTTCGGCTTGATCTCCACCGCCTTGCGGGCGTCGAGCACCACCGCGGTGTCCCCGTCGACCTTGATCTCCGGGTTGCCGACGATCGACGTGCCCACGGCCAGACCGCCCGCGTCCCGGTCCGGGATCCAGGTCGCGATGGAGTAGGTGCCGGCCGGTACCCGCCAGGTCCAGCCGGTGCCGATGAAGCCGTACTCGTCGGGGTAGGCGCCGTTCAGCTCCTGGAGCGTGTAGATCGACGCCCCGGTGGACGGGTTGCCCTCGCGGTCCACGATCGAGAGCTTGAGGTCGTAGGTCTTCGGCGCCCTCTGGAAGCCGACGCCCGTGGTGACCTGGACGCCGTCGGCACTCGCCGTGACATGGCCCGTGTAGCGGCCCTGGGCCTCCTGCGCCGGGTCGACGGTGACCGGGAGCGTGGCGGTGCCGTGCGCGGGCACGGTCAGCGCGTCGGCGCCCAGCGTGAGGGCGGCGAGCGACGACGAGACCTTCAACTCCACCGCCTTGTCGGTGGTGTTGGTGTACGTGATGTCCTTTTCGACGACCCCGGTGTCGCCGTCCTCGAACTCGCCGAAGCTCAGCGTCGGGGTCGCGAAGACACCTTGCTCGACCGCCCGCACCGCGTCGACCCGCCCGTCGCCCTGCTCGAACACGGAGTTGACGGTGTTCGTCTTCGCGGTACTGGCGAGGGACTCCTTGATCTGCTCGCCCGTCCAGTCCGGATGCGCCTCGGCGACCAGCGCCGCCGTGCCCGCGACATGCGGGGTGGCCATCGACGTACCGCCCGCCGTCGTGTAGTAGTCGTCGACCGGCGTGCTGCCGGGCATGCTGGTGCCCGCGGCGCGGGCCGCCGTGATGTTCACGCCCGGCGCGGTGATCTCCGGCTTGACCGCGTAGTCGCCGATGCGCGGGCCCCGGCTGGAGAACGAGGCCAGCTGGTCCGACTTGTCGACGGCGCCCACCGTCAGTGCCGAGTCGGCGATGCCCGGGGTGCCCACGGTCTGCTCGCCCGGCCCCGCGTTGCCCGCCGCGATCACGAACAGCGTGCCGGTGGCCGCGGACAGGTCGTCGACGGTCTCGCTGAGCACGTCCGAGGGGCCGGACGCCGTACCGCCCAGGGACATCGAGACGACCTTCGCGCCGGAGTGCGCCGCCCACTCCATGCCCGCGATGATCCAGGAGGCCTGACCGCTGCCCGTGTTGTCCAGCACCTTGCCGACCAGCAGCCGGGCGCCCGGGGCCACCCCCTTGTACCGGCCGCCCGAGGCAGCGCCCGAGCCGACGATCGTGGACGCCACATGGGTGCCGTGGCCGAAGCCGTCCTGCACGGTCTCGTCGGGTACGAAGCTCTCCGAGTCGGCGATCTTGCCCGCCAGGTCCGGGTGCCCGAGGTCCACGCCCGTGTCCAGGACCGCGACCTTGATGCCCGTGCCGTCGTATCCGGCCTTCCACACCTCGGGTGCGCCGATCTGCGGCACGCTCACGTCGAGGGACGCCTTCACCTTGGCGTCCAGCCAGATCTTGTCGATGCCGTCGCCGAGCCGCTTCGCGGCCTTCGCGGTGGGCGCGGTGCCGAGCGGCGGGGCGATGTCCGACCAGAACGCGCTCGACTTCCTCGCGCTGAGCGCCGCTCCGTCGATCCCAGGCAGCGCCAGCGTCCGGCGCGCGCCCTCGGGGGTCTCGGCGCCCTTGCCGTACGTCGCGATGACCGGGGTGCTGCCGGTCTTCGCGTCCGTGTACCCCTGTGCGACCAGCTGGGAGACGTTGAACAGGGCAGGGTCGAGGCGGCCCGCCTTGATCAGCGGGATGGCGTCCGCCGGCACGACGCTGACCTGGCCGTCCTTCTCGCTCGACAGGAAGGTGGCGGCCTCACGACCCTTGCCGCGCCGGACGTCGACGGCGTTCTTGCCGTCCGCTCCGACGGTGAGCGTCACGGTGTCGCCGGTGATGAGGGTGACGGTCTGCGGTGGGGTGGTGGTGCTCGGACCCGTGAGGGACGTGACGGGTGTGGTGACCGGGGACCCCGGAGCGGCTGCCGCGGGCGTGATCGCCCCCGCGAGCAGTCCGGCCGCTCCTGCCACGGCCCACAGGGCGTGGAGTCTTCGCATGGGTGGACGTCCTCCCCTGAACATGGAGACGCTTCCGCCCGGTAAAGCGGAAGCCAGAGATCAGAGTGGGCGCCGGGTCAGCGGTGGCTCAAGGGATCACGGTGGCCGGAGCGTGCCAATGCCCGCTTCGATCACGGCAGTTGGCGCACACGCCTCGTCCGGCGGATCCGGTCGCGACCGGCCGCGACCGGCCGCCCCCGGACCTGACGTCCGCGTTCCGGCCCCCGCACCCGCCCCGTCCCACGGCTTCGGCTCAGTGGGAACACAGCATTCCCTCAGCGAACCGGCACAGACTTGCTACATGTCTGCCACCGCAGGGGTCCGAACCGGCCGGGTCCGCGTCCTCATCGTCGACGACGAGCCCGGTCTCACCGAGTTGCTCTCCGCCGCCGTCGCCGACGCGGGCTGGCGGCCCTACCCCGCGCTCGACGGGCAGACGGCACTGCGGCTGGCCCGCGGCTGCGCCCCGCACGCGGTGGTGCTCGACGGCATGCTGCCCGACCTCGACGGCCTGCAGGTGCTGCGCAGACTCCGCTACGAGATGCCGAGGCTCCCCGTCCTGATGCTCACCGCCCGCGACGCCATCGAACACCGTATCGACGGCCTGGAGGCCGGGGCCGACGACTACGTCACCAAGCCCTTCTCCCTGGAGGAGGTCGTGCTGCGGCTGCGCGGACTCCTGCGCCGGGCCGGCACCGAACAGCCGCCCGCCGACGACTCGGTACGGGTCCTCGGCGACCTGGTGCTCACCGGAGAGTCCCGCGAGGTGCAGCGGGCCGGCACCCCGATCAAGCTCACCGCCAAGGAGTTCGACCTGCTCAGCCTGCTCCTGGACCATCCGCGCCAGGTGCTCAGCAAGGCCCAGATCCTCGACCACGTCTGGAGCACCTCCTTCGACGGGGGCGGCAACCTCGTCGAGGTCTACATCTCCAGCCTGCGGCGCAAGATCGACCGGGGGCGGGCCCCGATGATCCACACTGTGCGCGGCATGGGCTACGTCGTCCGGCCCGTGGAGGAGAGCAGATGACCGCCCGGCTGCAGAGCCGCTCGCTGCGCACGCGACTGCTCGTCTTCATCACCGCCGTCCTCGTCTGCGTGTGCGCCGCGATGGCCCTGACCACGGTGTTCGCCCAACGCGCCTATCTCATGGGCAACCTGGACAACCAGGTGGGCGACGCGGCCGAGCGCGGCGTCGGCGGCGCCGCCCTGCACCCCGACCTCACCCGCGACCTGACCTTCCTCAACGAGAGCGGCCACCCGGCCGGCATGCTCGCCGCCCGCCTGGACGCCAAGGGCGACATCATCAACGCAGCCGTCGTCAGCCAGGACGCACCCCCGCGCTCCCTCAGCACAGCCCAGACCGACGCCCTCGAAGGCCTCGCACAGGACGGTTCCACCCACACCCGCCAGGTCCCCGGCCTGGGCACCTACCGGGTCACCGCCCTGAACGCGAGCGGTGTCCGCGTCCTGGCCGGGCTCCCCATGGACAACGTCCTGGACACCATCAGCGGCCTGGTGGAGGTCGAGACCGTGGTCGCCGGCGTCGGCCTCACGATCGCGGGTTGCGTCTGCGCGGTGGTGATACGACGACAGCTGCGCCCCCTCGGCCGGGTCGCCGCCACCGCCGTCGAGGTCTCCCACGCACCGCTCGGCCGCGGCCAGGTGACCGGCCTGACCCGGGTGCCCGAGCGGGACACCGACCCCGGCAGCGAGGCCGGGCAGGTCGGCGCCGCCCTCAACCGCATGATCGACCACGTCGAGGCGTCCCTGGCGGAACGCCAGCGCAGCGAGGAACAGGTGCGCCGCAGCGAGGAGCGCATGCGCCGCTTCCTCGCCGACGCCAGCCACGAACTGCGCACCCCGCTCGCCTCGATCGCCGGGTACGCCGAGCTGATGAACCGCGGCACGGACCGTATCGAACCCGGCCTGGCCTGGCGCCGGGTCAACGCCGAGTCGGCCCGGATGCGCAGCCTGGTGGAGGACCTGCTGCTGCTGGCCCGCCTCGACGAGGGCCGTCCGCTGCAGTCCGCCGAGGTGGACATGGCCGCACTGGTCGCGGAGGCCGTGTGGGACGCGCGGGCGGCCGGCGCCGGGCACGTCTGGCAGCTCGAACTCGGCCTCGACAGCCCGTCGCTGGTGCTCGGCGACGAGGCCCGCCTGCACCAGGTGGTGGCCAACCTGCTGGCCAACGCGCGGGTCCACACCCCCGTCGGGACCACCGTGACCGCCACGGTCGACGTCACCCCGACCACCTGTGTGATCCGGGTCCGCGACGACGGCCCCGGCATCCCGCCCGCCCTTCTCCCGACCGTCTTCGAACGCTTCACCCGGGCCGACACCTCCCGCACCCGCGCCGGCGTCCTGGAGGGCGGCTCGGGCCTGGGCCTCGCGATCGCCTCGGCCATCACCACGGCCCACGGCGGCCGCCTCGACGTGGACAGCGTCCCGGGCCGCACGGAGTTCACCCTGGAACTCCCGGTCACCGAACTCCCGCCGACCGGAACGGCGATCGGCGCCCGCACGGCACCCGTGTAGCCGGGCACCGTGCGGGCGGACACCGAGATCGCCCGGACCGCTGGGGATCGGACCGTTGAGGATCGGACCGCTAGGGATCGGATCGCTAGGGAGTGGTCGTGAACGTGTCGAAGTCGGCCTCGCCGGTGGTGCCCGAGGCGTGCGAGGTCTGGGTGAGGCCGACGTCCTGGGTGGCCGCGGCGGTCGGGACGGTGATGGTGCCGACCAGGTTCCAGGTGGTGTCGTCGGTGGAGTAGTAGCCGCTGTACGTGGTGCCGTCGCGGACCAGCTTCAGCCACGAGGGGTAGGTGGCGGTGCCGGTGGAGTCCTGGGAGTCCAGCTTTCCGTCGCCGTCGCTGTCCCAGTCGAGGAGGTAGCCGTTGGAGGGGGTCGCGACCAGGGCCAGGTAGCCGGCGGAGCTGTCGGGCTGGGTGATGTCGTTGCGGACCATGATCCCGGCCTTCGCCCAGACGCTCGTGTTCGACTGGGAGTCGAGCTTCACGGTGGTCACGGAACCGTCGTGCTCGGCCCCCGGCAGATAGACCGTGCCGTATTCGTTGGTGCCGTTGTACAGGTCGGCGCCCTGGGCCCGGATCCCGAGCCGGCTGCCGGACTCGCTGAAGCCCGCCGTGGTGGAGGCGAACGTCCGGTACGGGGCCGTCACCTGGTGGTTGACGGTGATCGTGTCACCGGCGGTGAGCCTGGTCCTCGCACCCGACCGGAAGCGGTAGACGGCCGTCCCCTGGAAGTCGCTGGAGGCGAAGAGTTCCGCCGAGGGCGGGATGGCGACGGAGTAGGTGGCCTTCAGCGCGTGGCCGCCCCGGATCGTCCGGGCCGACGTCGCGGACTTCGTGGTGATCTTCGTGCCGGACGGCCCGGTGAGGGTCAGAGCGGTGTCGGTGACCGGCCGCGACCCGTTGTCGGACAGGACCGCGGTCACGGTGCGCGTGGTGCTGTCGCTCGACGCGGGGGCCCAGTTCAGCGCCAGCGAGACGTCCGGAGCCGCACCGGCCACCGGATGGCGGCTGGGATGCACCCGGTACAGGACCACACCGTGCGGCGGCACGTTCGCCGCGATCCGGCCGGCGGACTCGGTCAGCCGCTGGTTCCACAGGTCCCGCAGGGCGTAGTCGCGTGCCGCGGGCAGACCCAGCGCGGCCGCGGTCGTGGCGACCTCCCGGGGAGCCGAACCGGTGTTGAACAGACCGACGACCACGTCACCGTCGCGCTCGGTCTTGGCGAACACCTGGGAGTTCGTGTCCGAGGAGATCCGCCGGGCGTCGATGCCGTCCTGGTCGACCGCGAGCACGTCGGTGTTCTTCAGCAGGGCGAGGTCGGCGGGATCGAGGTGGGTGAGGTCGGTGCCGAGGATCAGCGGGGAGGCGGCCAGCGACCACAGGCTCATCTGCGTCCTGCGCTCGTCGGGGGTCAGGCCGTTGTGGTCGCCGTTGCCGATCTCCAGGGAGTCGTAGTCGTTGTACCCGCCGGGGCCGCCGTACGGGGCCCACGCGGCGACCTGGTCGAACCGGGAGGCGACCGAGGCCCAGGTGGTCAGCGGATAGCTGCTGTCGTCCGGCCCGCAGTAGCACTCGATGTCGCCGCCGGTGCGCCAGCCGTTGGACAGCTTGGCCCAGGTGGCCGCGTTGTTGATGTCGAGGTTGTTGGACAGCTCCAGATGGATGGGCCGGCCGGTGTGCTTCAGCGCGTCCGACCAGGCCTGGACGTCCTGTTGGTCCCAGGTGCCGACTCCGTCGATCTTGAGATAGTCGATGCCCCAGCCGGCGAACTGCCCGGCCCAGGAGTCGATGAACGCCTGCGCACCGGGCTTGGTGTAGTCGATGCCCACCATGCCACCGCAGTTGTAGTTGTTCTCCGAGGTCGTCGTGGCGATGTCCCGGGCGTGGTACGGGGTTCCCTGGATCGCGGTGTTCTGCGCGACCGCCTGCTGGGAGATGCCGGGAGTGACGTACAGGCCGAACTTCAGCCCGAGGGAGTGGACATGATCGGCTACCACCTGGACGCCGTTCTCACCGCCCCGGGGCGGGAACTTGGCGGGGTCGGTGACCCAGCGGCCGTACTGGTCGACGTCCGGCCCCTGGCTGCCCGGGCACTGGTACCAGAAGTCGTCGACGTTGGCGTAGACGAACCCGTTCTTCGCGAGCCCGCTGTCCTTGAGCGCCTTCGCCTGCGCTTCTATGGTCTGTGCGGTCGGATTGCGGCGGACGAAGCTCCAACTGCTCCATCCGAGCACGGGTTTGAGCCCGACATCGTTGTCATCGGCCAGCGCAGACCCCGCTCCCGCACCGGTGATCCCTGTGGCGAGCAGCAGCGCTCCGGTGAACGCGGCCAGCAGGCCGCGGATCTGTCTTCTCATGAGTTCTTCCTCCATCGCAGCGCCCTGACAGCGCGACGGTCGGTATCGGAAGGCCAATGGCTCAGAAACCGTCAAGAACCAACCTCATGGCCGCGTCAAGTGAACATGACCGAACTCCAGTCACCACATGGCGTGGTTGGCCAAAAAAGGGTCAAGCCTGTGCGCCCACTGTGGTGACCCGGCTGTCCGATTTCGTCGGCCGTCCGCCGTTTACAGCCGCCCCCGACCGCGCTAGCTTCACAGGGGAGTGGGGTGGGAGCGCTCCCATCGGCTTCGGCGGACCGGAACCCGTTGACGCGCCGGGCTCGCTTCCACCCCGCGCTCGTCCCCGTGACCCGCGCACGGCCATTCACCCCACACAGAGGTAGATCTGTCATGCCTATGACAAACAGGCAACTCCTCTCCCGTCTCCCCCGATTACCCCGCCCCACCAGGGACCGAGCCCTGTTCCTCACCCTCCTCGCCGTCCTCACCACGGTCCCCGCCCTGGCCCTGATCCTGGCCGCCGGCACCCCGGCCCAGGCGCACGGCACCCCGATGAAACCCGGCAGCCGCACCTTCCTGTGCTGGCAGGACGCGCTCACCGACACCGGGGAGATCAAGCCCGTCAACCCCGCCTGCAAGGCGGCCCAACAGGTCAGCGGGACCACGCCGTTCTACAACTGGTTCTCCGTGCTCCGCTCGGACGGCGCCGGCCGCACCCGCGGCTTCGTGCCCGACGGGCAGCTGTGCAGCGGCGGCAACCCCAACTTCACCGGCTTCGACCTGCCCCGCGACGACTGGCCGGTCACGCATCTCACCTCCGGCGCCACCGTCGACTTCTCCTACAACGCCTGGGCGGCGCACCCGGGTTGGTTCTACGTTTACGTCACCAAGGACGGCTACGACCCGAACCGGCCGCTGACCTGGGACGACATGGAGAACACGCCGTTCCTGACCGTCGACCACCCGCCGCTCAACGGCACCCCGGGCACGGTCGAGGCCAACTACTCCTGGACCGGGCAGCTTCCGGCCAACAAGAGCGGGCGGCACATCATCTACATGGTGTGGCAGCGCTCGGACAGCACGGAGACCTTCTACTCCTGCTCGGACGTCGTCTTCGACGGCGGCAACGGCGAGGTCACCGGCATCCACGACCCGGGCAACCCCACCGAACCCCCGCCCGGCACCTGCACCGCCACCCGGACCACGACCAACAGCTGGCCCGGCGGCTACCAGTCCGAGGTCACCGTCACCAACAGCGGCGACGTCCCGATGCTCGGCTGGATGGTCGACTGGACGCTCCCCGGCGGGCAGTCGGTGGCCAGCCTCTGGAACGGCAACGCCACCTACAGCGGACAGGACGTGATGGTCCACAACGCCGGCTGGAACGGCTCGCTCAGTCCCGGACAGAGCACGACGTTCGGCTACGTCGTCCAGGGCGACGGCGGGGACAGCGCGACCGGCCTGCCGTGTCAGGTCGGTTGACGCACGCGATCCGCTCTGGGCGGACCCGGTGTCGGTGCGCACCGGGTCCGCGAGCCGGGCAGGCGAGGGGGGGTGGGTGGGCCTGTCCGGGTGGGAGTTGCTCGAAATGCCTCTTGAGCGCCTTGCTGTGCGCCTTGCCGTGTGCCTTGCTGTGCGGCTTGTGTCGACGCCGCGGCGGGCGACAACGTTGTCTCATGGTTTGTGCGTGACTTTACCGTCTCAACCGACAACGATGTCAAGGCATTTCGGATCGCCCGACCGGGTGAACCGGTCCGATGGCCTGCGGGGAATTCGCGGTCTTCCGTGGTAACGGTGGCGCACGTTACTGTCCCTGCGGCTTGTGCGACCCGTGGTGCGCGACCCGTCCGGAGGAGGAAGGGCCGCGTCATGCGTTTCCGACCCATGTCCCTGCTGCTGGCCGCGGTACTCGCGGCAGGCGGCGCCACCCCCGCCCTCGCGGCGACCACCAGCGCACCCCCAGAACTGGTCAAGGACCCCACGGCGTACGTCGATCCGCTGATCGGCAGCAAGAACGGCGGTGACACCTTCCCGGGCGCCGTCGTGCCGTTCGGCATGCTCTCCTGGAGCCCGGAGAACACCAGAGGCGACGCGACGAGAACGGCCGCACCGGGCGGCTACCAGTACGACGCCACCCGCATCCGCGGCTTCAGCCTGACCCACATGTCCGGCACCGGCTGTGCGGGCGGCAGCGGCGACATCCCCTTCTTCCCGTACGCCGGCGAGGTCACCTCGTCCCCGGCGGGGGACACCAAGGACGCCGTCTACGCCTCCGACTTCAGTCACGCCGACGAGACCGCCGAGCCCGGCCACTACAAGGTGGGCCTCGCCTCCGGTGTCACCGCCGACCTCACCGCGACCACCCGTACCGGCTCGGGCCGCTTCACCTACCCGGCCGACAAGCCCGCCTCCCTGCTGATCCGCACCGCCAACTCCGAGGTGGGCTCGGCTGATTCGACGGTCTCCATCGACCCGGCGACCCGCACCGTCTCCGGCTCGGTCACCTCCGGCGACTTCTGCGGCTATCTCGACCCCGAGGGCCAACGCTCCTACTACACCCTCTACTTCACCGCCCACTTCGACCGGGCCTTCACGGCCACCGGCACCTGGCAGGACGACCGGCTCAGCCCGGGTTCGACGACCGCCTCCGGCGGCACCGGCGGCTTCTCGGCGAACGGCGGCAGGCCCGTCGCCGGCAAGGGAGCCGGCGGATACGTGCAGTTCGCGCCCGGCTCGGACCCGGTGAACGTCAAGGTCGGTATCTCGTACGTCAGCCAGGCCGCCGCCGAGGCGAACCTGCGGGCTGAGAACCCGCCGCACCGCTCCTTCGACGCCGTCCGCGACGCGGCCCGCCGCGCCTGGCGCGACCGCCTCGACGCCATCCGGGTCGGCGGCGGCACCGACGCCGACCGCACCACCTTCTACACGGCGCTCTACCACTCCCTGTTCCACCCCAACGTCATCAGCGACGCCGACGGCCGCTACCGGGGCAGCGACGACAAGGTCCACCGGGTCGCTCGCGGCCACCGGGCGCAGTACGGCACCTTCTCCGGCTGGGACGTCTACCGCGACCAGGTCCAGCTGCTCACCCTCCTCGACCCGCGCACCGGCTCGGACATCGCCCAGTCGCTCTACGAACTCGCCCGGCAGAACGGCGGGGTCTGGGACCGCTGGCTGCACGGCGCGAGCGGCACCCACGTCATGAACGGCGACCCGTCGCCCACCGCCCTCGCCGGCATCCGGGCCTTCGGCGGCACCGACTTCGACCTGAAGGGGGCCCTTGACTCGCTGGTGAAGGCGGCGACGGTCCCGACGGCCCAGGACCTGTCGGCGGCCGGCAAGCCGGTCCTGTCGGTGGGCCAGCGCCCGTCCCTGGACAAGTACCTGGCCAACCACTACATGCCGTCCGTGTCCAACGCCTGGGGCGGCGCCGCCGAGACCCTGGAGATGTCCACCGCCGACTTCTCCCTCTCCCAACTCGCCGCGGCGGCAAAGGAGAAGAGCACGGCCGCGGCCTTCGCCGACCGGTCCCAGTGGTGGCAGAACAACTTCGACATCGCCGCCGACCCCACCGGCGGCTACATCGCCAACCGCAAGGCCGACGGCAGCTGGGTCACCGGCTTCACCCCGGGCACCGGCAACGGGTTCGTGGAGGGCACGGCCGCCCAGTACACCTGGATGGTCCAGCACAACCCGGCCGGGCTCTTCGCCGCGATGGGCGGCACCGACCGGGCACTCGCCCGCCTCGACGCCTTCTTCCACAACAGCGACGGCAGCTGGGCCTTCACCGGCAGCGGCGGCGACAAGTCCGAACTGGACAACGAACCCTCGCTCAACGTGCCCTACCTGTACGACTACGCCGGTGCCCCCTACAAGACGCAGGAGACCGTCCGCGCGGCGATGACACAGCTCTGGTCGACACAGCCCGGCGGCATCCCCGGCAACGACGACCTCGGCGCGATGTCCGCCTGGTACGTCTTCTCCGCGCTCGGCATGTACCCGCAGGTCCCCTCCCGCGCCGAACTCGTCCTCGCCTCACCCCTGTTCGAGCGGGTGGAGATCGACCGCCCGGACGGCAACGACATCTCGATCCACGCGCCGGGAGCGGCCGCCGGCGCCCCGTACGTCCAGTCCCTGAAGGTCAACGGCAGTACCAGTGACCGCCCTTGGCTCGACAGCTCCTTCGTCCGCGACGGCGGCCGGCTCGACTACACCCTCGCCGCCACCCCGAACCGCACCTGGGGCACCTCCTCCGCACCCCCGTCCTTCCGCCGGGGCGAGCAGCCGTACCAGATCGGCGTCGGCCCCACGGCGGCGACGATCGCCCCCGGTGACAGCGCGAAGGTGGACATCCGCGCGCTCTCCCTGACGGGCGGCACCGGCCCGGAGGTCCGCTTCCGCGTCCAGACCCCGGACGGCGTCGAGGCCACCCCCGCCGAGGGCACGGTGACCGACGGCTCCCAGCAGCTCACCCTCGCCACCACCCCCGACACCCCGCAGGGCTACTACGACGTACAGGTCACGGTGACCTCCGCCGACACCTCCTACTCCCAGCCGGTCGCCCTCACCGTCGCCGCGCCCGGCAGCCTGCTCGCCGCCTACGACAACACCGGCGTCTCGGACGACTCCGGCGAGCACGACGAGGCCGACTTCGACGGCGGCGGCTGGAGCTACTCCCGCCAGGCCCTCGCGGCGGCCGGCCTCACCGCGGGCGGCCAGGGCACGATCGACGGCCTCACCTACACCTGGCCGAACGCCCCCGCAGGCCGCCCGGACAACGCCACCGGCACCGCCCAGACCATCGAACTCCCCACCCCCGCGGCCACGTTGTCCTTCATCGGCAGCGCCACCAACGGCAACCAGGCCACCCGGGCGGCCGTCACCTACACCGACGGCACCACCGACACGATCGACCTCTCCTTCACCGACTGGACCATCGGCGGTGGCGGCGGCACCGTCCAGTACGGCAACGAGATCGTGGCGAGGACCCCGTACCGCAACGTCGCGGGCGCGGACAAGGATCCGGTGGCCACCTACGTCTTCGCGACCAGGCCGTTCACGGCCCCGGGCGGCAGGACCGTCAAGAGTGTCCGGCTTCCCGAGAACAGCGACCTGCACGTGTTCACTCTCGCCACCGGCTGAACCGGCCAGGAGAGAGGGGGCGGACCCGAACGGGCCCGCCCCCCTTTTCGTGCCGCCGGCTCAGGCCAGCAGTTCCACCTCCGCCAGGGTCGATTCGCCGTCCAGGACGAGCCGGTAGTGCGCGTACGTCCCGGGTTTCTGGATCGTGAACGCCCTTGTCTGGAGGTCCCAGGCGAAGGTCTCGCCCGAACGGTGGTCCACCGTCCGCCAGTTGACGCCGTCCGTGGAGGCCTGCAGGGTCCAGCCCGTCGGGGCCTTCGTGTGGTCCGACGGGGAGGTGAGGGTGTACTGGATGCCCTTGGCCGACCTGGTCACCGGCAGGTCCACCGAGGTCACCGTCTCCTGGGTCGCCGACGTGTTGTCGAACAGGGCGCCGTTGGCCTTCAGGACGTCCGTGCGCGGGGTCGGCACCTTGTCGTCCTTGGTGATCGAGACCGGGGCGGCGTTCTTGCCCGTGCCCCAGGCCGACGGCTTCGGGCCCATCGTGAAGTCGATGACACCGCCCTTGGAGACGAGCGAGTGGGGGAGTGAGGTCGACGTCCAGCTGCGGCCGTTGACGCGGACGCCCTGCACGTAGACGTTCTGCGCGCTGTTCCGCGGCGCCCGGATCACCAGGTCGTGGCCGTTCTCCAGGTGGACGGTCGCCTTCTTGAACAGCGGGGAGCCGATCGTGTAGTCGCCGCTGCCCATCACCAGCGGGTAGAAGCCGAGGGCCGAGAAGAGGTACCAGGCCGACTGCTCGCCATTGTCCTCGTCGCCGTGGTAGCCCTGGCCGATCTCGCTGCCGAGGTAGAGCCGGGAGAGCGCCTCACGGACAGTGGCCTGTGCCTTCCAGGGTTCGCCGGCCGCGTCGTACATGTAGATGACGTGGTGGGCGACCTGGTTGGAGTGGCCGTACATGCCCATCCGGACGTCCCGGGCCTCGGTCATCTCGTGGATGACCCCGCCGTAGGAGCCGACGAAGTCGGGGGAGGCCGTCTCGGGCGTCGCGAAGTACTCGTCCAGCTTGTCCGCGAGGCCGGACCGGCCGCCGTACAGGTTGGCGAGGCCCCGGCTGTCCTGCGGGGCGGTGAAGGCGTAACCCCAGCCGTTGGTCTCGGTGTAGTCGTAGCCCCACACCCGCGGGTCGTACGACGCCGAGTCCAGCCGCCAGTCGCCCTGGGCGTCCTTGCCCTGGAAGAAGCCGGCCTGGGAGTCGAAGAGGTCCACGTAGTCCTGGGCGCGGTTGAGGAAGTAGTCCGACTCCTCCTTGTACCGCTTCTCGCCGGTCTTCTTGTACAGTGCCTTGCCCATCTCGGCGATGCCGTAGTCGTTGACGTATCCCTCCATCGCCCAGGACAGGCCCTCGCGGGTGTCGTCGCTGGTGTAGCCGAGGAAGGGGGAGGTGGACATGCCCTTGCGGCCGACGCCCGAGGAGGGCGGGACCACCGTCGCGTTCTTCAGAGCCGCGTCGTAGGCCGCCTTCGCGTCGAACTTCACGCCCTTGACGTACGCGTCGGCGAACGCCACGTCCGAGGAGGTGCCGGTCATCAGGTCGGCGTACCCGGGGGAGGACCAGCGGGAGGTCCAGCCGCCGTCCTTGTACTGCTGCACGAACCCGTCGACCATCTCACCGGCCTGCGAAGGCGTCAGCAGGCTGTACGCGGGCCAGGTCGTGCGATAGGTGTCCCAGAAGCCGTTGTTGACGTACACCTTGCCGTCCACGATCTTCGCGCCGGTGTGCGTCGGGGTGTCCTGGCTCGTCATCGGCGAGAACGGGGAGGCGTACTGGTACGTCGAACCGACCTTCTCGAAGCCGGAGTTGGGGTACAGGTACAGCCGGTACATGCTGGAGTAGAGGGAGGTCAGCTGGTCGGCCGTGGCGCCCTCCACCTCGACCTTGCCGAGCAGCCTGTCCCAGACCTTTTGGGCCTGCGCCTTCACCGTGTCGAAGGAGGTGCCGTCCGGGATCTCCTGGCGCAGGTTGTCCTTGGCCTGGTCGACGCTGATGAGGGAGGTGGCCAGGCGGAGCGTGACGGTGTGGTCGGAGCCCGCGTCGAAGCGCAGGTAGCCCTTGACCCCGCTGGAGTCGCCGCCCGTCACCGGCTTGTCGAAGACGCCGTAGACGAAGAGGCGGGTCGCGCCCGTCGACAGGCCCGACTTGACGTCGGAGTAGCCGGTGACGATCCCGTGCTCCTTGTCGAGGGTCAGGCCCGCCTGCTCGGTCACGTTGTCGAAGATCACGCTCGCGTCGTCGCCCGGGTAGGTGAAGCGCAGCGCGGCCGCGTGGTCGGTCGGCGTTATCTCGGCCTTGAGGCCGTTCTCGAACGTGACCCCGTAGTAGTACGGCCGCGCGGTCTCGTTCTCGTGCCGGAAGGCCAGTTCGCGCGCCTCCCGGCCGGTGTCCGGGGTGCCGGAGGCGGCGGACGGCATCATCTGGAAGGTCTGCCGGTCGCCCATCCAGGGGCTCGGCTCATGGCTCGCGCTGAACGCCTGGATCGTCGGCAGGTTGGCGTCGTTGTTCGCCCGGGCGTACTCGTACAGCCAGCTCTCCGAGGACGCGTTGGTCACCGGCGTCCAGAAGTTGAAGCCGTGCGGCAGGGCCGTGGCCGGGAAGTTGTTGCCGCGCGAGAAGCTGCCGCTGGAGTTGGTGCCGCGGGTGGTCAGCGCGTAGTCCGACAGATGCGCCTTCGGCTTCTCGGGAGCCACCGTCTTCAGCGACACGTCGTCGATCCAGCCGCGGAACTTCGCCGGCCCGGCGGTGGAGTCGTAGCCCACCAGGATCCGGTCCACCGTCTTTCCGGCCGCGACCGAACCGATCACCGACGAGACGTTGTTCCACTGGTTGACGTACAGCGCCTTCGACGCGCCCTGCGCGCGCGGTGACAGCCCGAACCCGTGCTGGTCGACGGCCCCGAGGTCGCTCAGATAGGTGCCGTCCGTGAAGGCCAGGTCCACCGCCACGTTCGTGGCGTCGTAGTCGAGGTCGCCGTCGGCCATGGACGGGAAGATCCGGTAGCCCAGCTGCGTGTCGCGGCCGACCTTCACGTTCACGTCGAAGACCTTGTTGTACGAGTACCCCCGGCCGCTCGCCGTGTGCCGCCCGGCGTAGCGCAGTGCGTGCGTCCCCGTGAACCCGGCCCGTGCCTTCGCGGTCGGCGAGCCGTTCGGACCCTTGTCGACCAGCGAGAGCATGTCCTGGGGCACCGGACCGCCGCTGCCGCCCGTGGAGAACTGCACGTCGGCGATCTGCAGGATGTCCGAGGCGCCGTTGTTCTTCGAGACGTCGAGCCGGAAGTGCTGGTACTCGGCGGGCGCGGCGAGGTCGTACGACCTGGTCTGGAACCGCTCCGAGAAGGACTCGCCGGTCCGGGTGTCGACGGTCTTCCAGTCCTTGCCGTCCGTAGAGCCCTGGAGGGTCCAGTCCTTCGGGTCGCGCTCGTCGTAGTCGTTCGCCGAGGTGAGGGCGTACGTCACCAGCTTGATGGGCTTGTCGAAGTCGAACTCGACCCAGCCGGTGGGCTCGAAGGTGAGCCACTTGGTGCCGGACTCCCCGTCGACGAGGTTCTCCTTGACCTCGCCCGCGCCGGTGTTCTCGCCGCTCGCCCGCACGTCGGTCACGTGGTCGGTGACATTGCCGGGGATGCCGGTGCTGTAGCCGCCGTCCACCCCGGCGGCGCGTGGTGCGCCACTGGCGTCCGTGTCCACGGTGTCGGTCCAGTCCGGTGACGGATCGCCAGACTCGAACGAGGATGCGAACTGTGTCGCGGCGGCCGGTGCCTTCGCCGGCAACGCCACCGCGGCTCCCTGGGAGCCCAGGGTCATGACTACGGCGGCCGCTATCACGACCGCCGTACCAGATCGGTGTCCTGTTCTTCGCTGCGTTCTCCGCTGCATCACAACGGGTACCCTCCCTGCCACATGAGACAACGTTGTCAGCTGCTGGCGCAGGAACCAGTAGGTGGTCAAGTGACCCGTGATGTCAAGGGTGTTGAGTGCGGCATTCAGGGGTGTATGTCAGCTCTTTTTCCGGCAAGGCGTACAGAGATCGCTCATATTTCCGACAGGTCTCAACTAGGAAAAGACCCATGGGCAACCATGCACTCGATCTTGCCTCGCTGACGGGAAGTGGACTATACCTGTCGGCGTTTCCCGCACGACTTTCCTGCACGACCCAGCACTACCCGACCGCGGTGCCGGGGAGGATCCGGTTCACCGCCTGAGTCCTGGAGAAGGCGAGGACTTGAGCATGGGATCCACTTCCGCAGCGAACCACGGTTCCGAGGGTGTCGGCCGCCGCGATCTGATCAAGCGTTCGGCCGCACTCGGCCTGATTTCGCTCCCCACCGCCGGATTCCTCTCCGCCTGTGCCAGCAGTGGCGGCGGCGGTCAGTCCAAGGACAAGGCCGGCAAGAAGACGGCCAAGAACCCGCTGGGCGTCAACGACACCGCACAGATGGAATTCGTCCTCTTCGACGGCGGTTTCGGCAAGGAGTACGCCGAGGACGCGGTGAAGATCTACGAGAAGGACTTCCCGAAGGCCAAGGTCAAGTTCTCCGCCACCCAGAAGATCCAGTCCACCCTCCAGCCGCGCTTCAACCAGGGCACCCCGCCGGACCTCATCGACAACTCCGGCGCCGAGCAGATGGACATGGGCGTGCTCGTCGGCAAGAAGCAGCTCACCGACCTCACCCCGCTCCTCGACGCCCCGTCGTACGACGACCCGGACAAGAAGGTCCGCGACACGCTGCGCCCCGGCATCGTCGAGATGGGCCAGTTCGACGGCGACCCGGTCTGGATCATGTACTACGCCTACACGGTCTACGGCGTCTGGTACTCGCAGAAGGCCCTGGACTCGCTGGACGCCGAGTACCCGCAGACCTGGGACCAGATGATCGCCGTCTGCGAGAAGGCCAAGAAGAAGGGCATGGCCGGCTGGACCTACGCGGGCAAGTACCCGTACTACATCCCCTTCTCGCTCTACCCGATGATCGGCAAGGTCGGCGGCGTCGAGGTCCTGAACGCGATCGACAACCTGGAGCCGAACGCCTGGAAGCACCCGGCCGTCAAGGCGTGTTTCGAGGCCTACTACGAGCTCTACAAGAAGGGCTACATCCTCAAGGGCACCCCCGGCCTCGACCACATCCAGTCGCAGACCGCCTGGGCGCAGGGCAAGGCCCTGTTCATCCCGAACGGCTCCTGGGTCGAGAACGAGTCGGCGAACGTCATCCCCTCCGACTTCAACCTGGCCGTCTCCGCGCCCACCGGCATCGACAAGAACGACAAGATGCCGTTCGGCACCATCTGGGCCTCCGGCGGCGAGCCGTTCATCGTCCCGGCCAAGGCGGCGAACGCCGAGGGCGGCATGGAGCAGCTGCGCATCATGCTCAGCGAGGCCTCCTCCAAGAACTTCACGACCAAGGTGAAGTCGCTGACCGCCTACAACGGCGGCACCGACGGCATCACCCTCACCCCGGGCCTCACCTCCGGGGTCGCTGCCCTGAAGCTGGCCGGGTCGAATGTGGTCAATCCGCGGATGCAGGACTGGTACGTGCAGCTTCAGAAGGAGAAGATCGGAGTCGCCGGTCTCGGCGAGCTGATGGCCGGCCGGCTGACCCCGGCGGAGGCCATCAACAAGATCCAGGGCTTCGCCGACGAGGCCGCCAAGGACACCTCGATCAAGCACTACAAGCACCAGTAACCAGCAACCCTCTCGGCACCGGAGTGGCGATGCAGCACGGCAAGTACCGGTTCATCGTGGGGTTTCTGGCGTTGCCCCTCGGACTGTACGCGCTCTTCGTGGTGTGGCCGTTCATCCAGTCCATCTACTACTCGTTCACGGACTGGACCGGCCTGAGCCCCGAATTCAAGATGGTCGGCCTGGACAATTACCGGCGGATGCTGCACGACGACATCTTCTGGAAGTCCTTGCAGCACAGCTTGATGTTCGCGGTCGTGCTGCCGCTGGTGACGATCAGCCTGGCGCTGTTCTTCGCCTTCATGATCAATGTGGGCGGCCGGAGAAGGAAGGGCGGCCCGGTCGTCACCGGGGTCCGGGGCTCTTCCTTCTACAAGATCGTCTACTTCTTCCCGCAGGTGCTGTCGATCGCGATCGTCTCGCTGCTGTTCGCCTTCGCCTACAACCCGGACAGCGGCGCGATCAATTCACTGCTCCGCGGAATTGGTCTGGACAATATCCAGCCGCTCTGGCTGGGCGACCCGAGTCTCGCCCTGTGGTGCGTGATGGCCGTACTGGTCTGGTCCACGGTCGGTTTCTTCGTGGTCCTCTTCTCGGCGGGCATGGCGTCCATCCCCACGGACCTCTACGAGGCCGCGCTCCTCGACGGCGCCGGCCGCGCCACCACCTTCTTCCGCCTCACCCTGCCGCTGCTGTGGGACACCGTGCAGTCCGGCTGGGTCTACATGGGCATCCTCGCGCTCGGCGCCGAGTCGTTCGCAGTCGTACAGATCATGACGACCGGACCGGGCGGTCCCGACTACTCGACGACCGTGATGGTCCTGTACGTGTACCAGAAGGCGTTCCGGGACGGTCAGGCCGCCTACGCCACCACCATCGGCGTCGCCCTGCTGATCGTCACGCTCGCCTTCGCGGCGGTCGTGATGCGGCTGGGCCGTCGCGAGCGGCTGGAGTACTGAAGCGATGACGACGACCGAGACCGACGTCACTGTCACCGAGGCCGAGCCCGCCGCGCCGAAGCCGCCCCGGCGCCGGCGCGAGGGCGGGGTCCTCAACGTCTTCTCCCACGGCGTCCTGGTCATCTGGGCGTTCATGGTGGTCACGCCGCTGCTCTGGGCGGTGATGACGTCCTTCAAGGACGACCGGTCGATCTTCACCTCGCCCTGGGCGCTCCCGGACAGGCTCCACTTCGAGAACTGGGCGCGCGCCTGGACCGACGCCAACATGAGCGACTACTTCCTGAACACCGTCCTGGTGGTCGGCGGCTCGCTCATCGGCACCCTGGTCCTCGGCTCGATGGCGGCCTACGTCCTGGCCCGCTTCGACTTCCCGGGCAACCGCTTCATCTACTACCTCTTCATCGGCGGCATGAGCTTCCCGATCATGCTCGCGCTGGTCCCGCTGTTCTACGTCGTGAACAACATGGGCCTGCTGAACACGATCCACGGCCTGATCCTCGTCTACATCGCCTACTCGCTGCCGTTCACGGTCTTCTTCCTCACGGCGTTCTTCCGGACGCTGCCCACGTCCGTGGCCGAGGCGGCCTTCGTCGACGGCGCCTCGCACACCCGTACGTTCTTCCAGATCATGTTGCCGATGGCGAAGCCCGGCCTGATCAGCGTGGGGATCTTCAACTTCCTCGGCCAGTGGAACCAGTACATGCTCCCGACGGTCCTCAACACGGACCCCGACAAGCACGTCCTCACCCAGGGCCTGGTCCAGCTGGCGGTCAGCCAGGGCTACAAGGGCGACTGGTCCGGCCTCTTCGCCGGCCTGGTGATGGCGATGCTCCCGGTCCTGGCGGCATACATCATCTTCCAGCGCCAGGTGGTGGCGGGCCTCACGGCCGGCGCTCTGAAGTAACCCGAACGTTCGCAACCCGAAAGTGGGCGCCCTTGTAGCGGGCGCCCCCGACCGCGCCCCGACAGGGGCGCGGGGCTGTGTTCAATATGCGGCTCCGCCGCGTGGGCGCGACCAGCCACAACGGCGCCGCACCCACACTCGACACGCGCCCTCCCACCTGCTGACCAGTGGCCTAGACATGTCGAACGCATGTCCCCCAGGCAACCCCCGAACCGCCAACGATTTCTGTCAAGGACTTGACGGCGGTAACCCGTTCAGCAGAGCTTGGAGTTCATAACTTGTAAGTGACCCGGTCTCAGTGAGGTGATCTGGGTCACGTTGGCGGCACCGTGGCCGCCTCCGATGGCGGGAGTGGATGGGTCGATGGAGACTCCGGGGTCGCAGTCGTCGCTGCACCGAGCCAACCTGGAACGTGTCGTACGGGCCGTACGACTGGCCGGATCGCTCACGCAGGCGGAGATCGCGCGTACGACCGGCCTGTCGGCCGCAACGGTCTCCAACATCGTGCGCGAACTCAAGGACGGCGGAACCGTCGAGGTCACGCCCACGTCGGCGGGCGGCCGCAGGGCCCGCAGCGTGAGTCTGAGCGGTGACGCCGGCATCGTCATCGGGATCGACTTCGGCCACACCCACCTGCGCGTGGCGATCGGCAACCTCGCCCACCAGGTGCTGGCCGAGGAGTCCGAGCCCCTCGACGTGGACGCGTCGTCCAGCCAGGGCTTCGACAGGGCGGAAGAGCTGGTCAACCGCCTGGTCGCGGCGACCGGCGTGGACCGCTCGAAGATCGCCGGCGTCGGCGTCGGCGTCCCCGGCCCGATCGACGTGGAGTCCGGCACCCTGGGCTCCAGCGCCATCCTGCCCGGCTGGATCGGCGCGAGACCCGCGGAGGAGCTGCGGCTCCGCCTCGGCGTCCCCGTGCACGTCGACAACGACGCCAACCTCGGCGCCCTCGGCGAGCTGGTCTGGGGCAGCGGCAAGGGCGTACGTGATCTTGCTTACATCAAGGTCGCCAGCGGTGTCGGCGCCGGTCTGGTGATCAACGGGAAGATCTACCGGGGCCCCGGCGGCACGGCGGGCGAAATAGGGCACATCACGCTCGACGAGTCCGGCCCGGTCTGCCGCTGCGGCAACCGCGGCTGCCTGGAGACCTTCGCGTCGGCCCGCTATGTGCTGCCGCTGCTCCAGCCCAGTCACGGCACCGACCTGACCATGGAAGGCGTCGTCCGGCTGGCCCGGGAGGGCGACCCCGGCTGCCGGCGGGTGATCGGGGATGTCGGACGTCACATCGGCAGCGGTGTGGCCAATCTCTGCAACCTGCTGAACCCGAGCCGGGTGGTCCTCGGCGGCGACCTCGCCGAGGCCGGAGAGCTGGTCCTGGGGCCCATCAGGGAGTCCGTGAGCCGCTACGCGATCCCCAGTGCGGCGCGCCAGCTCTCGGTGCTTCCGGGAGCCCTCGGCGGTCGTGCGGAGGTGCTCGGCGCGCTTGCTCTCGCACTCAGCGAGATGGGCGATTCGACCCTTTTGGATGGATCGTTGCCCGCTGTTGCACCTGCCTTCACTTAGAGAACGAATGGCGCCGTTGCCATCTCGTTAAGTATTTACTTCTTGACGTCGAACTTTCGGCCGAGTTGACTTCGAGCCACCTCGGCCGCAGCGTTGCGGCCCTGTCAGGGAGGCACCCCCAATGAACGCAACGATGCGTAGAGTCGTGATCGGCACCGCCGCGGTTTCCATGGCGCTGTCGCTCGCCGCCTGTGGCAAGGCCGGCGATGACAAGAAGAGCGACTCGTCGAGCAGCAGCTCCTCCGGTAGCAAGACCATCGGCCTGCTGCTCCCCGACAGCGTGACCGCTCGCTACGAGAAGTTCGACAAGCCGTACTTCGAGCAGCAGGTCAGCTCGCTGTGTGCCGACTGCAAGGTCGAGTACGCGAACGCTGCCGGTGACGCCGCCAAGCAGGCCCAGCAGGTCAGCAGCATGGTCACCAAGGGCGTGAAGGTCATCGTGATCTCCGCCCAGGACTCCGCGGCCATCAAGTCCTCCATCGACGCGGCCGTGGCCAAGGGCATCAAGGTCGTCGCGTACGACCGCCTCGCCCAGGGCAACGTCTCTGCCTACGTCTCGTTCGACAACGTCAAGGTCGGCGAGCTCCAGGGCCAGGCCCTGCTCGACGCCCTCGGCTCCAAGGCGACCACCAAGTCCAAGGTCGTCATGATCAACGGTGACGACGCCGACCCGAACGCCGCCATGTTCAAGAAGGGCGCCCACGAGGCCCTCGACGGCAAGGTCGACATCGCCTACGAGCAGTCCGGTCTGTGGAAGGACACGGTCGCCGCGCAGAAGGTGAAGGCTGCCATCACGCAGCTCGGTGCCAAGAACATCGCGGGCGTCTACTCCGCCAACGACGGCATGGCCGGTGGTATCGCCACCACCCTCAAGGGCGCCGGCATCAGCGGCATCCCGCTGACCGGTCAGGACGCGGAGCTCGCGGGCATCCAGCGCATCGTCGCCGGCACCCAGTCCTCCACCGTCTACAAGGCGTTCAAGCCGGAGGCCGACGCCGCCGCCACGATCGCGGTGGACCTGCTGGAGGGCAAGAGCATCTCCTCGCTCGCCACCACCACGCAGACCAGCGGTTCCGGCAACAAGGTGCCCTCGCAGCTGCTGACCCCGGTGTCGGTCACCAAGGCCAACATCAACGACACGGTGATCAAGGACGGTCTGTACACCGTCTCCGACATCTGCACCAGCGAGTTCGCCAAGGCCTGCAAGGCTGCCGGCCTGCAGTAGTCCGGCCCCGGAGCCGCAAGGCTCCGGCCGTCAGCGCCCGGGTGATCGCAGTACGACACCCGGGCCCCGGCCGCCCGACGAGCCCCCGGCCCCTCCGCAAGGTGCCCGGTCCGTCCGACGGCCTCGCGAAACCCCTCCGACGCCCGCTCCGGCCTTCATACCCCGCTGCCGGAGCGGGCGTCGGACGGACCCGTTGCCAAGCGCAGCGGATTCGCGCATGTTCATCTTGTAAACCGCGTGCGTACACCGAAGACAACCCGAGGTACCGCACGACCCTCCGCGCCTGATCACCAAGCGCGGCATCCCCGCCGGTCAGGCGGCGAAGGAGATGGTTCACGTGTCCGCTACGCCCGTGCTGGCGTTGCGCGGAGTCTCCAAGCGATTCGGTGCGGTCCAGGCCCTCACCGATGTCGAACTGGAGGTTCACGCCGGAGAAGTGGTCGCCCTGGTGGGCGACAACGGCGCAGGAAAGTCGACCCTGGTCAAGACGATCGCCGGTGTGCACCCCATCGATGAGGGCGTCATCGAGTGGGACGGCAACCCGGTCAGCATCAACAAGCCGCACGACGCCCAGGGTCTCGGCGTCGCGACGGTCTACCAGGACCTCGCCCTCTGCGACAACCTCGACGTGGTCGGCAACCTCTTCCTCGGCCGTGAGCTGCTGCACCGCGGCGTCATCGACGAGGTGACGATGGAGAAGCAGGCCCGCGAGCTGCTGAGCACGCTCTCCATCCGCATCCCGAGCGTGCGCATCCCGATCGCCAGCCTCTCCGGCGGCCAGCGCCAGGTCGTGGCCATCGCCCGCGCCCTGATCGGCGACCCCAAGGTCGTCATCCTCGACGAGCCCACCGCCGCCCTCGGTGTCGAGCAGACCGCACAGGTCCTCGACCTGGTCGAGCGGCTGCGCGAGCGCAACCTCGCCGTCATTCTCATCAGCCACAACATGGCCGACGTGAAGGCGGTCGCGGACACCGTCGCCGTGCTGCGTCTGGGCAAGAACAATGGTTTCTTCCCCGTGAAGAGCACCAGCCAGGAAGAGATCATCGCGGCGATCACGGGTGCCACGGACAACGCCGTGACCCGTCGTTCGGAGCGTCGCACCCCGGAGGCGGCAAAGTGAGCGAGACGTCCAAGACCGTGCAGGGCGACGAGTCGCCCAAGATCGACAAGGTCGACAAGACCGAGCCGGCCGAGACGCCGGCCGCGGCGGCCCCCGCCGACCCGACGGCCGCGCCGGTGACGGTCATCGACCCGCGCCTGCTCGTCCGTGAAGAGGGCTTCAAGGGCTACCTCACGGAGTTCAAGCGCCGGGTGCGCGGCGGCGAGCTGGGCTCGCTGCCCGTGGTCGTCGGTCTGATCATCATCTGGACCATCTTCCAGGTGAAGAACAGCCTGTTCCTCAGCGCGGACAACCTCTCCAACATCAGCTACTTCCTCTCGGCCACCGGCATGCTCGCCATCGGCCTGGTGTTCGTGCTGCTGCTCGGCGAGATCGACCTCTCCGTCGGCTCGGTGAGCGGTCTGGCCTCCACGGTGTTCGCCGTCTTCGTGGTCAACCACGGGATGAACCAGTGGCTGGCGCTGATCCTCACGATCATCACGGGCATCGGCATCGGTGCGCTGCACGGCTGGTTCTTCGCCAAGATCGGCGTACCCGCGTTCGTGGTCACCCTGGCCGGCTTCCTCGGCTGGAACGGTCTGATGCTGTGGCTGCTGGGCGACAGCGGCACGATCAACATCCCGGCCGACAGCGGTCCGGTGCACATCGTCGGCCAGAGCTCATACTTCATGGACCAGGCCGTCATCGGTGCCTACCTGCTGGCCGGCCTCGGCGTCGTACTGTCGGCCCTCGGCCAGTTCAACGAGCAGCGCCGGCGCCGTGCGGCTGGTGTGCCGTTCCGGCCCACCAGCGAGATCGTGGTCCGTGTCGCGCTGCTCGCGATCGCGTCCTTCGTCGCGGCGGCCGTGCTGAACAACGCGGCCGGTGTCTCCAACGCGCTGGTGATCTTCCTCGCGTCGCTGGTGATCGTCGACTTCGTGCTGCGTCGTACGACGTACGGCCGCAAGGTCTTCGCGGTCGGCGGCGGCATCGAGGCCGCGCGCCGTGCCGGTATCAGCGTGCCGATGGTCCGCATCACCGTGTTCGCGATCTCCGGCGGCTTCGCGGCCATCGGCGGTATGTTCTTCGCCGGTCAGACCGCGAGCGCGACGCTCAACGCCGGTGGCGGCAACACCCTGATGCTCGCCATCGCGGCGGCCGTCATCGGTGGTACGTCGCTGTTCGGTGGCCGCGGTACCGTCTGGTCCGCCCTCCTGGGCATGCTGGTCATCCAGTCCATCCAGACCGGCCTCGATCTGCTGAACATGAACACGTCGATCCAGTACATGATCACGGGTGGCGTTCTGCTGGGTGCCGTTGTCATCGACTCGGTCTCCCGTAAGAGCCAGAAGGCCGCGGGTCGCGGATAGCGCCGTGGGGGGTGCGGCCCGTGGGCGGCTGACCGGCCGTCGTGGCTGGTCGCGCAGTTCCCCGCGCCCCTAGGTGGGACTTGTGCCCGGTGCCGATCAGGTACCGGGCACAGTCGTGTCATAGGAAGGGCTCTCGATGGGTACGGCCGTTCGCGTGACGTATGACGTACAGCCCGCGCGTCGGCCGCGCGGGCGGAACATTAGACTCGACAGGCCCGGCAACAGCTCGATCAGCTCTACTGCAAGGAGGCACGGGTGCCGCTGCTGACCCGTATCAGGGGACCGCGCGATCTGGACCGGCTCAGCCCCGAGGAGCTGGTCCAGCTGGCAGAGGAGATCCGGAGCTTCCTCGTGGAAGCGGTCTCCAAGACCGGCGGACACCTCGGTCCCAACCTGGGCGTGGTCGAGCTCACCATCGCCCTGCACCGCGTCTTCGACTCCCCGAAGGACAAGGTGCTGTGGGACACCGGCCACCAGTCCTACGTGCACAAGCTGCTCACCGGCCGGCAGGACTTCTCGAAGCTGAAGCAGAAGGGCGGCCTGTCCGGCTACCCCTCGCAGGCCGAGTCCGAGCACGACGTCATCGAGAACAGCCACGCCTCCACGGTGCTCGGCTGGGCCGACGGCATCGCCAAGGGCAACCAGCTCCGCAACCGCGGCAGCCACGTCGTCGCCGTGATCGGTGACGGCGCCCTCACCGGCGGTATGGCCTGGGAGGCGCTGAACAACATCGCCGACGCCAAGGACCGCCCGCTGGTCATCGTCGTCAACGACAACGAGCGGTCGTACGCCCCGACCATCGGCGGCCTCGCCAACCACCTGGCCACCCTGCGCACCACTGACGGGTACGAGCGTTTCCTGGCCCGGGGCAAGGACCTGCTGGAGCGCACGCCGGTCGTCGGCAGGCCGCTCTACGACACCCTGCACGGCGCCAAGAAGGGGCTGAAGGACTTCATCGCCCCGCAGGGCATGTTCGAGGACCTGGGCCTCAAGTACGTCGGCCCGATCGACGGCCACGACATGGAGGCGCTGGAGTCGGCCCTCGCCCGCGCGAAACGGTTCGGCGGCCCGGTGATCGTGCACTGCCTCACCGAGAAGGGCCGCGGCTACCAGCCCGCTCTCCAGGACGAGGCCGACCGCTTCCACGGCATCGGCCCCATCCACCCCGACACCGGCCTGCCGGTCAAGGCCTCCGGCGCCGACTGGACCTCCGTCTTCGGCGACGAGATGGTGAAGCTCGGCAAGGAGCGCGAGGACATCGTCGCCATCACGGCGGCCATGCTCCAGCCGGTCGGCCTGAAGAAGTTCGCGGACACCTTCCCGGACCGCATCTACGACGTCGGCATCGCCGAGCAGCACGGCGCGGTCTCCGCGGCGGGCCTCGCCACGGCCGGCCTGCATCCCGTGTTCGCCGTGTACGCCACCTTCCTCAACCGCGCCTTCGACCAGGTCCTGATGGACGTGGCCCTGCACAAGTGCGGGGTGACCTTCGTCCTGGACCGGGCCGGCGTCACCGGCACCGACGGCGCCTCCCACAACGGCATGTGGGACATGTCGATCCTCCAGGTCGTCCCCGGCCTCAGGCTCGCCGCCCCGCGCGACGCCGACCAGGTCCGCGCCCAGCTCCGCGAGGCCGTCGAGGTCGACGACGCCCCGACGGTCGTCCGCTTCTCCAAGGGCGCGGTCGGCCCCGCCGTCGCCGCCGTCGGCAGGATCGGCGGCATGGACGTGCTGCGCGAGCCCGGCACCGACACCCCGGACGTGCTCCTGGTCTCCGTGGGCGCCCTCGCCCCCATGTGCCTGGAGATCGCCGGCCTC
Organism: Streptomyces sp. NPDC047061; assembly: GCF_040643955.1. Lineage (NCBI taxonomy): Bacteria > Bacillati > Actinomycetota > Actinomycetes > Kitasatosporales > Streptomycetaceae > Streptomyces > Streptomyces sp. NPDC047061. The sequence continues at coordinate 31,705 of NZ_JBEYVI010000060.1, forward strand.
CTCGACAAGCAGGGCATCTCGACGACCGTGGTCGACCCGCGCTGGGTCAAACCGGTCGACGAGGCCATGGCCCCGCTGGCCGAACGCCACCAGGTCGTCGTCACGGTGGAGGACAACATCCGCGTCGGCGGCGTGGGCTCCGCCGTCGCCCAGGCCCTGCGTGACGCGGGCGTGGACGTACCGCTGCGCGACTTCGGCATCCCGCCGCGCTTCCTGGACCACGCGTCCAGGGCCGAGGTGATGGCGGAGATCGGCCTGACGGCCCCGGACATCGCCCGCCAGGTCACCGGTCTGGTCGCAAAGCTGGACGGCACGACGGAGGTCGACTCGGTGGAGCCCGCGAGGGATTGAAGGGATTGAATGTGAGGCGCCCCAGCTGGAGCGCCCCGTAAGGGGCGCGGGGAACTGCGCGACCAGCCCCCCACCGGGCCCGCACCCCCCGACGAAACCCGCACCACCCCAATGGGTCGGTTTCACCACACTTCCAAGTGGCGAAACCGACCCATCTGCGTGACCCTGCCCTTGCCGGGGCATACGCACCCCCGGCCCTCTCGATCATGTCGAGGACGACAAACGTGGGAGGTAGGCACGTGAGCAGTACCCTCTTCAGGACCAAGAACGTCGAACAGTCCATCAAGGACACCGAGGAACCGGAGCACGCGCTCAGGAAATCCCTGTCGGCCCTGGACCTCACGGTCTTCGGCGTGGGTGTCATCATCGGCACCGGCATCTTCGTCCTGACCGGCACGGCCGCCAAGAACACCGCGGGCCCCGCCGTGGCACTGTCCTTCGTCGTGGCCGGCGTCGTCTGCGGCCTCGCCGCGCTCTGCTACGCCGAGTTCGCCTCCACCGTCCCGGTCGCCGGTTCGGCGTACACCTTCTCGTACGCCTCGCTGGGCGAGTTCCCCGCCTGGATCATCGGCTGGGACCTGGTCCTTGAGCTGGCGCTGGGCACGGCGGTGGTCGCGGTCGGCTGGTCGGGGTACATCCACTCACTGCTCGACAACGCCGGCTGGCACCTCCCCGAGTCCCTCAGCGGCCGCGACGGCGCCCACGGCTTCGGCTTCGACATCCTCGCCGCCGCCCTGGTCCTCGTCCTCACCGCGATCCTCGTCGTCGGCATGAAGCTCTCCGCCCGGGTCACCTCGGTCGTCGTCGCCATCAAGGTCGCCGTCGTCCTGGTCGTCATCATCGCCGGCGCCTTCTTCATCCACAGCGGCAACTACAGCCCCTTCATCCCGCCGAAGCAGCCCGTGCCGGCCGGCGGCAACCTCAAGGCACCCCTCATTCAGCTGATGTTCGGCTGGGCCCCCTCCAACTTCGGCGTGATGGGCATCTTCACCGCCGCCTCCGTCGTCTTCTTCGCCTTCATCGGCTTCGACGTCGTCGCCACCGCCGCCGAGGAGACCCGCAACCCCCAGCGGGACGTGCCCCGCGGCATCATCGGCTCCCTGATCATCTGCACCGCGCTGTACGTCGCCGTGGCCGTCGTGGTGACCGGCATGCAGAAGTACAGCGAGCTCTCCGTGGACGCCCCGCTGGCCGACGCGTTCAAGGCCACCGGGCACCCCTGGTTCGCCGGCCTGATCAGCTTCGGCGCGGCCGTCGGCCTGACCACCGTGTGCATGATCCTGCTGCTCGGCCAGTCCCGGGTGTTCTTCGCGATGAGCCGGGACGGGCTGCTGCCCCGGTTCTTCTCGCACACCCACCCGAAGTTCCGCACCCCGTACCGGCCGACCATCCTGCTCGGCGTCGTCATCGCGATCGTCGCCGGCTTCACCAGCCTCAGTGAACTCGCCGAACTGGTGAACATCGGCACGCTCTTCGCCTTCATCGTCGTCGCGATCAGCGTCGTCATCCTGCGCAACACCCGGCCCGACCTGGAGCGGTCCTTCCGCACCCCGTGGGTACCGGTGCTGCCGATCGTGTCCGTGCTGGCCTCGCTGTGGCTGATGCTCAACCTGCCCGCCGAGACCTGGCTGCGGTTCGCCATCTGGATGGTCATCGGCTTCGTCGTCTACTTCCTCTACGGCCGTACGCACAGCCGCCTCGCCCAGGCCGAGCGGGCTCCTGCCGACGCTCCGTGAGCGACAGGCTCGCCGCTCCGGCCCCGTATGTCCCGTCCGGGTGGGACTGCGGGGCCGGATAGCGTGCTCCCCATGCTTCTCGTGCCCCTCGCCCCACCACGGTCCGTAGTCGCAGGGAAGGGGTACTGGACGCGGCTGCTGCCCCTGCTCGCCGTACTGGCCTGCGTGACCCGGGTGCCGTCCTTCCTCCGGCCGCTGTGGAACCCGGACGAGGGCTATCTCGCCGTACAGGCCCGCCTGCTGGCGCGCGGCGGGCAGCTGTACGAGACGGTCGTGGACCGCAAGCCGCCGCTGCTGCCGTGGCTGTACGAGGGGACGTTCGCGGTCTTCGGGTCCGGGTCGCTCGCGCCGCTCCGGGTCCTCGCCGTACTGGCCCAGCTGGCCACCGCCGTCCTGCTCGCGTCGATCGCCCGGCGGCGCTGGGGAGACCGGGCGGGCCGCACCGCCGGGGCGCTGTACCTGCTGGTCTCGGTCGGGCTCAACCCCGAGGACGCGCAGGCGGCCACCTTCGAGGTGTTCATGCTGCCGTGCACGGCCGCCGCGATGTGGTGTGCCGACCGCCGCCGCTGGGGAGCGGCCGGTGCCGCCGTCGCCTGCGCCTTCCTCACCAAACAGACCGGCGGTGCGGTCCTGCTGCCGGTGCTCTACCTGCTCCACCGGTACGGCGGCCCGCGCGCGGGCCTGCTCCGACTGGCGGCCGGCGCCGCCCTGCCTGTGCTGGGCGTGGCCCTGGCTACCGACCCGGCAGGGTTCGCCTTCTGGACGGTCACCGGCTCCGGCGCCTACGCCTCCTTCACGGGCTCGGAACTCCACGTCCTGGCCCGGGCGTTGACCAATATCGCGATCCTCGGTGCGGCCTCGGCGGGCCTGCTCCCGCCCATCGTGCGGGCGTTGCGCATCGCCCGCACCGGCGCCGTCGACCTGTGGCTGTGGCTGGCCGCGTCGGCGGTCGCCGTCACCCTCGGCTTCCACTTCTTCGGCCACTACTTCCTGCAACTCACCCCGCCCCTCGCGCTGCTGGCCACGGCCGCGCTGCAGATCCTGCCCCGGGAACGGAATCCGGCCGCGGTCCTCGCCTCGGCCTGCGCCTGCGCGCTGTTCCTGACCTGGGGCGTCCTGGCCCCCCGGCCCGAACTCGCGCACGCCCAGCGGCTGGCTCTCACCCTCGACCGCCGTACCGCGCCCGGCGACCGGGTCCTGGTCTGGGGCATACACCCGGAGACGTACTGGCTCGCCGACCGCACCCCCGCCACCCGCTACCTCACCGCCGGCCTTCTCACCAACTTCAGCGGCGGCAGGGACGGTCCGCAGGTCGGCGAGAAGTACGCCGTCGAGGGCACCTGGCCGGTCTTCCGCGCGGAGCTGGCCGACCGGGCACCGGCCCTGGTGATCGACGACTCCCGGGGCAAGCCGTACGGCCCCGACCACGTCCCCAGCCTGCGCAGGCTGCTCGCAGCCGACTACGAACAGGCAGGCGAGGTGGACGGCGCGGTGCTGTATGTGAGGGCGCCGAGCGCCCCGTAAGGGGCGCGGGGAACTGCGCGACCAGCCACGACGGCGCCGCAGTCGACACTCGGCATGTCGTGGCACGTCACGGCGCTTCCAGCGGAGCGCCTAGTGCAGCGCGCTCGGCCCGATCACCTCGGCGCCCAACTCCGTCACCCGGCCGCGCAGTTCACGGTCGGCGGTGACGACGAGGCGGGGCCGGCCGGGGTCCTCGGCGGCCAGCTCCACGATCCGGTCGTCGCCGCTGCCGGGCGCCGATTCCACCCGTACCCCGGGCACCGAGGCCACCCCGCGGGCCGCGCCCTCGACGACGAGGACCAGCTCCACCGGTGTCGGCCTGCCTGGCAGCCCCCGCTCGGCCAGCCGGTCGCGCAGCCGCTCGGCGGCCCCCTTGCGGTCCCGCCACCAGCCGTCCGGCCGTGACCCGACGACGTTCGCGCCGTCGACGATCACCAGCAGGGGAGCTTCGTCTTCCATGCCCCAAGCCTCGCACGCCCGGGGCCCCGGCACTGCCGCGAACGGCCCCGCTTAGAGTGAAGCGGTGAACGGCGACTGGCTCCTCCGCGGCCGCGACGGCCGGCTCAGTGTCCATCTGCCGTCGGGCGACGCCGTGCTGTGCCGGGCCGAGCGCGGCCCCGGCGGCCCCTGGGGCTCCCCGCGGAGGATGGGCGGCGACCAGCGGCTGCACCCCGGCTTCTCGGTCGGGCACGGAGCCGACGGATACGCCCACCTGGTCGCCTGGCGGCCCACCGTGAACGGCGAGTCGGGTCTCGTCCACTCCACGCACTACCGGCCTCATCTGGCTGCCCTGGACTGGCAGTCGATCGGCCACCCGAGCAAGAGGGGCGACGTCACCGGTACCCCGGCCGTCGCGGTGGACGCGCAGGGCCGCGCCCATGTCTTCGTCCGCAACCGGGGGCGCGGGGTGGGCATGGTCGCCCAGAAGGCGAAGGGCGGCTGGGAGCCGTGGCGGGACCTGAAGGGGCGGCTGGTCGAGGACGGGCTCGCGGCGGTGACCGGTGAGTCGGGGCGGGTCGAGGTGTACGCGGCCGTGCCCGGCGGGATCGTGCACTGGCGTCAGGAGGCGGCCGGTAAGCCGCCCGTGCTCCTGGAGGCCCTGGAGACCCCGGTCAGGCCGGGCACCCTCACCGCTCTCGCCACCTCCCCGGAGAGCACGACCCTCTACTACACCGACGAGTCCGGCGACCTCTGCGCCTGGCGTCCGGGCGGCAAGCCGTACACCCTGCTGCCCTCCGCCGGACCCGGCCCGGTGGCCGCGGTCCGCTGCGAACTCGACGGGCACGACTGCACCCTGCTCGCCCAGCGCTCGGCGAGCGGCCGGGTGGCCTTCGCGGCGTATCCGACCGAGGACGAGCAGGCGGGCGCCTGGTGGACCGAGTCCGGCCCGCAGCTGCCCGCGGACGCGACGGTCGCCCTGACCACGGACGAGGAGGGCCGGGTGACCGCGGCGAGCCTGTCCCCGTCCACCGGCCAGCTCCTCCTCACCCGCCGCAAGGACGAGCCGGGGCTGGCGCTGCAGGCCTGGCAGGAGGTCTGAGACGTACTCCGGGCCGTCACGAACGGTGTGCGTGCGCCATGATGACCACCGTGGAAAACCAGACACTCATCGACACCTGGCAGCGTCTGCTCACCGGCTCCGGCAAGTCCTGGGTGCTGTTCGAGCACGGCACCTGCGTGGTACTCGAACACCCCACCGGTGACATCGCCGAGCAGGCCGTCGGTATCCTCCGCGAGTTCGGCCCCATGCATGTCGCCACCGCGGCGGGTGACTTCCGTGTGCTCGAACTCAACCAGGGCGAGGGCTGGCTGGTGACGAGCCACCATCCGGACGTCGTCACCTTCGTGCCGCGCGACGATCCCGAGGACCCGTCCCACCTGGCCGTCGGCATCCTGGGCCGCTCCCGCCGCGACCTCGACGGCACGGAACTGGGAGTCGTACACGTGGAGGCGGCCCCGCCCGCCTGAAGCGGGTGCGGCTGGTGCGTCCCCCGGCACGCCGATGCCCGGCACACCAGCCGGTGTGCCGGGCATCGGGTCCGTACGGATGCGGTTACGCCGGGACGCTCGCCACGCCCGGGGCCAGGAACTTCTTGCCGTTCACGCGCTCCGAGACGCCCTCGCGGTCCAGGTACGGCGTGATGCCGCCCAGGTGGAAGGGCCAGCCGGCGCCCGTGATCAGGCAGAGGTCGATGTCCTGCGCCTCGGCGACGACACCCTCGTCGAGCATGAGCCCGATCTCCTGGGCGACGGCGTCCAGGACGCGGTCCCGGACCTGCTCCTCGGAGAGGACCACGTCACCCTGCTTGAGCAGCGCGGCGACCTCGGGGTCCAGCTCCGGCTTCCCGCTGTCGTACACGTAGAAGCCGCGCTTGCCCGCCTTGACGACGGCCGCGAGGTTCGGGGAGACCGTGAAGCGGTCCGGGAAGGCCCGGTTGAGGGTCTCCGAGACGTGCAGGCCGATGGCCGGACCGACCAGCTCCAGGAGGACGAGGGGAGACATCGGCAGGCCCAGGGGCTCCACCGCCTTCTCCGCGACCTCCACCGGGGTGCCCTCGTCGATGACGTTCTGGATCTCGCCCATGAAGCGGGTGAGGATGCGGTTCACGACGAACGCGGGGGCGTCCTTGACCAGAACCGCGGTCTTCTTCAGCTTCTTGGCGACGGCGAAGGCCGTGGCCAGCGAGGCGTCGTCGGTCTGCTCGCCGCGGACGATCTCCAGGAGCGGCAGGATCGCGACCGGGTTGAAGAAGTGGAAGCCCACGACCCGCTCGGGGTTCTTGAGTTTCGACGCCATCTCCGTCACCGAGAGGGAGGAGGTGTTCGTCGCCAGGATCGCGTGCGCCGGGGCGACCGCCTCGACCTCCGCGAACACCTGCTGCTTGACGCCGATCTCCTCGAAGACCGCCTCGATGATGAAGTCGGCGTCGGAGAAGCCCTCGGCCTTGTCCAGGACACCCGTCACCAGCGCCTTGAGACGGTTGGCCTTGTCCTGGTTGATCCGGCCCTTGCCGAGCAGCTTGTCGATCTCGGCGTGGACGTAGCCCACACCCTTGTCGACGCGCTCCTGGTCGATGTCGGTCAGCACGACCGGCACCTCCAGGCGGCGCAGGAACAGCAGCGCGAGCTGCGAGGCCATGAGGCCCGCACCCACGACGCCCACCTTGGTGACCGGACGCGCCAGGTTCTTGTCGGGCGCACCCGCCGGACGCTTGCCGCGCTTCTGCACCAGGTTGAACGCGTAGATGCCGGCGCGCAGTTCGCCGCCCATGATCAGGTCGGCGAGGGCCAGGTCCTCGGCGTCGTAGCCCTGCTGGAGGTCGCCGTTCTTGGCGGCGGCGATGATGTCCAGGGCGCGGTAGGCGGCCGGGGCGGCGCCGTGCACCTTGGAGTCGGCGATGAAGCGGCCGCGCGCGACGGCCTGGTCCCAGGCCTCGCCGCGGTCGATCACCGGGCGCTCGACCTCGATGTCGCCCTTCAGCACCTGGGCGGTCCAGATCAGCGACTGCTCCAGGAAGTCGGCACCCTCGAAGAGGGCGTCGGCGATGCCGAGGTCGAAGACCTGCTGCCCCTTGAGCTGCTTGTTCTGGTTGAGGCTGTTCTCGATGATGACCGAGACGGCCTTGTCGGCGCCGATCAGGTTCGGCAGCAGCGCGCAGCCGCCCCAGCCCGGGACCAGACCGAGGAAGACCTCGGGCAGGGAGAACGCCGGGATGGCCTTGGACACGGTCCGGTACGTGCAGTGCAGACCGACCTCGACGCCACCGCCCATGGCGGCACCGTTGTAGTACGCGAAGGTCGGCACCGCGAGGCCCGCGAGGCGCTTGAAGACCTCGTGGCCGCCCTTGCCGATGGCCAGCGCGTGCTCGTGCTCCTTGAGCAGCTCGACGCCCTTGAGGTCGGCGCCGACCGCGAAGATGAACGGCTTGCCGGTGATGCCGATACCGACGATCGTGCCCTCGGCGGCCTCCTTCTCGACCTGGTCGACGGCGGTGTTGAGGTTCGCCAGCGAGGCCGGGCCGAAGGTGGTCGGCTTGGTGTGGTCCAGGCCGTTGTCCAGGGTGATCAGCGCGAAGCGGCCGGCCCCGGACGGCAGGTCGAAGTGGCGCACGTGCGCCGACGTGACGACCTCGTCGGGGAACAGGTCCGAGGCCTGCTTCAGAAGCTCGGCGGTGGTGCTCACTTGTCCCCCTCGAAGTGCGGGTTCTCCCAGATGACCGTCGCGCCCATGCCGAAGCCGACGCACATGGTGGTCAGGCCGTAGCGGACGTTCGGCTGCTCCTCGAACTGGCGGGCCAGCTGCGTCATCAGACGCACACCCGAGGAGGCCAGCGGGTGACCGAAGGCGATCGCGCCGCCGTACTGGTTGACGCGCTCGTCGTCGTCCGCGATGCCGTAGTGCTCCAGGAAGGCCAGCACCTGCACGGCGAAGGCCTCGTTGATCTCGAAGAGACCGATGTCGGAGATCGACAGACCCGCCTGCGCGAGGGCCTTCTCCGTGGCCGGGATCGGGCCGTAGCCCATGACCTCCGGCTCGACACCCGCGAAGGAGTACGCCACGAGACGCATCTTCACCGGCAGGTTGTTCTCGCGGGCGAAGTCCTCGGACGCGATGAGCGAGGCGGTCGCACCGTCGTTGAGACCGGCCGCGTTACCCGCGGTGACCCGGCCGTGCACACGGAACGGCGTCTTGAGACCGGTGAGGTTCTCCAGCGTCGTGCCCGGGCGCATCGGCTCGTCGGCCGTCACGAGACCCCAACCGGTCTCGCCGCCCTCGGGGTTGGTGCGACGCACCGAGATCGGCACCAGGTCGGCCTGGATCTTGCCGTTGGCGTACGCCTTGGCGGCCTTCTCCTGGGAGCGCACGGCGTACTCGTCCGCGCGCTGCTTGGTGATCGTCGGGTAGCGGTCGTGCAGGTTCTCCGCGGTCATGCCCATGAACAGCGCCGACTCGTCCACCAGCTTCTCGCTGACGAACCGCGGGTTCGGGTCCACGCCCTCGCCCATCGGGTGGCGGCCCATGTGCTCGACACCGCCGGCGATGGCGACGTCGTACGCGCCGAAGGCGACGGAACCGGCGACCGTGGTGACGGCGGTCAGGGCGCCGGCGCACATGCGGTCGATGGAGTAGCCGGGCACGGAGGTCGGCAGGCCCGCGAGAATGCCCGCGGTACGGCCGATGGTCAGACCCTGGTCACCGATCTGCGTGGTCGCGGCGATGGCGACCTCGTCGATCTTCTTGGTGTCCAGCCCGGGGTTGCGGCGCAGCAGCTCCCGGATCGCCTTCACGACGAGGTCGTCGGCGCGGGTCTCGTGGTAGATGCCCTTCGGGCCCGCCTTGCCGAACGGGGTACGGACGCCGTCGACGAAGACGACATCCCTGACGGTACGAGGCACGATTGGCTCTCCTCCAGGGTGCGGGATGGCACTGCTGCGATGCGCTGAGCGCGCGCTCAGGCCCCATGCTACTTATGAGTAACGTGGCTGCCCAGTCCTGGCGGGTGGAGCGGCGAACGTCACATGGAAAGGCGCCTGCGCGGAGGCGCCCCACGGCGCATCACCGGGGCGGCGCACGGACGCCGCGGAGACGGCTCGGTCCGCGACGTGCCCAGTTCGAAGATGCGGGTGTTGCCCGTCAACAGCCGCCGGGTGCGGGCGGGGTGGGACCGAGGCGCGGGTGACGAGAGCACGGGGGCTCCTCTCGGGTGGTGGTGTACGCAGGCGGACGGGCGTCGGGTCATGAACGGTCCCGGAAGAACGGGACGGCGGGAGCGGGCCAGGGGTCCGGCACACCCGAGGCCCGGTGACAGCCGGTCGTCGGACGCGGTGCCTCGTCGGCCCGTGCCATGACGGGCGCCGCGATCGCGCAGATCAGCAGCGGCCCGCGGCGGGCCGTGTCGCCGTCGCCGTACGCGAGCCTGGTGGTGGCCGGGCCGCACACCACGCCGAGCGCGTCCAGCACCCGGGCCGTGTAGCGCGTGAGGGCGGGTGCCGGCGGGCCGTCCGGCGCGTACGGACCGGCAGGGCCGGCGGGACCGGCGGGAACGTCCGCCTGCAGGCCGGTGACGAGGTGCTCGGGCCGTCCGTCCGGGCCCGGGCGGGTGACGGTGTCGACCGTGTACCGGTGGCGACCGGGCAGCTCGCTGAGCACCAGGTGCGGGCTTGCGGAGTGCTGGGCGGTCGCGTGCCACAGCGCCGGCCAGGCCGCGCCGATCTGGCGTTCGTCCGCGCATTCCACCGCGTCGACCGGGGTTCCGACGGCCGCCGGGGCGAGCAGGTAGCGGGCCGCCGGGTGCGACCGTGCCCAGGTCACGGCGTCGGCCGGACGCGCGGTGCGGATGCCGCGCAGCGCCGGGATCCCCAGCCGGGACAGCCGGGCCGCCTGGGCACCGCGGTCGTACCTCAGCTCCGAGGACACCGGATCGGCTCCGGGCAGTCCGAGGTGCCAGGCGATCCGCTCGGCCAGCTCGACCCCCTCGGCGCCGCCCGCGACGACGGCGGTCACCCCCAGCGCCCGCAGCGCCTTGACCGTCTGCCGCAGCCCCCGGTGTACGACCCTGTCGCCGTACCCGACGGGCGGTGGCGCGTTCCGGTACGCCGGCGGGCGCAGCCGGTGCTCCGGGAGGACGGCCACGGTCCGCAGGCCCTGCCGCTCGAAGGCCCACTGATACGGGCCCCCGCCGTCGTACGGGGCGACCACCGCCACGGCGCCGATGGGACCGGCCCGCAGTGCGGCCGCGACGGCGGAGGACGAGGGGAGGGTGGTCATGGCGGCGGGCTCCCGAGCGGGTGGCGGCTGGCTGCTGGACGGGGTCAGCGGGTGTCGGCGGGTGCGCAGCCGGGGTTCGGCTCGCCGCTCGGCCGGTGAAAGTGTCTGAAAGGGCACTGCCGCGCCGTGCCCGGTGGCGGTGCCGACCGCCAGCCCAGGTGTTCGCCGGACACATGTGAACGGCCGCGTGCGTGCACAGAGACTCCCCTCGGTGAGGCGGGGGCCGACGGTCCTCGATCGGGCGTGTGCCATGACGCCCGCTCCATGCGCCCCCGTGCATGGGCTGGGCAGTGGTCCGGATGGTGTTTCCGGCCCCTGGGTCACCAGGTCTTGTTCGGACCGAATGGTCTCTTGTGCTCCGTCCCTCGTCTGTTGCGGCAGAACAGCACGCTGGTCCCCCAACTGCAGGGCTTTTCCCCGGATTCGGGCGACAATCCCCTGCCTGGGCGGTCGGCCGGACGCTCAGGGCAACCGGTATGTCCCGCCCCGAAGGAGGGATGTCCGTGTTGCCCGGATGGCGCCTGCGCCAGAAGGGACCGATCGGTCTGTTCTGTCAGGCGCCCAGTCTGGAACCCTGGCCCGATCACGTCAAGCGAGCGTCGGTCGCAGGTGGTGTCCGGGGTGGCGGGTGGCGGGGCCGGTCAGTGCCGACAAGGGGCAGGGGTCCTTACGTGTCACCACTGCCGCGTATGGTCACGAACAATGACTCAAGCCCCTCGCCCGGTCCGATCTTCGAGGTAATATCAGGGGGCTGAATTGGCGCGTACGCGGTTATCCCGGACAAATCATGTTCAGTCGCGAATCCGTGAACCTGTGAACCCGTGAGCGGGTCTCGAAGGCGAGATCGAATGAGTAATCCGCGCAGACCGCGACGTCAGCAACAGCGTGCGATCGACACGAGGCAGCGCATTCTCGACGCCGCCGGTGCGCTCTTCGTGGTGGACAGCTACGAAGGGGCGTCGGTCGGTGACCTCATCACCGCCGCACGGACCAGCAAAGGAGCCTTTTACCGGCATTTCCCGGGCGGAAAGGTCGAAGTGGCGACGGCCATCATGCGGGACACGCTGTCCATGGACGGTCTGCGGGCGCAGCGGATCATGCTCCAGGAAGTGGTCGACATCGGGATGATCCTCGCTTACCGGATCTCCCGCGAGAACGCCCTGCAGGCCGCTTTGAAACTGTCGTTCCACAGTAATGCGCCGGAGACCTATGGCACCCCGTGGCCGGACTGGATCGCTTTCAACGCGGGACAGCTTTCCGAAGCGCGGCGACGCGGCGAGCTGAAACAGTTCGTCGACGTGGAGCAGCAGGCCTACCAAATCGCGGGCGACTGGGCCGGAGCGGTGCTCATCTCGGACATCGTCGACCGGCACCTGGGAAATGTCGAGGCACGGATCTCACGCATGTACCGCAATCTGGCGACCGCGATCGCGGTCCCGGACCTCCTGCCCGAGATCGACTTCTCCGTGAACCGGGGCAGACATCTCTACACCGCGTTCCTCGAAGACCCGGCCGGTCACGCCGACGCGACCGGTCCGGAACCGGCGCGGGACGAACCGGCCGGAGCAGGCCCGGTCTGAGTGCGGGGGCCGGGCGCCGGATGCCGGATGCCGGATGCCGGGCGTCGGCCGCGCCGTCCGCCTAGGCGGACAGCGCCGCCACCAGCACCGGCGTCACCTGGTCCACCTGCCAGGGCCGCGCGCCGTACCCCACCAGCGCGGTCCCCACGGTCTCCGCGTCGACCACCTTCGGGGGCTCCCAGCAGAGCCTGCGCACGGTGTCCGGCGCGATCAGGTTCTCCTGCGGCATGGTGAGCCGCTCGGCCAGCTCGGAGACGGCGGCCCGGGCCGCCGACAGGCGAGCCGCCGCGGCGGGGTCCTTGTCGGCCCACGCCCGGGGCGGCGGCGGCCCCGTCACCGGCTGCCCCGGCTGCGGCAGCGCGGTGTCCGGCAGCGCCTTGGCGCGGTCCACCGCCGCCTGCCACTGCTCCAGCTGCCGCCGCCCCATCCGGTGGCCGTAGCCGTTCAGCCCCGCGAGGGCGTGCACGTTGACCGGCAGTGCCAGCGCCGCCTCCACGATGGCCGTGTCGCCGAGCACCTTGCCCGGCGACACGTCGCGCTTCTGCGCGATCCGGTCCCGGGTCTCCCACAGCTCCCGCACCACCGCCAGCTGCCGGCGCCGGCGCACCTTGTGCATCCCGGACGTCCGGCGCCAGGGGTCCTTTCTCGGCTCGGCCGGCGGTGCCGCCGCGATGGCGTCGAACTCCTGCCGCGCCCACTCCAGCTTCCCCTGCCGGTCCAGCTCCTTCTCCAGGGCGTCCCGCAGGTCGACGAGCAGCTCGACGTCCAGCGCCGCGTACCGCAGCCAGGGCTCGGGCAGCGGCCGGGTCGACCAGTCGACGGCGGAGTGGCCCTTTTCGAGCACGAAGCCGAGGACGCCCTCGACCATCGCGCCCAGCCCGACCCGAGGGAACCCGGCGAGCCGCCCGGCCAGCTCGGTGTCGAAGAGGCTGCTGGGCGTCATGCCTATCTCGCGCAGGCAGGGCAGGTCCTGGGTGGCCGCGTGCAGCACCCACTCGACGCCGGCCAGCGACTCGCCGAGGCCCGACAGGTCGGGGCAGGCGACGGGGTCGATCAGCGCGGTCCCGGCGCCCTCGCGACGCAGCTGGACGAGGTAGGCGCGCTGGCCGTAGCGGTAGCCGGAGGCGCGCTCGGCGTCGACGGCGACGGGGCCGGAGCCGGCGGCGAAGGCGGCGATCACGCGGGCCAGTGCGGCCTCGTCCACGACCACCGGCGGAATGCCCTCACGGGGCTCCAGCAAAGGGATCGGCGCCTCCGTCACAGAAGATCCGGCGTCGTCCGGAGGGGTGCCCCCGGTGGTGCGCAGTGAACTGTCTGCTGCGGTGTCTTGGGCGTCGGTCACATGTCAAGGGTATCTGTGTGTGGACGGCGCCCGTCGACGGAACGTTCCGTCGACGGGCGGGGGCGGGTGGGGAAACAATCGGGGGGCGGGTATCTACAAAGCCCCCACGGGGGCGGCGCGGGTTCTTAAAGAAGGCGGGCCAGCGGGCG
>NZ_JBEYVI010000061.1:0-45109 GCF_040643955.1 Streptomyces sp. NPDC047061
GCCCCCCCGGGCGGGGGGGGCGGGGGTTCCCGCCCCCGCCCACCCCCCCCCCCCCCGGGGGGGGGGTCCCCTCCCGCGCCGGGGCCCCCCCCCCCCCCCCCCGGGACCGGATCCGCGCGGTGGCGCCGACGCGGCGCGCGAGGCCCGGCCGGCCGCCCCACGCGGGCGGTCCCGCGGACCGGTCCGCTCTGTTTCATTGTTTCGACCGGTAAGTATAAGTTACGTGGCAAGACTGCGCGAAGCTGCATCGGAGTGACGGTATGAGGATCGAGCAGGGTTTCCCGGACGGCGGCCGACGGCTGCCGGCCCGGGCGGTGGTCGCCGGAGCGGGCGCATGACCGCCCCCGCGCGGCTCCTGGTGGTGGGCGCCTCGGCGTCCGGGCTGACCACCGTGGAGGCCGTGAGGCGCAAGGGGTACTCCGGCGAGGTCGTCGTGATCGGCGACGAGCCGCACGCGCCCTACGACCGGCCGCCCCTGTCCAAGCAGGTCCTCTCCGGCGCGTGGGAGGCGGAACGGGCGGCGCTGCGGACGGACGAGGTCCTCTCGGGGCTCGACGCCCAGTTCGTGCTCGGTGAGGAAGCCGTCGGCCTCGACGTGGCCACCCGCACCGTGCGGACGGCGGCGGGGCGTGAACTGTCCGCGGACGCGGTCGTGATCGCCACGGGCGTGCGGGCCCGCATGCTGCCCGGGCAGGACGGTCTGGCGGGCGTGTACGTCCTGCGCAGCCTCGAGGACGCCCTGGCCCTGAAGGAGGAGCTGCGGCCGGGAGTGCGCCTGGTCGTGGTCGGAGAGGGCGTGCTCGGGTCCGAGATCGCCGCCACCGCGTGCACGCTCGGTGTGGACGTGACCCTCACCGGTCCGCTCGACGCGCCGATGGCCCTGCAGGTGGGCCCGATGGTGTCCGGGCTGCTGGGCGACCTGCACCGCGAGCGCGGCGTACGGCTGCGGCTGGGCGCGGGCTGCGCGGGGCTGACCAGCCAGGACGGCCGGGTCACCGGAGTCGAGCTGAGCACGGGGGAGACCCTGCCGGCCGAGGTCGTGGTCGTCACGATCGGCGCGGTGCCGGCGACGCAGTGGCTGGCGGACAGCGGACTCACCCTTGACAACGGCGTGGTGTGCGACTCCCGTTGCCGCGCGGCCGACGGGATCTACGCGGTCGGCGACGTGGCCCGGTTCCACCACGAGGGCTACGGCCGCCTGGTCCGGCTGGAGAACCGTACGAACGCCACCGAGCAGGCGGCGGCCGTCGCCGCGGCGATCCTCGGCGACGACCGGCCCTACGCGCCGGTGCCGTATTTCTGGACCGACCAGTTCGACGCCAAGCTCCAGGTGCACGGCATGCTGCCGGCCGACGCCGAGGCGGAGATCGTCGAGGGCGAGGTGGCCGCCCGGCGGTTCGTCGCCCGGTACACCGTCGACGGCGCCGTGACCGGTGTCCTCGGCTGGAACATGCCCAAGCAGACGCGGCTGCGCCGCCAGGAGGTCGTCGACGGCCTTCACATCCCGGTTTCCACCACCTGAACCCCACCCAGGAGAAGTGCCATGAAAGTTGTCATCGACGAAGAGAAGTGCTGCGCCGCCGGGCAGTGTGTCGCCGCCGCCCCGGACGTCTTCGACCAGCGGGACGAGGACGGCATCGTCGTGCTGCTGAACGAGACCCCGGGCCCCGAGCTGGCGGACGACGTCCGCAACGCGGCCGCCGTGTGCCCCGCGCTCGCCATCCGCATCGAGGAGTGACCGCCCGCCTTCGTGACGAAGGCGGCGACTGCCGGGGTCCGGGGCTCCGGCGGTCTCCCCACACCTGGCACGGAGCCCGTGCCACCGAGTCTCCCGCCGCCGGACGGCGGCGGGCGCACCACATGTGACAGTTCGTCAGAGCCGGGGGCCGGTGCTCCTCCACCGGCGCTTCACGGGACAAGCGCAGTACGACAGGAGTCGTCGATGGACCAGTTGAGCTTCGAAGGACGGGTGGCCGTCGTCACGGGGGCGGGCCGGGGGATCGGCCGGGCCCATGCCCGGCTGCTGGCCGAGCGGGGGGCCAAGGTCGTCGTCAACGACCTCGGCGGATCGATGGCGGGCGAGGGCACGGACGCCGGTCCGGCGCAGAAGGTGGCCGACGCGATCGTGGCGGCCGGCGGCGAGGCCGTCGCCGACACCCATGACGTCTCCACGGAGGCGGGCGGCAAGGCCATCGTCGACTCCGCGCTGGAGGCCTTCGGCCGGATCGACATCGTCGTGAACAACGCCGGCATCATCCGGTGGGCGGGGCTGCCGGAGGTCGACCTGGACAACCTCGAACGCCATCTCGCCGTACACCTGCTGGGTTCCTTCAACACCATGAAGGCCGCCTGGCCGCACTTCGTCGAGCAGGGCTACGGACGGGTCGTGCTGACGACCTCCGCCGGCTTCTTCGGGCTCGACAACAACCTCTCCTACGCCGCGGCCAAGGGCGGGGTCATCGGTCTGGCCCGCAGCGCGCGGCTGGCCGGTGAGCCCCACGGCATCAAGGTGAACGTGATCGCCCCGGCCGCGCTGACCCGGATGGGCGGCATCGAGGACGAGGCCGCGGCCGACGCCGCCGCCCAGCAGGCAGGCATGACCTCGGAGGCGGTGTCCCCCATGGTCGCCTACCTCGCGCACGAGGACTGCCCGGTCAACGGCGAGATCTACGCGGCGGGCGCGGGCCGGTTCGCGCGCTTCTTCATCGGCTCCACGCCGGGCTTCGTGTACGAGGGCGGGCTCCCCACCGTCGAGGACGTCGCCGGGAACTGGGACGCCATCAACGACGAGAAGGGCTACTACGTCCCGTCCGACCTGATGGCCTGGACGGGCGCGTTCCTCGGGCACCAGTTCAGCGAGAAGCCCGGCACCGAGGCCTCGTAGGCCTCGTGGCCACCGGACGTGTGTCCCCTCGCGGGGCGCGCGGAGTGAGAGGGGGAGCCCCGCTTGGGTGGCGCGGGCGCCCCCTCTTCCTCATGCCTTCCCGGCCGGCCTCGGCCCCGCCAGGTCGCGGCCGATGATCTCCTTCATGATCTCGGTGGTTCCCCCGACGATGGTCTGCACCCGCGCGTCCGCGTACGCGCGCGAGATCCGGTACTCGTCCATGTAGCCGTAGCCGCCGTGCAGCTGGAGGCAGGCGGCGACCACCCGGTTCTGGAGTTCGGTGGCCCACCACTTGGCCTTGGCGCCGGTGACGGCGTCGAACGTGCCCTCGTTGAGGTCGAGGATGCAGCGCTCCAGATAGCCGCGCGTCACCTCGACCTCCGTCGTCAGCTCGGCGAGCCGGAACCGGGTGTTCTGGAAGTCGACGAGCCGCCGCCCGAACACCTGCCGCTCCCGGGTGTACTCCAGCGTCCAGCGTACGGCCGCCTCCGCCGCAGTCACCGCACGCCAGGCGATGGACAGCCGCTCCAGCGGGAGCTGGGCGGTGAGCTGGCCGAAGCCCGACCCCTCCTCGCCGAGCAGCGCCCCGGCGGGCAGCCGCAGGTCGTCGAAGTACAGCTCCGCGGTGTCCTGGGCGTGCAGCCCCAGCTTCTTGAGCTTGGGACCTCGTTGGAATCCCGGTGCCGCCGACGGCACCAGGAACAGGGAGAGCCGGGCCCGGCCGGACGCCTCCCCGGTGCGGGCGGCCACGATCACCAGGTCCGAGCTGGAGCCGCTGGTGATGAAGGTCTTGGCGCCGTTCAGCACCCAGTCGGAGCCGTCCCGCCGGGCCGCGGTGCGGATGCCCCGCAGGTCGCTGCCGCCGCCCGGCTCGGTCATCGCGATCGAGGTGACCACCTCGCCCGCCGCCATCCCCGGCAGCCAGCGGCTCTGCTGCTCCTCGGTCCCGAACCGGACCAGGTACGAGCCGACGATGTCCTCGTTGATGCTGAAACCGGAGGCCAGCGCGGCCGCCCCCACCTCGGCCAGCTCCTCCTGGATCACGCAGCGGAAGCGGTAGTCGGCCGAACCCGCCCCGCCGAACCGCTCGGGAATGCGCAGCCCCAGCACGCCCGCCGACGCCGCGGCCTTCCACACGGAGCGGTCGACGAGGCGCGCCTCCTCCCACTCCTCCAGATACGGCACCACCGAACGTTCCACCAGGCTGCGCACGGTCCGGCGGAAGGCTGCGTGATCGTCCTCGTAGAAGGTGTACGGCATCGGCTGCTCCCGGGTCATTATCTAAATCCGCTAACTGATATACCCTATGGCGTCGAGTCATCATAGGAGGACCGATGTCACCGGTTCCACCCCTCGGCGGGCTGCGGGTCCTGGAGTTCCTCGGCCTCGGTCCAGGGCCGTTCGCCGGCATGCTGCTGGCCGATCTGGGCGCCGACGTCCTGGCCGTGGCCCGGCCGGGAGCCGTCCGGCCCGCGCTGGTGGAGAATCGTCCCGTCGTCGAGCTCGACGTGAAGTCGGCCGAGGGCCGTGGGCAGGCGTTGCGGCTCGCCGAGAACTGCGACGTCCTGGTCGAGGGCTTCCGCCCCGGTGTCATGGAGCGCCTCGGGCTGGGGCCGGACGACGTCCGCGACCGCAACCCCGGGCTGGTCTACGCCCGGATGACCGGCTGGGGACAGCGCGGCCCGCTCGCGCCCACCGCCGGGCACGACATCAACTACATTGCGATCACCGGTGCGCTGCACCACGCCGCCCGCCACGGCGAGGCGCCCACCCCGACCGCCAACCTGCTCGGCGACTTCGGCGCGGGCGGCATGTACCTGGTGATGTCGGTCCTGGC
This sequence comes from Streptomyces sp. NPDC047061, assembly GCF_040643955.1. Taxonomy (NCBI): domain Bacteria; kingdom Bacillati; phylum Actinomycetota; class Actinomycetes; order Kitasatosporales; family Streptomycetaceae; genus Streptomyces; species Streptomyces sp. NPDC047061. Next base: position 4,722 of record NZ_JBEYVI010000061.1, read on the forward strand.
CGCGCTGCACGAGCGCGCGCGGACCGGCCTGGGCCGGGTGCTCGACGTGGCCATCGTGGACGGCACGACCTACCTCACCGCGATGCTGCACGAGTACCGGTCCCGGGGCACCTGGTCGGATGTCGCCGGCACCAACCGCCTGGACACCGGGGCGCCCTACTACGACGTCTATGCCTGCGCCGACGGCGGCCACGTCGCGGTCGGCGCCCTGGAGGCACCGTTCTTCGCCGCGCTGGCCGAGCTGCTCGGACTCGACCCCGCCTGGAACGGCGTGCGTGAGGACCCCGCCCGCTGGCCCGAGCTGCGCCGGGACATGGCCGCGGCCCTGCTCCGGCGCACCCGGGACGAATGGGCGGCCGCCGCCGCGGGCACCGACGCCTGCCTGACCCCGGTACTGAACCTCGCCGAGGCGGCCGGGCACCCGCACCTGCGCGCCCGAGGGGCCCTGGTGCCCGCCCCGGACGGCCGGCCGGGATGGCGGCCGACCCTGGGCGGCGGGCCGTCGGCGCGCGCCCGGCCGGCCGGGGGAGCGACCACGCCGGCGGCGGAGGCCCTCACCCGGTGGGGGCCGACGGAGCACGGCACCGACACCTGACCCGACCGCCCGTGCGACTGCAGCCGGGCGGCGGAACCTTGAAGTGGGAGCGAGGAGAGATGACGGCACGTCAGGCAGTGATCGTGGACGCGGTTCGCACCCCCATCGGGAAGCGCAACGGATCACTGAGCGAGGTCCATCCCGTGGACCTGTCCGCGGTGGTCCTACGCGCACTGGTGGACCGGACGGGGATCCCGCCGGAGTACGTCGAGGACGTGATGTGGGGCTGCGTCACGCAGCTGGGAGACCAGTCCAGCAACATCGCCCGGTTCACCACCCTCGCGGCCGGCTGGCCCGAGAGCATTCCGGGTGTCACCTTCAACCGGGCCTGCGGATCCAGCCAGCAGGCCATCGAGTCCGCGGTGCACGCCGTCGTCGCGGGCGCCTACGACTGGGTGGTCGCGGGCGGCGTCGAGACCATGTCCAGGGTCCCGCTCGGCGCCGCCCGCCAGACCGGCCTGCCCTACGGCCGGACCGTACTGGACCGCTACGGGACCGATCGGCTGGAGCAGGGCACCGGCGCGGAGATGATCGCCCGCAAGTGGGGGCTGAGCCGGCAACGGCTCGACGAGTACGCCTCCCGTTCCCACGAGCTGGCGGCGGCCGCCATCGACGCCCGCGTCTTCGACGGCCAGCTGGTCACCGTGCCGGCCGCGCCGGACCTGACCCAGGACGAGGGGCTGCGCCGCGGCACCTCGCCCGCCACTCTGGCGAAACTGAAGCCTTCGTTCGAGGAGGACGGCGTCATCCACGCGGGCAACGCGTCGCAGATCTCCGACGGCGCCGCCGCCCTGCTCATCACGACGGCCGACCTGGCCCGCGCGCACGGCCTGCGGCCGCTGGCGACGATCCGGGCGGGCGCCGTCGTCGGAGACGACCCCGTGATGATGCTGACCGCCCCCATCCCGGCCACCCGCAAGGTCCTCGACCGGGCGGGCCTGACGATCGACGACATCGGCGCCTTCGAGGTCAACGAGGCCTTCGCACCCGTACCCCTCGCCTGGCAGACCGAGCTCAAGGCCGACCCCGACCGGGTCAACCCGCTCGGCGGGGCCATCGCCGTGGGACACCCGCTCGGTGCCTCCGGTGCCATCCTCGCCACCCGGCTGCTGCACCACATGCGCCGCGAAGGTATCCGGTTCGGGCTGCAGACCATGTGCGAGGGCGGCGGCACCGCCAACGCCACCGTCTTCGAACTGGCTGGCTGACATGGGCGCGACACCGACCGCGGAGGGGACGGCAGTGGGCGTGACACCCGAGCAACTGGGGCGTGACCGCGCGCTGTTGCGGGACCGCTGGTACCGGGAGGGCCACTACTCCTCGCGGACCATGGCCGAGGCGCTGGAGGACGCCGGCCGGCGCGTACCCGGAACCCGATTCGTGTTCGCCACGGAGTCGGAGACGACCACGGTGACGCTGGCGGACGTGCTCGCGCTCGGCCGCCGGGCGGCGGCCGGACTGCGCCGGCTGGGGGTGCGGCCCGGTGACGTGGTCGCCGTCCAGGTGCCCAACCGCCTGGAGCTGGTGGTCTCGTACTTCGGGGCATGGCTGGCCGGGGCGGTCGTCCTGCCCATCACCCACATCTACGGCGCGGCCGAGGTCGGCGGCATCCTCCGCGACTCCCGGGCGAAGGTGCTGATCCTGCCCGACGCCTGGCGGGCCATCGACTTCGTCGACCGGCTGGCCCGCCTCGACACGGGTCCGGACCTCGAACACGTCGTGATGATCGGCGAGCGGACGGCGCCGGACGCCGTCCCCTGGAACACGTTCCTCGCCGGGACGGAAGAGGTGCCGTCGCCCGCGGGCGTGCACGCCGACGACGTCTGCGCGGTGATCTACACCTCGGGCACGACCGGGGTCCCCAAAGGCGTGCAGCACACGCACAACACCCTGCTGCACGAACTGCGCAAGGGCGACCTGATGAACGAGGCCGGCCCGGACGACACCCGCCTCATACCCTGGCCCTCGGGCCATGTCGCGGGGCTGCTGGCCGCGTGCAGCGGGATCGTCGGCGGCACCGACACCGTGCACATGGACCGCTGGCAGCCCCGCCGCGCGGTGGAACTCGTCGAGTCGTTCCGCTGCACCATCACCAGTGGCACACCGCTGCACGTGGAGGCGATACTCAAGGCCGCCGAGGAACACGGCCGGGACATCTCCAGCCTGCGGTTCGTGCAGATCGGCGCCGCCAACGTGCCGCCCGCGCTGGTCGCCAGGGCCGACGCCGCGGGCATCGTCGTCGCGCGGGCCTACGGCAGCACCGAGCACCCCCGCTGCGCGACCTCCCCGCTGGACGCCTCCGCCCGCCAGCGGTCGCAGACCGACGGACTGGTGCGGTTCGGCGACGAGGTACGGATCGTCGACGAGAACCTGCGACCGGTGCCGCTGGGATCGGAGGGCGAGGTGCTGACCCGCGGGCCCAGCCAGTTCGTCGGCTACCGCGATCCGGCCTACGACGCCTCGGCGTTCGCGCCGGGCGGCTGGTTCCGTACCGGCGACGTCGGACGGCTCGACGAGGACGGCCACCTGACCATCACCGACCGCATCAAGGACATCATCATCCGGGGAGGGGAGAACATCGCCTCCAAGGAGGTCGAGGACATCCTGGCCACCCATCCCCGGGTCCGGCACGCTGCGGTGGTCGCCGAACCCGACCCGCGCTACGGGGAGCGGGTGGCCGCGTTCGTGGTCCTCGACGGCGGCACCCTGGACGTCGAGGAGGTCCGCGAGCTGTTCGCGCGCCACCGGGTCGCCCCCCAGAAGGCCCCGGAGCGCATCGAGGTCGTGCCCGAGCTGCCGAGGGCGCCCTCGGGCAAGGTCCGCAAGTTCGAGCTGCGCGACCGGCTGCGCGCGGCCGCGGGCGAGGCCGTCGAAGGCGGCCGTCCGTGAACCGGCGCACGGCCACGGCCCGGCCGGGAGAGGAGGGTTCCCCATGGATGTGGGACTGCTCATGAGCTACTCGGGCGGCTTCGCCGAAGCCGCCCGGGGGCTCGCCGACTTCGAGGCGGCCGGGGTGGACTCGGTCGTGCTGCCCGAGGCCTACACCTTCGACTCGGTGAGCCAGCTCGGCTATCTCGCCGCCCGTACGGAGCGGATGCGCATCGCCTCCGGCATCCTCAACGCGTACTCGCGCACCCCCGCGCTGCTCGCGATGACCGCCGCCGGGCTCGACTTCGTGTCGGAGGGCCGGTTCGAGCTGGGCCTCGGGGCATCCGGGCCGCAGGTGGTGGAGGGCTTCCACGGGCTGCCGTACACCGCGCCGCTGGCCCGGATCCGGGAAGTGGTCGAGATCTGCCGGACGGTCTGGCGGCGCGAACCCCTGAGCCACGAGGGCCGGCACTTCCAGCTGCCGCTGACCGCCGAGCGCGGCGGTACCGGGCACGCCGGCCGGCCCCTGCGGCTGATCAACCACCCGGTGCGGCCCGACATCCCGATCGTGCTGGCCGCGCTGGGCGCCAAGAGCGTGGAGACGGCGGCCGAACTCTGCGAGGGCTGGCAGCCGACGCTGTTTCTCCCCGAGTCCGCCAAGGAGGTGTTCGGGCCTTCGCTGGAGGCCGGCCGGGCCAGGCGTCCGGACGGGCTGCCGACGCTCCGGATCATCGCCGACGTGAAGGTCCTGGTCAGCGAGGACGAGGCGGAACTCGCGGCGGGCCGGCAGCGGGTGCGGGAGTACATCGCCCTGTACGTCGGCGGCATGGGCGCCCGCGGCAGGAACTTCTACAACGACCTCGTGGGCCGGTACGGCTTCGCGGAGCCGGCGGCCCGGATCGAGGAGCTGTACCGGACGGGCCGGAAGGCCGAGGCGGCCGCCGCGGTCCCCGGCGAACTGGTCGACAGGGTCGCTCTGGTGGGACCTCCCGGCCTGGTGGCGGAACGGGTGGCCGCCTACCGCGAGAGCGGGGTGACGGGCCTGAACGCCTCGCCGGTCGCGGACACCCACGACCGGCGGGTCGCCGACCTGGCCCTGCTCAAGCGGCTCGCCGGGTGAGACGCGCGCGTTCGAGGTGCGCGAGCACCCGTTCGTGATGGTGGGCGGCGGTGCCGTGCACCAGCGCGTCCACCGTCGCCCGCCGCAGGTACAGATGCAGGTCGTGCTCCCAGGTGAAGCCGATCCCGCCGTGCGACTGAAGGGCCTCCCCGGCGATCTCGGGGAGGCTCTCGCTCGCGAAGGCCTTGGCCACGGAGGCCGCCGTCGTCGCGTCGTCGCGCTCCGCGTCGAAGGCCAGCGCCGCGTAGTAGGTGGCCGCCCGCACGCCGCGCAGCGCGATCAGCATGTCGGCCGCCTTGTGCTTCACCGCCTGGAAGCTGCCCAGCGGCCGCCCGAACTGCTCGCGTACGGTCACATGGCCGACCGTCATCTCCAGCAGCCGCTCCCCGGCTCCCAGCGCGTCCGCGGCCGTCAGGACCGCCATCGCGTCCACCCAGCGGCGCGCCTCGGCCGGGTCGGCGGCCAGTATCCCGTCGCCGGCCACGGTCACCTCGTCGAACAGGACGTCGTACCAGGACCGGGTCAGGTCCAGGGTGGTACGCCGTTCGGTGCGGACGTCCGACGCCGGCACCAGCAGGACGCACGGCTCGTCCCCGGTGACCGCCACCAGCAGCAGGTCGGCGCAGCCGGCGGCGTGGACGGCGGCTGCCCGGCCCGAGATCACGAAGGACCGCCCCGACCGTCGTACGGCCAGGGAGGCCTGGTGCACGAAGGCGGCCTTCCGCCGTCCCTCGGCGAGTTCCGACGCGAGCGGGGCGGTGCCGCCGCGGGCCGCGGCCCAGGACGCCAGTGCCGTCTCCGGGAAAGGGCCCGGCGCCGCGGCGCGCCCGAGTTCCTCGGCGACCAGGCAGAGTTCCACCAGCCCCTGCCCGGCGCCGCCCGAGTCCTCGGGGGAGGCCAGCCCCGTCCAGCCCATCCGCACCCCCCGCTCCCACAGCTTGTCGTCGACGTCCCGCCCCGCTTCCACGACCGCCCGGACGGTCCCCGGCGGGCAGTCCGAGGTCAGGAGATCACGCGATATCTCGCGCAGCGCGTCCTGTTCCTCGGAGAGTTCGAAGTCGACCATCGACCGTTCCTTCCTGGGGCTCCAGCTGCGATCACTGGTCTGGGATTGAGTGCAATGATTAAGCTATCTGGGATGTCGGCTCGGGAGAAGCCCGTGGGCCGCGAAGCTGGTGGGGGAGAGGAGCGATCATGTCGGATCAGCAGGCCGGCGGTGCCGCGCACGGCTACGAGACCGTGCTGTACGAGGTGGAGGGCCACGTCGCCACGGTGACCCTCAACCGTCCGGACAAGCTCAACGCGTTCAACCAGGTCATGGTGGACGAGTTCCGGGTCCTCTGGGAGCGGGTGCGCACCGACGACGACGTCCACGCGGTGGTGCTGCGGGCGGCGGGCGAGCGGGCCTTCTGTACCGGCACCGACGTGACCGACCGGATCCATCTCGCCGACAACGTGTGGAGCCGGGACGACCCCGGGCGGGGCCTCAGCCCCAAGCAGAACAGGGTCTGGAAGCCCGTCGTCGCCGCGGTGCACGGCATGGTCGCGGGCGGCGCCTTCTACTGGCTGAACGACTGCGACATCGTCATCGGCGCCGATGACGCCACCTTCTTCGATCCTCACGTGAGCTACGGCATGACGTCCGCGCTGGAGCCCATCGGGCTGGCCCGCCGCATCCCGCTGGGCGAGGCGCTGCGGTGGGCGCTGCTCGGGCTGGACGAGCGGATGTCGGCGGCCCGTGCGCGGGAGATCGGGCTGGTGTCCGAACTGGTGCCCTACACGCAGTTGTGGGGCCGGGCCGACGAACTGGCCCGCATCATCGCGGCCAAGCCCCCGGAGGCCGTGCAGGGCACTGTGCGGGCGATCTGGGAGACGCACGGCCTGGACCGTGAGACGGCCCAGGCGCTCGGCTGGCACTACACCACGATCGGCAACCCCCTCGGCAAGCCGCAGGTCTCGCGGGAGAACTTCGTCAAGCCGAGGTGGACGCTGCGCTGACGGGCACGGCTACGTTCCAGGCTGCCGAGCTTGGCCGGCCCGGTCGGCCCGGTCACCCCGGCCGGTCCGGTAGGACCGGCCGGTCCGGTCAGTCCGCGAACCGTGCGATCTCCAGGTCGAGCAGATCGCCGAGGCTGTCCGCCGGGGGATCCGGCAGCCGGACCGGTGACCGCCGGTCCGGCAGCAGGACCACCGCCCGTCCCGGTGTGGAGACCTCGCCGCGCTGGTTGTGGCACGAGATGTCGATGTGCACCTCGTTGCGGCCGTCGACCACCACCTTGTCCACCACCGTGCCGCGGACCCAGGTGGTGTCCCCGATGTAGTTGAACTTGCGGTGTTCGCAGCGGAGCCTGAAGAGCCAGCCGTCGTCGCCCATCCAGTCCGTGAGCGCGTGCGTCAGCCAGGTCTCGCGCATGCCGCCGTAGTCGTAGCTCATGGGGATGCCCAGCTCGTGCGCGCGTTCGGGCTCCCAGTGCAGCCGCTGCACGGTGTCCGGGATGTTCCTGGCGTTGGGCGGGTAGAGGCCGGGGGCCTTGCGGCGGACCCGCCGGGCGACCGCGAAGGCTCCCGGCGGGGTCAGCTGCATGCCCCAGCCGACGTGCCAGACCACGACGTCGGTCACGGTGAGCGGGCCCTTGACCCGGGGCTGGAGTTCGTCACCGACGCTGACGTCCTCGAAGTAGCGGGTGCGCGCCCCGCGCCGGGACTCGGCGTCGTACGCGGCGTCGATCTCCGCCAGCTCCTCCTCGGTGTACGGCGGGAAGTCCCGCGACTGCTTCTCGCCCGCGCGCTTCCTGCCGGTGTGCCGCTCGGTGTGGATCCAGGTGCCGCGCTGCACGGCGACCACCTGTCCGGCGCCGTCGGCGAACAGGAAGTCGTTGGTCACGTGGGCGGCGCGGCCGCCGAAGGAACTCGTCTTGACCTGCACGCCGACCTGGGTCCGCAGGCAGGAGCAGCGGTCGCCGAGGCGCAGCGGGCGGTAGTACTCGAACTCCATGACGGCCTGGTAGGCGCCGAGCCCGGCGAACGGGTCGCCTTTGAGGATCGCCTTGGCCCGGTCGTCCTGCTCCACCGCGTTCTCGCCCATGGTGTAGAGGAAGTTGGGCGGTGCGATCGTGCCCTGCCAGCGGGTGTCCGGGCCGTGCGCGGGGTCGCACCACAGAGGGTTGTCGTCGCCGTAGCCGAGAGCGAAGTGGCGTAGGCCGTCGGCCGTCACCTCCAGGTTGTGCGGCGGCAGCCGGCGCTGCGGGACGCCGATGCGGCGGCGCGAGCGCTCGACGGCCTCGTCGGTGAGCAGACCGTAGTCCGGTCGGTCCGTCAACGTGGTCAACTTCGCTCCTCTGTACGTGAGATGGACGTTTGTCCCGGCGGCGTGCTGATGGCGCCGAAGAGTTCCCGGAGGCGCGGGCGGTCGACCTTGAGCGAGGGGGTCCGCGGCAGCTGTTCCAGGATCAGTAGTTCCACCGGCATCTGGTACCGCGTCAGCCGCGCCGCGAGATGGTCGAGCAGTTCGCTTTCGCTGGCCTGTCCGCACAACGTGACTGCCGCGACGGGCACTTCGCCCAGCCGTTCGTCGGCGAGTGCGACGGCGGTCGCGTCGCTGACGGCCGGATGCAGGTGCAGTGCGTCCTCGATCACACTCGGCGGGATCTTGAAGCCGCCGCGGTTGATCGCGTCGTCCGCCCGGCCGTGGATGAAGAGGAACCCGTCCTCGTCCACCGAGGCCAGGTCGTTGGTGCGCAGCCAGTCGCCGTTTGCGGTGGACAGTTGCGGGCCGCGGACCTCCAGGAGCCCGATACCGCCGGGCGCCTGCACCTCCTCCTCGGCCGCGTGGTCGACGACACGCAGTTCGATCCCGGGGTGGGCGCGGCCCACGCTGCCGCGCTTGGCGGCGGCCCACTGGCGGTGGTCGGCGAGCGACCAGCCCGCGATGGCGCCGGCGAACTCGGTGGCGCCGTAGGTGGGCAGGATCGGCACTCCGTACCGAGCCTCGAACTCCTCGGCCAGTTCCGGCGGCAGAGGTGCGGTCCCCGAGCCGATCGCGCGCACGCTGCTGAAGGTGTCGGCCGGCAGCTCCGCGCGCAGCACCATGCGGATGGCGGTGGGCGGCAGTCGTAGCTGACGGGGCCGGTGCCGACGCACCAGCCCGGCCCACTCCTCGACCTGGAAGCGCTCCAGCAGTGCGACGGACCGTCCGTCCACGGCATGGGCGATCGCGAAGTAGAGCCCGCTGATGTGGGCGAGGGACGACCAGAGGATGACGTAACCCCGGCGCAGGCGTGGCCCCGCGCTGTCGTCGAGGACCGTGCCGGCGGCCTCGAAGGCGGCGGTGAGCTGCGGATAGCTCAGGGAGACGCGTTTGGGCTTGCCCGTGGTGCCGCTGGTCATCATCACCACGGCCACGTCGTCGACGGGGAGCCCGGCCGGTTCGGGTGTCCAGGACACCGGGTGGCGCCGCAGCCCCGACTCCGTCGACACGACCAGGGCGAGGGCTCGCGTGTCCTCGGCGGCGGCGCGCACGGAGTCGCGGCTCCAGTCCTCGTCGTCGGCGATGACGACGTCCGGGCGCAGTGCGCGGATGTCGTCGCCGAGACCTGTGTCGCCCACATGCGGGCTGAGGGTCACGACCTGCCGGCCGGTGGCGATCGTGGCGATCAGTGCGGCCATCTGGCCGGGCCGGTTGCGCAGCACGAGGCCGACCCGTCGGGCGCTGGGATGGTCACGCAGCAGCGTGTCCAGGTCGCGGGCGGCGTCGGCGAAGTACGACCACGGAAATTCCGACTCCGCGAAAGTCAGTGCCGTCGCGGTCGGCTCGACGTCCAGCACGTGGCGGAGCCAGTTCGAGAGCGGGGGCAAGCTGCGCCCGGCGGGAAGCGAGCGGGCCTGTTTCGTCATGGCACCCTTCTACGGAGAGGCGGGCCTTTGAGGTAAATTAGTTATTTGATTGTACCGATGCTGTCCGGGTGGGGCCAAGGGGCGCGGGATCGTCGGGCGCCCTGCCCGCCGATGCGCCGGTCCGCAGCCGGCCCGACTCCAGGAGAACCATGCGACTAGACGCGATCACCGCCCTCGTCACCGGCGGTGCCTCAGGCCTCGGGGCCGCGACCGCGGCGGCGTTCGCCGAGGCGGGGGCGAAGGTGGTCATCACCGACCTGCCCGGCTCGCCCGGTGCCGAGACCGCCGCCGCGATAGGGGGCGCAGTGCGGTTCGTGCCGGCCGACATCACCGACGAGGCGAGTCTGCGGGCCCCCCTCGAAGCCGCCCAGGAGAGTGGCAACCTGCGGGCCGTCGTGCACTGCGCGGGCCGCGGCGGCGACCGGCTGCGCATCCTCGACAAGTCGGGAGCCCCCGCCACACTGGACAGCTACCGGCAGGTCCTGGAGGTCAACCTGGTCGGCAGTTACAACGTCCTGCGGCTGGCCGCCGCCGCCATGGCGGGCAACACCGTCGAGGACGGCGACCGCGGCGCGATCGTGCTCACGGCCTCCGCGGCGGCCTTCGAAGGCCAGATCGGCCAGACCTCGTACGCCGCCTCCAAGGGCGGGGTGCACGCCATGACGCTGGTGGCCGCCCGAGACCTCGCCAGCTGGGCGATCCGGGTCAACACCATCGCGCCCGGCACCTTCGACACCCCGATGCTGGCCAGGCTCCGCGAGGACATCCGCCAGAGCATCGCCGAGACCATTCCCCACCCCAAGCGGCTCGGCAACCCCGAGGACTACGCCGACCTGGCCCTGACCCTGGTGCGCAACCCCTACCTCAACGGGGAGACCATCCGGCTCGACGGCGCGTTGCGCATGGGCCCGCGATGAGCGCCGAACCGGAGGTCCTGGTCGACCGGCACGACCGGATCCTGGTGATCACCCTCAACAGACCCGCGCAGAAGAACGCGATGACCCTGGCGGCCGCGCACGTCGTCGCGGAGGCCGTCGACCTCCTCGACGGCTCACCCGACCTGTCCGTCGCCGTGCTGACCGGCGCCGGCGGCACCTTCTGCGCGGGCATGGACCTCAAGCGGTTCGCACAGGGGGAACGGCCTGCCCTGCCGGGCCGTGGTTTCGGCGGGCTCGTCGAGGCCCCCCCGAAGAAACCGATCATCGCCGCCGTCGAGGGCTGGGCGCTCGGCGGCGGCTTCGAACTGGCCCTGGCCTGCGACATGGTGGTGGCCGCCGAGGGGGCTCGGTTCGGACTGCCCGAGGTCCGCCGGGGCCTGGTCGCCCGCGGCGGCGGCATGATCCGGCTGCCGCAGCGTCTGCCGCGGTCGGTCGCGATGGAACTGCTGCTCACCGGCGACCCCGTCGACGCGGCCCGGGCCGAGCGGCTGGGGCTCGTCAACCGCGTCGTGCCGGGAGGGCAGGCACGGGGGGCGGCCCTGGACCTCGCCGGACGAATCGCCGGGAACGCGCCCCTGGCCGTCCGGTGCGCGAAGGAGGTGGCGAGCGCCGCGTCCGACTGGTCGCAGGACGAGGTGTGGCTGCGGCAGGCGCCGTTCTCCGATGCGGTGTTCGCCTCGGACGACGCGAAGGAAGGGGCCCTGGCCTTCGTGGAACGCAGAGACCCCGTATGGACGGGGAGTTAGCGGGACGCCGTCCGAGGACGGATCCGGGCCGGTGCGGCGTCACCGCGTACTCGCCGCCGCACCGGCCTCCCGCCGTCAGCGGATCGCCACGGGGTTCACCATCCCGCCGGTGCTCCGCAGGAACCGCTCCGGCGTCGCGTTCAGCAGGAAGGTGTAGCGCCGGTCCTGGGCGCAGGCGGCCGCGAGGTCTTCGAGCACCCAGTTCTGCCCCTGGATCATGCCCATCATCACCAGGCAGAGGATGTGGACGGGGAGCATGACGTCCTCGACGTTCGAGGGCAGCAGCTCCATCGGCATGTTGTCGATCGCGGCCGCGGCCGCGCCCCGCTCGTGCAGGAAAAGCGGGGCGTCGTAGTCGAGCGCGGGCACCGGCCGCCGATAGGACGGCACGTCGCCCGCGAGGAAGTGCGTCACCTGCCCGGTCCGGACGAGGACGATGTCGCCCTCCTCCACCGGCGTGCCCTGGGCCTCCTCCACGGCCTCCAGGACCGCGCGTGTCACCGGGAACCGGCCGGGCAGCCGGTCGACGCCCTGGTGCCGGGCCACGTCCAGCAGGATGCCGCGCGACACGATCGTGCCGGCCGCCTCGATGCCGAGTCTGGTCGCCCCGGAGGCGTCGATCGTGTCCGCCGGCGTGCCGTTGTACATGACGCCGCGGTGGCTGCAGTGCGACAGGGCGTCCCAGTGCGTGCCGGCCTGGGTGGGCGTCACCACGATGTCGTCGCTGTACGCCACCGAGTCCGGGGACGCGGACATCGGCGTGTTGATCGCGAGCATGGTCCGGACCGGGTTGATGCGTCCCGGGACGCTCGTGCCGGACTGCTGCGGGCCGTCCAGCGAGAGCGGCATGGCGAGGGAGAACGACTCGCCCGTGACCACCGAGGCCGTCGCCTTCCTGACGACCTCGGGGGTGATGAAGTTGAGGGTGCCGAGCTGGTCGTCGGCGCCCCAGCGCTTCCAGTTGTTGACCCGCTCGGCCAAGGTGTCGAACTCGGCGACGCTCAGCACGGTTTCCGCCTCTCCTGCGCTCTGGATCTCTCGGTGGATCTTCGGTGGATCAGGGACGGGGTTCCCGGGGCAGCCCCAGGGCCCGCTCCGCGACGGTGTTGCGCAGCACCTCGTTGGCGCCGCCCGCGATGGTGTAGGCGCGGGAGTAGAGCAGGGCGTCCTGCCAGTAGCCCCCGGCCACGGCACGTTCGTCGCCCTCGGCCAGGAGCCCGTCGAGCCCCTGCAACCGGACGCCGAGGTCGACGGCGTCCAGGTTGGTCTCGCTGAAGAAGATCTTCACCATCGCGGGGTCGGCGGGCTCGTCGGTGCCGGCCGCCATCCGGGACTGCACGTCCTTGCTCATCAGGTCGGCGACCTGCGTCCGGGTGGCCAGTCGCCCCAGCCGGGCACGGGTGGCGCCGTCCCGGAGGGCGGGCTCTCCCTCCGGGCCGGGCCCGGCGGCCAGATCGAGAATGCCGTCGAGGTCGCCGAGCAGCTCGGCGCTGCGCGCGGCGACCGAACCCCGCTCCTGGGCCAGACTGGCGCCGGCGACCCGCCAGCCGTCGCCGACCTCGCCGATCACCCGGTCCGCGGGGATGCGCACACCGTCCAGGAAGACCTCGTTGAAGTCGGCGGTGCCGGTGATCTCCCTCAGCGGCCGGATCTCCACTCCCGGGGTGCGCATGTCCAGCGCGAACGCGGTGATGCCCCGGGTCCTGCGGGCCGCGGGATCGGTCCGCGCCAGCAGGTAGCCGACGTCGGCGTACTGGGCGTTGGTCGTCCACACCTTCTGCCCGTCGACGACGAAGTCGTCGCCCTCCCGGCGCGCCCGGGTGCGCAGCCCCGCCAGATCGCTGCCCGCCTCCGGCTCGCTGAACAACTGGCACCACAGGTCCGCTCCGGACCGCAGGCGAGGAAGGAAGTGCCGCTTCTGCGCCTCGCAACCGTGGGCCAGCAGCGCTCCGGAGGCCAGCGCACCGGCACCGACCTGCCCCCAGACCCGGGCGCGCGCCAGCTCCTCGGCGACGACGAACGCGTACGCCGGGCGCGGATCGGCGAGACCGCCGTACTCCGTCGGCCACGACCTGCCGAGGTAGCCGGCCTCGTGCAACAGGCCGATCCAGCGCCTCAACTCGGGTACGAGGGCGGCGGCGGGGGCCCGTACGCCCGCGTGTGTCCTGGTGCCCGGCGCACGGGTGCGGATGAACGCCCGCACCTCGGTGCGGAAGGCGTCGAGTCCGGCGTCGGTGTCGAGCCTCATTGCTTCTCCTGTCGAAGTCGGGTGCCGGCACCTCGGCGCGGGAGGCGCGGGTCACCCGGTCGGACTCTCACACCGAGGGCATCCCGGGATCGCGAGGGAGCCCGAGAACCTGTTCGGCGAGGGTGTTGCGCTGGATCTCGGCGGTGCCCGCGCCGATCGTCGAGGCCCGGGTGCGCAGGAAGCCGTACAGCCACCTGCCGCGCTGCACCGCCTCCTCGGAGCCGGGCCCCAGCAGGCCCGCCGGGCCCAGCACGTCGACGGCGAACTCGTGGATGTCCTGCTCGAAGGCGGTGATGTGCAGCCGGGACACGGAGGAGACCGGACCCGGCTCGCCGTGGGCGAGGATGTCCGAGATCGTCCGCTGCCCGTTGTAGTGCATGATCCGCACCCGGATCTCGAAGTCGGCGATCCGGTCCCGCACGTCCGTGTCGTCCAGCGCTCCCCGCTCGGCGAGGAGCTGCTCCAGCTCGGTGAGGACGCGGCGGTAGGTCGCGGCCTGGATCATGGCCCCGGCCGCGCGCTCGTGGCCGAGGCTCGTACGGACCAGCGGCCAGCCCCCGTTCTCCTCCCCGACCCGGTCGGCGACGGGCACGCGGACGTCGTCGAAGAACACCTCCGCGAACAGGTGGCCCCCGGTGAGGTCGCGCAGCGGCCGCACCTCCACGCCCGGCGCGTGGGCGTCGACGATCAGGTAGCTGATCCCGCGCTGCCGGGACTCGCGGGTGCCGGTGCGCACGAGGGTGAAGAACACGTCCGCGCGGGCGGCATGACTGGTCCACACCTTCTGCCCGTTCACCACGTACGTGTCGCCCTCACGGCGTGCGGTGGTGCGCAGGCCCGGCAGGTCGGAGCCGGCCTCCGGCTCGGAGTAGCCCTGCGCCCAGACGGTGTCGCCGCGCAGCATGGCGGGCAGCCAGCGCCGCTTCTGTTCCTCGGTGCCGAACTTGATGATCGTCGGCGCGGCGATCCCCAGGCCCGTGCCGACCGGTCCGGGTACCCGGGCGCGGGCCAGCTCCTCCTGGTACACCACCTGGTGGGCGAACGGCAGGTCCATACCGCCGTACTCCGTCGGCCAGCCGGGTCCGGCGAAACCGTGGTCGAAGAGGGCGGCCTGCCAGGCACGGGTCCAGGCGAACCGCTCCTCGGGGTCGCGGGGGCGCCGCCCGGGTCCGTGACCGGCCAGGAAGTCCCGCAGCCGGGTGCGGAAGGCATCGAGCGACTCGCGGCTCTGCGGGCGCGCGGCAGCCGTCGTCATGGGCGGGTTCCTCCTGCGGTGGTGAGCCGGGCGAGCCGGGCGCGTTCCTCACGCGGCGTGCCGAACAACAGCTCGGACGACTTGGCCCGGCGCAGATAGAGGTGAGCGCGGTGCTCCCAGGTGAAGCCGATCCCGCCGTGGATCTGGATGTTCTCCTTGGCCGCGTGGGTGAAGGTCTCCGAGCAGTAGGCGCGGGCCACACCGGCCGCGATCGCCGCCTCGGTACCCGGCGTGCCCACCGCGGATCCGGCGAACCTGGCCGCCGACCGGGCACACTCCACCTCGACGAGGAGCTGCGCGCACTTGTGCTTGACGGCCTGGAAGGAGCCGATCGGACGCCCGAACTGCTCCCGCGTCCTGGCGTGGGCGACCGCCATGTCGAGACAGGCCGCCGCTCCGCCGACCTGCTCGGCCGCGACCGCCGCCCGGACCAGGTCGTGCACCGCGGCGAGCTCCTGCGAGGCGTCGCCGGAGCCGATCCTGGTCGCCGGGGTGGCGTCGAGACGGATCCGGGCCAGCGGCCGGGTCGGGTCGAGGGCGTCCAGGGCCGTACGGGTCAGGCCGGGCGCGGTGCCCGGGACGGCGAAGACGCCGACGCCGTCGGGGCACCGCGCGGTCACCAGCAGCAGATCGGCGGTGTGCCCGTCGACCACATAGCTCTTCGTACCGCTCAGCGACCAGCCGCCGCCGGGCTGTTCGGTCGCGCTGGTGCGGACGGGCGCCTCCCATCCGCCGTCCGCCTCGGCCGTCGCCAGCGTGGCGGTGAGGTCTCCCGAGGCGATGCCCGGCAGCCAGCGCTCCTGCGCCGGGACGTCACCGCACCGCGCGAGGGTCTGCCCGGCCAGCGCCACCGTGGCGAAGAACGGGCTCGGGCAGAGCGTACGGCCCATCTCCTCCAGCACGACGCCCAGTTCGGCGGGGCCCAGACCGGCGCCCCCGTACCGCTCGGGCACGGTCAGACCGGTGAGCCCCAGCTGGCCGGAGAGCTGCCGCCAGACGTCCCCGTCGTACTCCTCCGGGCCGATGCCGGAAGGCGGTGGCCGGTGCATCACGGCCTTGTCGTCGAGGAACCTGCGCACCAGCCGGCGCAGTTCCTCCTGGTCCTCGTCGAGACTGAGGCTCATCGCGTGCCCACCGGCATCATTGTTACCTTCACGCATCTTGACCTTAGCGGTATGGGGTTAATCAGTAAACTGATTGTGAGGTAATGGGGGGTGGCCCGTCCCGGTCAGCGGGAGGGCCTGAGCGGGGTGACCGGTGACCGGGCGGCCTCGGCACGACCCAGGTGATGAGACTCGCTAATCAAGTACACTCATTGCCATGAGTGCCACAGTGGGTCCGCACATCGGTCAGACGGTCCGCGCGCCCAAGACGGCGGAGCTGATCGCCGCACAGCTGCGCCGCCGTATCGTCCAGGGCGAGCTGACGCCCGGCGAGACCCTGCCGCCCGAGATCCAGCTCATGGAGCAGTTCGGGGTCTCGCGGCCCACCCTGCGTGAGGCGTTCCGCATCCTCGAGGCCGAGATGCTCATCAGCGTCCGCCGCGGAAGCCGGGGCGGCGCTCAGGTCATGGCCCCGGACTTCTCCGTGGCCGCCCGCCATGTCGGCCTGCTCCTGCAGATGCAGGGCACCACCGTCGACGACGTGTACGAGGCCCGCATGATCGCCGAGCCCGCGTGTGCGCGCATGCTGGCCAAGCGGCGCACCAAGCAGGACCTCGCCGACCTCGAAGCGGTCGTCGCGGAACTGCGGTCCGCGGTGGAGGCGAAGGACGACGCCGTGCCCGACCCGGCCCTGTGGTCGCGGCTCACGTACCGGTTCCACGAGCTGATCATGGATCGGTGCGGCAACCGTACTCTGGCGGTTCAGGGTGCGGTGCTCCAGGAGATCGTCGCGACCCATCTCGAACTGCGTGTCGCGCGCAACTTCGACAAGAACGAGTCGCCCGAGCGTTTCCAGCGCGCGATCAAGGGCTACAAGCGCCTGGTGACGCTCCTCGAAGCCCGGGACGCCGAGGGCGCCGAGCGGCACTGGCGCAACCACATGAAGGTCGCGGGCACCTACCTCCTCAAGGACGACCTGCACAACAAGCCCGTGGTGGAACTCTTCGCCTGACCCCGGTCGCCGGAGCACGTTCACGACGCTGTCCCAGTCTCCGCCGGCAAGCGTCGGCTCCGCCGACTTCCGTCCCGCTCAGCGGGACGTGGGGGCCGCGAGGTGCGCCCCCAGGATCTCCTCCGGCATCGAATCCGGTCGGCCGGCTGACGCTCGTCGTCCCGGCGGAACGGCTCTGCCATCTCGCCGCACCGGCCCTTTTGCGGCACCGAGTCGACGCGACTCCTCGGTGACCCGTGCCGGATCACTCGCGCAGGCGTCCCCGTCGTCTTCCCCGCTCCGTCTTGAATCCGACTCCATGAGGCTATTAAGTTAACTGAATAACCTCGATGTCGATCGCCCGCCACCACGGGCGTACCGGCAGGGAAGGAGCCGCATGACCGAGAACGGCAGGCTCGCGACGGGAACGCCACCGCAGGTGGACGAGGCGTTCATCGACCGCGCGTTGGACGACGCGGATCTGAACGCGCTGAGGCTCGCGCTGTACCAGGCCACCCAGGACGAATCCCTGCTCGAAATGAAGCTCAGGACGACCCCCATGTACGGCGGCGCGCTCAACCAGACCGTCGTGGCCGAGGAGGCCGTACCGGAACTGCGAGCCCGGGTGAAGGAGTTCCTGCTCCACAAGCCGTCCGGCTTCACCGAGAAGGTGCCGGACGACACCGAACTGCGCCGCATGTACGAGGCGTTCCGCAACGAGCAGCTCACCGACCGGGACTGGGTCTACCGGCGCGACCTCGCCGCTTTCGACGAGCACCCCCGGCTCGCCCAGTGGACGCGCGGCAGGCCGTCCGTTCCGGAGGGCTTCCATGTGGCGGTCATCGGCGCCGGTTTCGGTGGCATCGCCGTCGCCGTCCAGCTGGAGCACCTCGGTATCCCGTACACGGTCTACGAGCGGCGCCCGGAGCTGGGCGGCACCTGGAGCATCAACGCGTATCCCGACGTCCGGGTGGACACCACCAACTTCCTCTACCAGTTCTTCTTCGAGAAGAACTACCCGTGGACCGAGTACTTCGCGCGGGCCGGCGAGGTGCGCGAGTACCTCCAGCACGTGGCCAAGAAGTACGGCGTCTTCGAGCACATCAGCTTCGACAGCGACGTCAAGGAGGCCGTCTTCGACGCCGGGACCGGCCGCTGGTCGCTCGACGTCGTGATCGACGGCCGGGCGCAGAAGCTCGAAGCCAACGCGGTGGTGAGTGCGAGCGGCCTGTTCGCCACGCCCAAGCGCCTCGACGTCCCGGGCATCGAGGAGTTCCGGGGCGAGATCGTGCACACCGCCGAGTGCACCGGCCAGGAAGTGCTCGACGGCCGTGACGTCGCGATCATCGGCAACGGCTCGACCGGTGTGCAGATGATGTCGTCCGTGCGCGAGCGGGCGCGGAGCGTCGGCGTCTTCCAGCGCACCCCGCAGTGGATCAGTCCGCGGGACCGCTACGGCGAACCCATTCCCCCGGAGACCCGCTGGCTCCTGGACACCATGCCCTACTACTGGAACTGGTACTGCTACTCCATCGCGACCCTCCGCCTCGGCGGCCAGGTCCTCCAGGAACCCGACCCGCAGTGGCAGGCCGCGGGCGGCCTCGTCAACGAGGCGAATGACGGCTACCGGGAGAGCCTGACCAAGTACGTGAAGTCCAAACTGGGCGACCGGCCCGACCTGTGGGAGAAGCTCATCCCGCGGCACGCGCCCATGGCCCGCCGGCTCATCGTCGACAACAACTGGTACGCCTCGCTGCTGGAGGACAACGTCGAGCTGGTCACGGAGTCCGTCGAGCGGTTCACCCCGACGGGCATCCGGACCACCGACGGGAAGGAACGCTCCTACGACCTCGTCTTCACCGCCACCGGCTTCGCCACCCAGAAGTACCTGTGGCCCACCCGGTACCAGGGCCTGGACGGGGAGACCCTGGAGGAGCGCTGGAACGACCCCGCGGGCGGCGGCCCCCGCGCCTACCTCAGCATCACGGTGCCGCGGTTCCCGAACCTGTTCATCATGTACGGACCCAACTCGCAGAACCGGTCCGGCTCGTTGATCGTGTGGATGGAGACCTGGGCGCGCTACACGGCCGAGGGCCTGATCGCCCTGATCGAGGGTGGCCACCACTACCTGTCCGTGCGTGAGGAGGTCTTCGAGGAGTACAACCGCCGGCTGGACGAGGCGATGCTCTCCCTCATCTGGTACGACCCCGGATCCAAGGACCGCAACTACTACGTGAACGAGTTCGGCCGGCAGCAGGTCAACGTGCCCTGGCGGCTGGAGGAGTACCACGAGCTGCTGGCGAGGTTCCGTCCCGAGGACTACGACTTCGCGTGAGGGGTGGGTCGCTGTGAGAGCCGTGCGCTGCTCGCCTCCGGGCGTCGAGGTCGTGGAGGCCGAGGAACTCGTCGGAGAAGGTGAGCTGGTCCGGGTGGCCGCCGTGGGGATCTGCGGCTCCGACCTGCGATACCTGAGACGCGGAAGTATACAGATCGCCGGGCACGAGATCGCCGGGACGGCGGCGGACGGCACACCGGTGGCCGTGGAGGCCATCGCCCGGTGCGGTACCTGCGAGTGGTGCGCTGCCGGCCGGCACAACATGTGCCGGCGGGCGGGCCAGGACATCGTGGGGATGACGGCACCGGGCGGGATGGCGGAGCGCTACCTGGCGCCGTCCTCGGCACTCGTACCGCTGCCGGCCGGGCTGCCCCTGGAGGACGCGGCACTCGTCGAACCGGGCGCCGTCTCCTGGCACGCCTGCCGCCAGGGCGAGGCCGGCCCCGGCACCCGGGTCGCGGTGGTGGGGGCCGGCACCATCGGCATGCTGGCCGCCGCCGCGGCACAGCGGATGGGGGCACCCGAGGTGGCCCTCGTGGCCAGACACCCGTACCAGGCCGAGGCGGGCGAACGCCTCGGCATGACCCGCCCGTCGGGTCTGTACGACGTGGTCATCGAGGCGAGCGGCAGCGAGAGCGGACTGTCCCGTGCCGTCGAACTGGCGCGGCCGTTCGGCACGGTGGCCACGGTCGGGGTCTATCCGCCCGATGTCACCTGGCCGTACATGGCCGCGTTCCTCAAGGAGGTCCGCCTGGTTCCGTCGATGGGATACGCGCAGGACGCGACGGGGACACGGGAGTTCACACATGCCGCCCGGCTGCTGGCCGACCGGCCCGAGATCGCCCGGACCCTGATCAGTCACCGGTTCGGCATCGAGGAGGCCGGCCGCGCCTTCGAGGTCGCCGCCGCCAGACCGCCGGGGACCTTCAAGGTCGTCGTACATCCGTGACCTCCAGGGGGCCCATCCTCCCGCTCACCCAGACACCCACACCGTCGGGCGGAGACGAAGATGTCGAAAGCCATCCCCACCCCACCCGTGCTGAGCGATTCCGCAGGCGGCCGAGCGAACGCCGCGCGGGTGGGGATCGCGAGCATGCTCGGGACCTTCATCGAGTTCTACGACTTCACCTGCTACGGCTTCCTGATCGTCTACATGGCCCCGCTCTTCTTCCCGGCGGGCGACCGGGCCACGGGCGTGCTCACCTCACTGGGCGTCTACGGAGTGGGGTACCTCGCCCGTCCGCTCGGCGCGCTCTTCTTCGGCCGTTTCGGTGACCGGCACGGTCGGCGCTCCGCCCTGCTGGTCACCGTCATCGGCATGGGAGGCGCCACGACGGTCATGGGGCTGCTGCCGACCTACGGGACGGCCGGGGTCGCCGCCCCCGTCCTGCTCGTGGTCGTGCGCATGGTGCAGGGATTCTGCGCAGGCGGCGAGATCGGGGGAGCTGCCACGCTGGTCTCCGAGTCCGACGGCGGCCGCAGAAGCGGACGCTTCCAGGCGCTGATACCCCTGGGGTCGAGCCTCGGCGTGGCGGTCGCACCGGCCGTGGTCGCCATCCTGGTGACGGTTCTCGGCTCACGGGAGATGGAGCACTGGGGCTGGCGGGTCCCGCCGCTCCTGTCGGCGGCGATGACCCTCGCCGTGGTTCTCTACCGGCTCCGGGTCGAGGACTCGCCGGAGTTCCGGTCACTGGCCGCCACCGAGTCGGTCGAACGCTCGCCCGTGCGCGCCGCGCTGCGCGGCCACTGGCGCATGATCACGGTCGCGGCGGTGCTCAACCTGGTCGTCACCATGATGCTCGGCGTCCTGGTCAACTACATGAGCGTCTACCTGCTCTCCGTCCTCGGCGTGCCGGCCATGAGGGTGTACTGGCTCTCGGCGGCATGCCTGTTCCTCGGCGCCTGCGGGTTCCTCGTGGGTGGCTGGTGGACCGACCGGTTCGGGCGCCGGTCGGCGATGCTGCTCGGCTGCGGCGGCTCGGCCGCACTGGTCTTCCCGCTGCTGTACGGCATGCGCGGGGTGGCCTCCGGGGGCGCCTGGGCGCTCGTCGGAGCAGGGGCTCTGTACGTGCTTTCGCTCGCGTTCAGTTACGCGGCGGCCCCCGCGATGTACGTCACCCTCACCCAGGCCTTCCCGACCCGGGTCCGCTACACGTCGGCGTCGTTCGCCTACAACGTCGGCGCCGTCGCGGGCGGTGGTCTGACGCCGTACCTGGCCGCCCGGCTGACGCAGTCCGCCGGTCCGAGAGCGGCCGGCTGGCTGGTGGTCGCCGCCGCGGTCGTCGGGGTCACGGTGATGTCGCTGCTGACGTCGAGGAGCCCGCGACCAGCTGTGTCGGACCGGGGTATTGACGGCGACAGCATGAGTAATCGTATAACTGATACAGATAACTGAACTGTTGAGGAGAGAGCCGTGACGATCCAAGCCGGCGTAGAACGGATCACCGTCGAGGTGGTCAATCCGACCGCGGACAAGCAGGATTCCGCGGGGTCGCCCATCGCCCCGCGACTGGACACGCTGAACGGGAAGGTGCTGGGGCTGCTCTCCAACAGCAAGCCCAACGCCGAGGTCGCGCTGCAGGCGGTGGCGGAGAAGATCAAGGAGAAGTACCCGGATCTCAAGATCCGTCTCTACCCCGGATCCATCCGCTTCGAGCCCGAGCTGCTGCGGCGGGCCATCGAGGAGAGCGACGCCCTCATCGGTGCCACCGCGGACTGCGGTGCCTGCACCTCGTGGCTGATCCACGACGGTGCGCAGGCGGAGAAGGCCGGTGTCCCGCAGGTCACGATCGTGGCCCGGGGCTTCGAGCGGGACACGGACACCAGCGCCAAGGTGTTCGGGGTGCCGGGCCTGCGGTACGTGGTCGTGCCCCGGGTCTTCACCGCGCTCACGGCGGAACAGGCGGCCGAGCAGACCCTCCCGCTCACGGACGACATCATCAAGGCGCTCACCGAGTCGCCCGCGGACGCGCAGGCCGAGGCGGCGGAGCCGGCGGACACGGAGGAGTGGCAGGAGTCGTTCACCTTCCACGGCGCCGACGCGGTGGCGGCCGTGGACGCCTTCAACACGTACTACCTGGAAAAGGACTTCGGTGACGGCCTGCCGCTGCACGCACCGACCCGGGCGAAGGTGGAAGCGATCATCGAGGCCCAGGGGCGGCCGCGGGACGAACTGATCCTCACCGTCCCGCCGCTGCACAGCAACGGAACCGTGGAGCGGATCGCGGTCAACGCCGCGATGGCCGGCTGCCGTCCGGAGGAACTGCCCGTCGTGATCGCCGCGCTCAAGGCGATCGCCGCCTGCCCGCCGCCGATGAACCTCTCGGTCCTGATGTCGACCGGGGCCTTCGCCCCCGTGATCCTCGTCAACGGCCCCCTGGTGAAGAAGCTCGGCATCAACAGCGGGCGCAGCCCGCTCGGCCCCGGGCTCAACAACCGGGTCAACATCCGCATCGGCCGGGCGGTCGCCCTGACCCTGCGCAACCTCGGCGCCTGGATCCCCGGCCGCATGGACCTCGACACCATCGGCACGGTGCGCAAGAACATCCAGGTGTTCGGGGAGAACGAGGACGAAAGCCCCTGGGAGCCCTTCCAGGTCGGCCAGGGCCTGCGTCCGGACGACAGCACGGTGACGGTGGTGCACACGGTCGGGGAATGGGATCTCGGTTCCAACCACGGGCCGGCCGACCGCCGTATCCGCTCCATCGCCGCGCGTACTCCCACGCTCACCCAGGTCGGGTTCATGACCAGCACGCTGGCCGGTCTCCAGGGCAACGAGGACGGGCTGTTCTACCTGCTGCCGCCGGAGACGGCGAAGAAGTTCTCGGACGCCGGGCTGAGCAAGGACGCGGTGAAGCGGTTCCTGCTGCACAACATGCGGCCGCGGATCGCCGACGTCATCGCGCCCTTCATCGACTTCCGGGAGCGCGGCCTGGTGCGGCCCGAGTGGGAGTGGATGTTCCAGCTCACGCCCGAGGAGCAGCGCAGCCAGTCGGTCCAGGCGTTCAACGACCCGGCCGCGATCAACATCGCCGTCGCCGGGCACGGCACGCCCAAGGAGTTCGTCTTCGGCACCATGACCACGCCGATCACCGAGAAGATCATCGCTGTCGGCTAGTCCCGCGGCGACGCGGGGAGAGGAGGGTGAGGTCATGACGGCAGCCGTTCGCGCGGTCACCGACGACGACTTCGACGACGTCGTCCAGGGGGCCGGCCGGCCGGTGCTCGTGGACTTCTGGGCGCCGTGGTGCGGCCCGTGCCGGATCATGAGCCCGATCCTGGACACCATGGCCGAGGCGCACGAGGGAAACCTCGACATCGTGAAGGTCAATCTGGACGAGAGCCCGGAGACGGCGCGCAGGTTCGGCGTCTCCTCGATCCCCGCGTTCCTGCTCTTCTCCGGCGGGGAGCTGGTCACCACGCTGGTCGGGGCCAAGCCGCGCACGGTTCTCGAAAAGGCCATCGCCGACCATCTGTGACGCGGGGGCGGGGGGCGCGGATCCGGTGTCCCGGGCCCGCGCCCGGTCCCGCCGCGTCCGCGGTGATCCCGGATCCTGTATGCGCTTCCCGAGTCCGGTGATGCTCCGGCCCGGTGGCCCCGCCCGATGCCCGCGAACGTCTCGACCGTACGGGGCCCTGCTGTGCCCTTGCGGGCGGCGCCCTGACGGGCGGCGAACGCGCCCGTGCGGTGACGGCGGCCGGTCGGGCCGTCACGGGACGGCGGTCGGGTCCGGCCGCCGCCCCCGGGCCGGGAGGGCCATGTGCCGCCGGTCCCGGGAACGCCGTCCTGTGCTCAGAGCCGGTAGGCGAACTTCCGCCCCGCGCCGCCGTCGACCACCAGCGTCTGCCCGGTGACCCAGCCCGAGAGGTCGGTGAGGAAGAACAGGATGGCCGAGGCGATGTCGCTCGTCCGGCCCACCCGCCCCAGCGGCACCTGCTGGGCGGCCTTCTCGTAGTAGTCCGGCTCGGGGTGCCGCTCGGCCACCCGCGGGGTCGCCGTCTGCCCGGGGGCGACGACGTTCACCCGGATGTCCGGGCCGAGTTCGAGGGCGGCCGTGCTGACGAGGTTGGCGAGACCGGCCTTCGCCGCCCCGTAGACGGCGTGGTTGGGGGCGGAGCGCAGCCCCGACACCGAGCCCACGAACACCATCGAGCCGCCCTCCGTCATCGCCCGCGCGCCGATCTGCAGGGCGAGGAAGACATGGCGGAGATTCAGGTCCAGGCCGCGCTGCCAGAGCTCGTCGGTCACCTCGCTGAGCGGACCGTTGTCGGAGATGCCGATGATGTCGGCCAGGCCGTGCACCGGGCCGAAGCGTGCCACCGCCTCGCCGACCAACCGTTCGACGTCCGCCCGGTCCGTCGCGTCACCGGACAGTGCCAGCCCGCCGACCTCCTCGGCGACCGCCTTCGCGCGGACGTGGTCCACGTCGACCACGGACACCTTGGCGCCGACGCCGGCCGCGGCGAGGCAGGTCTGCCGGCCGATGCCCAGACCTCCGCCGAGTACGAGAACGTGCCGCCCCGTCAGATCGATCAGATCGCGGTACTCGGGCGTGGGTTCCGTGATGCTGCCCATCGTGCCTCCCTGGCTGGCGAGGGGACGTCCGCAGAAGCGCTCCGGAAGGTGCTGACACGTTCCTTGACGCCGGATGGAGCCACCTCGTTAATATAGCGATATCCGTTAAGTAAGTTAGATGAATTGCAGGGAAGCGTTCAACGCCCTGGCCGAAGCCCCGGCTCGAAGCCCTCGCTCGAAGCCCAGGGACCGAGGAAGCGGGACGCCGCGCTCGTGCCGTCGCACGAAACCGTCTCCGCTGCCCGAATGAGAGGTGATCCCCGTATGATCCGGGTTCAGCCGGAACGCTTTCTCCGTGGTGTCCTGCCCGGCCTGTCGTGGACCGACGAAGGCTCGCGGCTGCCGGCCGCCGCATGCGCGAAGCTGACGGCCGACACCGTGCGGGCCGCCCGGGTGCCCGCCGGTCTGCACCTCGCCTTCACCGGCCCGGTGTCGACGGTCGAGCTGACCGTGGCGGTGGGGGAGCGGACCACCGTGCCGGCTCCCACGCTGCCCGAGGCCTTCGTGGTGCGGGTACCGGACAGCCCGCCGAGGCGGTTCCCGCTCCCGGCCGACGGCGGAGTGGTGCGCGTGACGCTGCCGGAGCGGGATCCGGACCAGGTCGTGCGCGTGTACCTGCCCGAGTACACCGGGGTCGCGGTCGTCGGGCTCGCGGGAGACCGGCGACCGGAACCGGCGCCCAGAGGTCCCCGGTGGGTGGTGTACGGCGACTCCATCACCCAGGGCTGGTCGGTCACGGAACCCGGTCTCGCCTGGCCCTCCCGGATCGCCGACGCCCTCGGGCTCGACCTGGTCAACCTGGGCTTCGCGGGGGCCGCCCGCGGCGAGCTCCCCACCGCCGACGTGGTGGCCGCCTCCGGGGCCGACGCCGTCGCGCTGGCCTGGGGCACCAACGCGTACACGTCACTGCCGACCAGCCCGGCCCGGATCGCCGAGACGATGCGGCTCTACCTCACCGCCGTACGCGCAGGGCTGCCCGAGGCGCCGATCGTCGTGGTGAGCCCCATCGTCCGGCCGGACGGGGAGGACGTCCCCAACCGTTTCGGGGCCACTCTCGCCGATCTGCGCGAGGCACTGGAGGACGC
Organism: Streptomyces sp. NPDC047061; assembly: GCF_040643955.1. Taxonomy (NCBI): domain Bacteria; kingdom Bacillati; phylum Actinomycetota; class Actinomycetes; order Kitasatosporales; family Streptomycetaceae; genus Streptomyces; species Streptomyces sp. NPDC047061. The sequence continues at coordinate 30,474 of NZ_JBEYVI010000061.1, forward strand.
GGTTCGCCGGTTCGCGCAGACCAGCGGGGACGTCCGGGTGACCCTCGTCCCGGGCCGGGACCTCGTGCCGGCCGGACTGCTCGTGGACGGCATCCACCCGGGCGACGACGGACACCGGGCCCTTGCCGAGGGGGTGACGGCGCAGGTCGCCGAGGGGCTGGGCCTGGACGCCGGACCGGTGGCGGCGGGGGCGGCATGACGAGCCGGTCGAACCCCGCCGGGCACAGCCCGTACGAACTCAGCACCGCCGTACCGCGGCGGGGGAGGAGCGAGATGGATCTGTCGACCGTGTTCCGGCTGGACGGCAAGGTGGCGGTGGTCACCGGTGCCGGGAGCGGCATCGGACGGGCGGGTGCGGAGGTGCTCGCCGCGGCCGGCGCCCGCGTCGTCGTCGCCGACCTCGACCTGGCGGGCGCCGAGGAGACCGTGGCCGGCATCAAGGAGGCCGACGGGGAGGCCGTGGCACGCCAGGTCGACGTGGCCGACCCGCACGCCGTGACCGCTCTGGTCGACGAGACCGTCTCCGGACTCGGACAGCTGGACGTCCTCGTCAACAACGCGGGCATCATGATCCGCCGCCCGCTCACCGAGGTCCCGCCGGAGGAGTTCGACCGGGTCCTGGCGGTGAACCTGAAGAGCGTGCTCTACGGCTGCCAGGCCGTCGCCCGCGTCATGCGACCGGGGTCCGCCATCGTCAACACGCTCTCCACCATCATCGACTTCGCCACCGCCGGCACCGGCTCGTACGCCGCGACCAAGAAGGGCGGCGAGGCCCTGACCCGGACCTTCGCCCTCGAACTGGGGCCCCGGGGCATCCGGGTCAACGGTGTCGCCCCCGGCTGGACGGACACCGGCATCACCCGGCAGCGACATGTCGACGACTCCGGCCGCTTCCAGCAGGACCGGTTCGACGAACTCGCGAGCAGGATGGCCTCCTCCTCGCCCCTTGGCACGGTCGCCGAGTCGCTCGACTCGGCCTACGCGGTCCTCTATCTGGCGTCCGAAGCGAGCCGCTTCGTCACCGGACACGTGATCCGCGTCAACGGCGGAGCTTCGATGGCCTGAGAGGCGACCATGACAGGAAGACTGCGGGACAAGGCGGCTCTGATCAGCGGAGCCGCCCGCGGCCAGGGCGCCTGCGAGGCCGCCCTGTTCGCCCGGGAGGGTGCCGAGGTGATCGTCACCGACGTCCTGGACGACCTCGGCGAGGCCACCGCGCGATCGGCGGCCGGACTCTACCTCCACCTCGACGTCACCTCCACCGCGGACTGGGACGCCGCCGCCGGCACCGTGCGCGAGCGCTTCGGGTGCCTGGACATCCTGGTCAACAACGCCGGCATCGCGCCCGCCCGGCTCGGCCGGATCGACGAACTCGACATCGAGGACCACCTCCGGCTCTTCGATGTCAACGTGCACGGAGCCTTCTACGGCATCCGCGCCATGCTTCCGCTGCTGCGCGAAGCACCGGGGGCGTCGGTGGTCAACGTGTCCTCGATCGACGGACTGACCGGCGTCGGCTCGATGGCGAGCTACGTCGCGTCCAAGCACGCGCTGACCGGCCTCACCCGGTCGCTGGCCATCGACCTCGGCCCCCTGGGCATCCGGGTCAACTCGCTGCACCCCGGGATCATCGACACCCCGCTCGTCCGTTCCATCGGCGAGGCGCGCTCCGCCCGGCTGGCCCGCACCGTGGGGCGGCAGCCGCTGACCCGGATGGGCCGGCCGGAGGAGATCGCGGCCATGGCCCTCTTCCTCGCCTCGGACGAGTCCTCCTACTGCACCGGGGCCCAGTTCACCGCCGACGGCGGTCATCTCGCCGGTCCCTACCGGGAGTTACCAGTCTGACCAGCGGTGGCGACGTCCCCGCAGAGCGCGTAGTGATCCTCGAAGCAGAGCCGACGAAGTCTTTTCGAAGAGGAACCCGTTGGACGGCGACCGTACCGAACGGCCCGCCGTCCAGGGATGCTCAGGAGGTCGCAGTGTCCGAGTCCCCGTCCAGCATGGTCGACAGGGTCGTCACGATCCTGGGTGTCTTCGAACGGTCCACGGGGCCGCTCAACCTGGGCCAGATCAGCGCCCGCAGCGGTCTGCCGCGCTCCTCCGTGCACCGCATCCTCCAGCAGCTGGTCAACGCCCGCCTGCTGAGCAGGTACGACAACGAATACCGGCTCGGGCTGCGCATGTTCGAGATCGGCAGCCTGGTCGTGCACCGTACCCGGATGAGCGAGGCGGCCAGGCCGCTGCTGCAGGAACTGTGCACGGCCACCGGCCACGTGGTGCACCTGGCGGTGCTCAACCAGCAGGACGTGGTCTACCTGGAGCGGGTCGGCGGAGCGTTCGCCAGCACCCTGCCGTCCCGGATCGGCGGCCGCCTCCCGGCCCACTGTACGGCCGTGGGCAAGGCGATCCTCGCGCACTCCCCCAAGGACGTGGTGGACGAGTACCTGTGGAGCGGTCTGTGCCGTCGTACGGACGCGAGCATCGCCACGGCACAGGCCCTGGAGTCCGCCCTCGCCCGGATCCGGGCCACCGGATACGCCACGGAGACCGGCGAGGCCGTCTCCACGGTGGCGTGCGTGGCCGCACCGGTCCTCGTCATGGACCAGGCGATCGCCGGCATCTCGGTGTGCGGTCCCAAGGAGCGTGTCCGCGCCGACGAGCTGAAGTTCCGGGTCAAGTGGATCGCCGCCGAGATCTCCCGGCGCCTGACGGTGACCGCCAGGCCCCGCCCCCGCCCGCTGATCACCTCTGTCCCGCTCAGCGGGCAGATGGCGTCCGTCGGAGTGGCGGATGCGGGACGATGAGCGGGTGACGGACGAAGCGGTGCGGAACACGCCTCCGCCACGACCGCTCGACGACATCCCACCGGCCCCGCGGAACCCGAAGTCCTGACGCCCCTCGGGGTGTTCTGTCCGCCGGGGGTCGGCCGGCCGCGGTCGCGCGCCCGTCACGGGGGACCTGTCGCACACATCGAGCCGCCGTCACGAGGAGCGCAGTCATGCCCGAAGCCGGAAACGGTCCCGGTACCCAGGGTCGGTCGACGACCCTCACCTTCGAGTCGACCAGGGTCACCAAGGACGTCGACGGGCTCACCTTCGCCTACCACGAGGCGGGCGAGGGCGAGCCGCTGATCATGCTGCACGGTTCGGGCCCCGGCGTCAGCGCCTGGTCGAACTTCCGCTACAACCTGCCCGTCTTCGCCGAGCGGTTCCGCACGGTCATGCCCGACCTTCCGGGCTTCGGAGGCTCCGGCCTGCCATCGCTCGACGAGGTGTACCCGGTGACCGCGGCCCGCTGGATCAGCCGGCTCATGGACGACCTGGGCATCGAGTCGGCGCTGTTCGTCGGCAACTCGATGGGCGGCGCGGTCGCGGCCGAGCTCGCGGCCCTGCACCCGGAGCGGGTCCGCAAGCTGGCGCTCATGGGATCCGGCGGACTGTCCGTGGGACTGTTCGGCGCCGAACCGAGTGAGGGGTTCGTCCGGCTCTTCGAGTTCCTCGACGACCCGACCCGCGAGCGCATGACCGCCTGGGTGCGCACCATGGTCTCCGACCCCCGCCTGATCACCGACGAACTCATCGACGAGCGCATGCACAACGCTCTCCAGGAGGGCGTGATCGACAGGACCAGGGCGATCATCGGCTCGATGTTCAACCCCGGCCTGCGCCAGAAGTACACGCCGTTGTGGACGAAGGCCGCGACCTTCACCACTCCGACCCTGCTGCTGTGGGGACGCGACGACCGCATGCTCCCCTACGACCAGGCGCACTTCGCCAACCGGACGCTCCCGGACGTCGAACTGCACACCTTCGCGCGCTGCGGCCACTGGGCGCAGGTCGAGCGGAAGACCGAGTTCGAACGCGTGGTGCTGGAGTTCCTCACCCGCAAGACCTCGGACACGGCCATGCCGTGAGCCGCGGCCGCGATGTCCCGCCCAACGGGACCGGGCCACGCGCGAACAGCGCAGTTGATGACAATGAGGAATATTCCACGCCGCCGTCGGGAGGCGGCCTACGAGGAAGTGGACGGTACGGGGCATGGCGCATGAGGTCGTCGAGCGAGTCGAGCAGTACGGTCCGAAGCTGGCGGAACTGGCCGCCGGGAACGAGAAGTTGGGCAAGCTGAGCGACGAGACGGTCGGTCTGCTGCGCTCCGCCGGGGTGCTGCGCCTGCTGCAGCCCGTCAAGTTCGGGGGCTACGCGGCCCATCCACGGGACTTCGCCGAGGCCGTCATGGCCGTGGCCCGCCATGACGGTGCCGCGGGCTGGGTGTGCGGGGTCGTCGGCGTCCACCCCTGGGAGGCCGCGCAGATGGACCCCAGGGTGGCGCAGGAGGTGTGGGGCGAGAACCAGGAGACCTGGATCGCCTCCCCCTACATGCCGAACGGGATCGCCGAGCCGGTGGACGGAGGGTACGTCCTGTCCGGGCGCTGGCCCTTCTCCTCGGGCACCGACCACGCCGACTGGGTCTTCCTCGGCGCGCTCGTCGGCGACGGCAAGGGCCGGCCGGCGTCCCCGCCGAACGTCCTGCACGTGATCCTGCCCAGGTCGTCGTACGAGATCATCGACGACTCCTGGGACGTGATCGGGCTGTGCGGCACCGGCAGCAAGGACGTCGTGGTCGACGGCGCCTTCGTCCCCGCCTACCGGACCGTCGGCCAGGACGAGGTCTCGGCGGGGGAGGCGGCCGTGGGCAACGGCGTCGACGAGGCCCTCTACCGGCTGCCGTTCACCTCGATGTTCCCGCTCGGGATCACCTCCGCCGTCATCGGCATCTGCGAGGGAGCCCTGGACCTCCACCTGGCGCAGCAGCGCGAGCGGGTGGCGGTGACCGGCGTCCAGGTCCGCGACGACCCGTACGTGCTCTACGCGGCGGGTGAGGCGGCAGCGGAGATCGCCGCCTCGCGCGTGCAGCTGATCGACGGCATCAGCCGGGTCTACGACCGGGTGGCGGCCGGGGAGACGGTCACGATCGAGGAGCGCTCCGACATCCGGCGCAACCAGGTGCGCTGCGCCTGGCGGGCGGTGTCCGCGCTCGACGAGATCTTCACCAGGTCCGGCGGGAACGTGATCCGGCGGGGCAACCCGCTCCAGCGCTACTGGCGGGACGCGCATGTGGGCCTCGCCCACATGATCCATGTGCCCGGTGTGGCCTACCACGCGAACTCGCTGGCGCAGATGGGGATCGACCTGCCCCCGCAGCTGCGCGTGATGCTCTGAGTCGGGGCCCAGAGGGTGAGGAGGAAGCACATGCACGCCGAGGGCGCACCGAGTCCCTCTTCCGCGGGTTCCCCGGAATCCCCCGAGGACAGGACCTACTTCCGGCAGGTGCTGGGGAACTTCCCGACGAGCGTGGTGGCCATCACCGCGGCGATGCCGGAGGGGCCGCCCGAGGCGATGATCGTCGGGTCGTTCACGTCGGTCTCGCTGGACCCGCCCCTGGTGGCGTTCCTGGCGGACCGCTCCTCGCGGACCTTCCCGAAGATCCGCGACGCCGGCCGGTACTGCGTCAACGCCCTGGCCTCCGACCAGGAGGCGCTGTGCCGGGCGATGGCGGCGCGGGGGGCCGACCGGTTCGACGGAATCGGCTGGGGGCGGTCGCCGCTCGGCAACCCGGTCCTGGACGGTGTGGTGGCCTGGATCGACTGTGAGCTGGTGGAGGTCGTGGAGATCGGCGACCACTTTCTCGCCGTGGGCCGGGTCCACGCCCTGCGGTCCGAGTCGGTCAAGACGCCGCTGCTGTTCTTCCGCGGCGGCTACGGCGACTACTTCTCCAGCACGTCGGTCCTGCTGGACCGGCTCGTCGGCTGGTAGCGGCCGGGGCGGCGCACGAAACGGGCGGGGCGCGGTGGGTCGACCACCGCGCCCCGCCCGTGGTGCGGGGGCATCAGCTCGGTTCCCGGACCGTCACCTCCGAGAGCTCGATGCCCCGGGTATGCAGCCCCTCCTCGATGAACGCCTTGAGCGAGTCACCGTCGAGCACACAGGTGGAGCAGGCGTCGTTGTGGCCACGGGAGTAGTCCACGGTCAGCCGGGACTGCTCGGGCGCGAACTCCGCGAGCCGGATGGAACCACCGTCGGGAGCGACCATCGGCTCCAGCAGCGCGAGTACTTCCTGGACGACTTCCTGGGCCTGGGGCATGGCAGGTCTCCTCTGGTGTGGGTGTGCGTGGCGAGGGGCGGGTCTTCCTCAGGGTGCTTCGTCGGATGCCAGCTCGGGGAGCAGGGCCAGGCTGGCACGGGCGTAGGCCTGCCGGCGGCGCTCGCTGACCAGGAACGACGGCGGTGCGAAGTAGGCGACGTCGCGGGCGAGGGAGCCGCGGCGCCGGCGAAGGGCGGCGACGGCGTCGGACGTGGTCCCGCACAGTGCGACGGCGTCGACCATGTCGTCCGTCACGGCCCGCGCCATGTCGTCCATCCTGCCGTCGGCGAACGCCTCCCTGATCTTGTCGACCTGGGAGGTCCAGCCGTGGTGCGCGGCGAACGCGTCGTAGGTCCGTACCGTCAGGTAGAAGGCGATCATCCGGCGCATGTCGGTGACGGCACGCTCGGGATCGTCGTCGTCGATCGCGGTCAGCAGCCAGCCGTGCTCCAGGGGCCGCCGCTCCCGTCCGCTCTCGCGGAAGCCCGCGTCGACGGCCGGCCGGACCACGTCGTCCCACCAGCGGTCGGTGAAGAGCCCGTGGCCGATGACGCCGTCGGCGGTGCGGCCGGCCGCGGCCGCCATCCGGCGCTGGAACCCGGCCAGCAGCACCGGTACGTCGATCCGGCCGAGCACCGGCGCCTGGACCTTCGCGTCGATCCGGTAGAACTCGCCCTCGAAACGGACGCGTTCACCGTTCTCTGCGTGCAGCCACGCACGTACGGCCGTCACCAGCTCGGACATCCGCTCCACGGGGCGGTCGGCCGGCACGCCGCACCAGTCGCGGTTGATGGCGAACGCGCCCGAGCCCAGGCCGGCGAAGACGCGTCCGGGCGCCTGGTTCCACAGGGTGCGGATCGCCGTGGCGTGGGCGAACGGGCTGCGCGAGAAGCCGTAGGCGATGGCCGGGCCGACCAGCGCGTCGCGGGTCGCGGCCGCCATCTGGGCGACGGTGACATAGGCGTCGTGGTCGGCGAACTCGCCGGTGCAGAACGCGGTCGCGCCCGCGGCCTCGGCCGCCGCGCCGGCCTCGGCTCCCGGCCAGGGCATACCGAACTCGGTCATGTGGTCCGATCCTCCCGGAAGTCCGTGCAGGGCACGGCTGGACTCCCATAATCGTAGCATTGAGTTAGCTGATTCAAGAGGGCCGATACCTTCACATGATTTAGCTGTTCTTATAAAATCGGCTTCCAGTTGGCCGGAAGGCCGTCGAGTCGGACCACGGGACGTCCGGGCCTCGGCCGCCCATGTCGGACGCCAAGGCCCGGCCATCTGCCGCAGTACGCCGTCGCCGTGCTGCCGTAGCTCTCCCAGGACGGAGAAACAGGGATGACGCAGACCTCGGCCGCACCCACGGATCTCGATCGGGCGCGTGCCAAGTACCGAGCCGAGCGGGACAAGCGCCTCGATCCCTCGCGCCGGGAGATCCTGGACCTCGCGGAACACAAGGAGTTGGTCGAGGACCCCTTCACGGACGTCGTGCCGCGCGAGCCGCTGCACGACACGGTCGACGTGATGGTGGTGGGAGGCGGATTCGGCGGCCTTCTCGCCGCCGCGCATCTACGGAAGGCCGGACTCGACCGTATCCGCATCGTCGAGAAGGCCGGCGACGTCGGCGGCGTCTGGTACTGGAACCGGTACCCGGGAGCCATGTGCGACGTCGAGTCGTACGTCTATCTCCCGATGCTGGAGGAAGTGGACTACATCCCCCGGCGCCGCTACTCGTACGGCCCCGAGATCCTCGCCCACGCCCAGCGGCTGGCCCGGCACTTCAACCTCTACGACCACGCGCTCTTCCATACGTCGGTGACCGGGCTGACCTGGCAGGAGGACACCGCGAGGTGGACCGTGCGCACCGACCGCGGCGACGCGTTCCAGGCCCGCTACGTGGTGGTGGCGCACGGTTCCTTCACCTCGCTGAAGCTGCCGGCGATCGAGGGCATCGAAACCTTCCGGGGCAAGCTGTTCCACACCTCGCGGTGGGACTACGACTACACCGGCGGCGACGCGTCCAGCCCGCTGACCAAGCTGGGCGACAAGACGGTGGGCGTCATCGGCACCGGCGCCACCGCCGTCCAGATCGTGGCACCGCTCGCCGAGTCGGCCCGCGAACTCCTTCTCTTCCAGCGGACCCCGTCCACGGTCGCCGTCCGCAACAACGCGGAGACCGACCTGGAGTGGGCGCGCAGCCAGAAACCCGGCTGGACGAAGCGGCGGCGGGAGAACTTCACCCGGGTCACCAACGGCGAGCAGATCACCGAGGACCTGGTGGGAGACGGCTGGACCGTCTTCTACCACGCGCTGCTGAGCAGCGACTCCTACGGCGACCTGAGCCCCGAGGAGGCCGCGGAGAAGCGGGAGCTGACCGACCTCGGGCACATGGAGAACATCCGGGCCCGGATCGACGCGACGGTCCATGACCCGGCGACGGCCGAGGCCCTCAAGCCGTACTACCGCTACCAGTGCAAGCGCCCCTGCTTCCACGACGAGTACCTGCCGGCCTTCAACCGGCCCAACGTACGGCTGGTCGACACGCAGGGGCAGGGAGTGCGACGGATCACCCCGCGCGGGGTCGAGGTCGCCGGTGTCGAGTACCCGGTGGACTGCCTCGTCCTGGCGACCGGCTTCGACCAGGACTCCGCCTACGTCGACCGGGTGGGCTTCGACGTGACCGGCCGCGCCGGCGTCAGCCTCTCGCAGAAGTGGCAGGGCGGACCGGAGACCTTCCACGGCGTCATGACGAGCGGCTTCCCCAACTTCTTCATCCTCCCGCCGAACTACACCCAGGGCACCGCCGCGATCAACTTCTGCCACACCCTGGACGAGACCGCGCAGCATGTCGCCGCCTGCGTCGGGGAGTTCGAGCGCCGCGGGGTGATCGCGGACGTCGTCCGGCAGGACGAGGAGTCCTACGTCCAGCACGTCGTGGAAGGCTCCGGCCTCGCCCTCCTGGGCGGCGGCACCTTCCTCAAGGACTGCACACCGGGCCGTTGGAACAACGAGGGCGACCCCGAGGGCCGGCCCCGGAAGAACGTCAACTACCCCGGCACGTCCACCGCCTACTTCAGCATGCTGGAGCAGTGGCGGCAGAGCGGTGACCTCGCCGGGCTCAACCTCACCCCCGCACCGGAACCGGCCTCGACGACGCAGTCGGCCACCGACGAAGGAGACAAGTGATGACCGCCAGTGTTCCCGAGGCACCCGTGCCGGGTGAGCCGACCGCCCGCCGTTTCGAGGGAAAGGTCGTCTTCGTCACCGGAGCGGCACGCGGTCAGGGCCGCGCCGAGGCGGTGCGCTTCGCCGCCGAGGGCGCCGACATCATCGCCCTGGACATCTGCGAGGACCTGCCCACCACGGAGTACCCGGGAGCGACCGTCGAGGACCTGGCGGAGACGGCCCGGCTGGTCGAGAAGCTCGGTCGCCGCATCCTGACCCACAAGGCGGACACCCGGGACTTCCCCGCCCTGCAGTCGGCCCTGACCGCGAGCGTCCGTGAACTGGGGCGGCTGGACGTGGTGGTGGCCAACGCGGGCATGACCACCTTCGCCCGTACCTGGGAGATCCCGCTGGACCACTGGCGGGCCACCCTCGACATCAACCTGACCGGCGCCTTCCACACCGTGAAGGCCGCCGTGCCGCTGATGATCGAGCAGGCCACGGGTGGCGCCATCGTCTTCACCAGCTCGGTCGCCGGGCTGCGCGGACTGCCGTTGCTGGCCGACTACGTGGCGGCCAAGCACGGTGTCACCGGGCTCGCCAAAACCCTGGCCAACGAACTGGGTTCGTACCGGATCAGGGTGAACACCGTGCACCCGCACGGCGTCGACACCAAGCTCGTGCCCGGGATCCGCCCGGTCCTGGAGAACGATCCGGAGCTGAGCGCCTTCTTCCAGGGCGTGCTGCCCGACCAGGTCAGCCAGGCCGAGGACATCGCGGCGGCGGTGGTCTGGCTCGCGTCGGACGAGGCACGCCACATCACCGGGGTCCAGCTGCCGGTGGACCTGGGCCGTACCAACCGCTGACACCGCGCGGGCCCGCAGCTTCCGTACCGGTGAACGGGATTCGGCCAACCTGGCCGATGAGGCCGCCACCACACTGTGCACATGGCCGCGCCCGGAGGCTTGCCGGGCCGCACCGGCGACTTCGGTCGCACGGTCTCCGTCGCGCGGCGTACGAACCGTGGGACGTCATGCTCCCGGCCGTGTTCCGCCGGGCGTGGTGACAAGGGACGGTCACCGGCGCTCCGGGTGCCCTGGGACGGGTGCCCGGTGCGCGACCCCTGAGAGCAGCACACGAGGAGGACAGTGATGGCTGGTGGGGAGACCTACGACGTCGTCGTGGTGGGGTCGGGGGGAGGCGGGCTGATCGGCGCCTATGTCGCGGCGTCGCGGGGCCTGCGGACTCTCCTGATCGAGAAGACGGACCGCGTCGGCGGTACGACCGCGTACTCCGGCGCGGGCATCTGGTACCCGGGGTCGGCGCCGCTGCGCCGGGCCGGCGTCGAGGCGTCACCGGAGGACGCCCGGAGCTATCTGCGCAGCGTGGTGGCGGACGACAGCCGCGAACACCTGCAGGACGCCTATCTGGACGCGGGTCCCAGGCTGATCGACGAACTGGAGCAGAACCCCTGGTTCCAGTCGTTCGTCCACGCACCCGTCCCCGACTACTTCGCGTCGGCACCGGGCGCCACGCTCGCGGGACGGACGATCTTCCCGCCGGACGTCCCGGTCGCGGACCTCGGCGACCGGGCCGAGCTGGTCCGGGGCAGCATTCCCAGGGAACGCTGGGGCGTCGAGCGCGGCGAGGTGCTCGGCGGCGGCCGTGCCCTCATCGGCCGGGCCCTGGCGGCCTTCCTGGAGACGGGGAACGGCACGCTCCGGCTCGACACCCGGCTGGAGAGCCTGGTGCTGGAAGGAGACCGGGTCGTCGGTGTCACGGCGACGAGCGGGGACGAGGAGATCACCTTCCGCGCCGGGCGCGGTGTGCTTCTCGCCGCCGGCGGCTTCGAACGCAACGCGGAACTCCGCGCGAAGCACCACCCCGTGCCGCTCGACGGCACCTGGTCGAACGGCTGTCCGGCCAACACCGGGGACGCGCTCCTGGCGGGCACGGCGGTGGGCGCGGCCACCGACCTGCTCGACGAGGCCTGGTACGCGCCGGGCCTCGTCCAGCCGGACGGGCTGCCGGTGTTCCACTCGGGAACCCGCGGCGGAATCTGGGTCAACGGCGCCGGCGAGCGCTTCATGAACGAGACCCGCCCTTACGACCAGGCCGGCCACGAGATGGTGCGGCTGCACTCCTCCACCGGCGTCTCCCACATCCCCTGTCACTGGGTGTTCGACCAGCGGATGCTCGACCGCGACAGCTTCGGCGGCGATCCCGAGCAGCCGCCCAACCCGGCGTGGTTCGAGTCGGGCGCGCTGAAGAAGGCGGACACCCTGGAAGAGCTGGCCGAGCTGATCGGGGTGCCGTACGAGGCGCTGCGCAAGACCGTCGAGGAGTTCAACGGCTACGCCGACAGCGGGGTGGACGAACAGTTCCACCGGGGCGAGAGCCCCTGGGACCAGATGTGCTGCCACATCGTGGGCTTCCCCGCCGGACCCGTGATGAACTACATGGCGAAGAACACGCCGGGCCTGGCCAATCAGCTGCTCCTGCCGATCGGCACCGGGCCCTTCTACGCGGCGACGATCGTCCTCTCGGACATCGGGACCAAGGGCGGGCTGAAGACGGACGAGAACGCGCGCGTCCTGCGGGCGGACGGCGGAGTGATTCCGGGGCTCTACGCGGCCGGGAACACCGCCGCGGCCATGTCGGGCCGGGCGTACCCGGGTGCCGGCACCCCGATCGGCAGCAGCCTGGCCTTCTCCTACCGAGCCGTGCTGGACATCGTCGAAGCCGGACCGGGGGCGGCCTGACCGCCCGGCACACCGGAAGGCCGGAAGCCGCGACCCGTGCGGGGTCGCGGCCTACGGCCCGAGCGCCACTCGACGGAGCCCCTTCGTCAGGAAGGGGCTCCGTACCGCCCTTCGAGTACGGCGGACATCCAGGGGCGCACCGTGTCGACGACCGGGGTGCCGATGCCGATCTCCCTTCCCAGTTCCTGGGCCGCGGCCAGATCCTTCTGCGCGAGGGCCTCGATGTAGGCCGCCTGGCGCCGGATGACGCCCTGCGCGTCGAGATGATCCCGGAGCAGGAACAGCGGGTCGGTACCACCCGTGACGGCCTTGTCCAGCACCTCGATCAGCCGCTCGGGCTCGACACCGGCCCGGACCGCCATGCCCGTCGCCTCGCGTACGACCGCCCAGCTCGCGTACGTCACCACATTGCGGGCGATCTTGGTCACCATGCCGGAGCCGACCTGGCCGCAGTGCACGACGGCCGTGGAGAAGGCGTCCAGCACGGGCCGCACCCGTTCGACGACGTCGGCGGGCCCGCCGACCATGGAGACGAGCATTCCGTCGCCCGCCTGCGTCACCCCGGCGTCCAGCAGCGTCGCTCCCCGCCGGGCGCACAGTGCGGCGAACTCCCGCACGGCTGAGAGCGCCACCGTGGACAGCAGCAGGACGACCAGTCCCCGCTTGCCGGTGCTGAGCAGTCCGCGCTCGCCCGCCAGCACCTCCCGGACCTGCCCGGCGTCGACCACCGAGATCAGCACGACGTCACTGGCACGCGCGACGTCGGCCGGGCAGCCGAGGGGCGCTTGCACGCCGTCGAGCCCGTCGGCGGCGTCGGGACGGATGTCGTAGGCCGCCAGGGGCAGGCCCGCGGCGGCGATGTTGCGTGCCACGCCGCCGCCGATCATCCCCAGGCCGATCACGCCCACGGCGACGGTGTCCCTGTGTGATGTATCCGACTGGGCTCTCAACTCGGCCCCTCCTTCACCCGTGGTGTGCAGGGCACGGTAGTCGGCGCCGGCCGCCGGCCGGATCGGCTGTCCCTGCCAGCGAGACAGGTACTGGGATGCTGCGGCGCCCCTCGGCTAGCTTCCGGGGCGACGGCCCCACGGAGCGGACCGGAGGGCCAGTGGACCGGAGGTGGGAGCAGTGGCGACGGACGAGGGCGACCGCTGGGGCCGTGGCAAGGACAGCATGGACGACGTGTACGGAGAGGGCTTCTCCGCCACGTACTACCCGGTCGAGCGCACGCAGCCGTACCACCGCGAGACGGTGGAGCATCTCTTCGGCGACGTCTGGTCCCGGCCGGGTCTCGCGATCCGGGACCGGAGGCTGCTGGTGATCGGGGCGACCGCCGCGCTGGGGCGGGCCGACCTCGTCCGCATCCAGGCCCTCGGTGCGCTGCGCAACGGCGAACTGACCCCCGGGGAACTGCGCGAAGGGGTCCTGCAACTCGCCTACTACACGGGCTGGGGCAATGCGACCGCCGTGGACCGGGGCATCGAGGACGCCATCGCGGATCACGAGAAGGAAAAGGAAGCGGGCAGGTAGGAGGTGCGCAAGGGACTGGCGGGAAAGGGGCGGCGCCATTGATTGTACCGATCGGTCGACGTAAGATTCATGCCGTGCACATCGCCGTGCCGTGGGCCAGGAACCGCGCATGACTTTCGAAGGCCGTCCTGGGGCAGCCGCCGTCTACCGCGGCAGGGCGAGGCGGGCAGTTCCGCCGACGTCATGACGAACGCGCGTGGACCATCGCCGTCTGATGACGAAGTCAAGAAAGAGGAGTGCGGACATGGCTGAGAACACGACCGGCGTCGACGTGGCCGAGGAGATTCCGAAGTACCCGTCGCCGCGAGCGGCGGAGTGCCCCTTCGCGCCGCCTCCGGGCCTGCTCGCGCTGCATGACTCGGGCAAGTCCGTCCGCCGGGTCGAGACCTGGGACGGCAGCACCCCCTGGGTGGCCACGACCCACGCCGCGCAGCGGCAGCTGCTGGCCGATCCGCGGCTCAGTGCCAACATCGGGGGGGCCGGTTACCCGCACACCACCGCGGCGATGAAGGCGCACGCGGCCGAGATGCAGCCGTCGATCAACAACACCGACGGCACGGAGCACCAGCGCTGGCGCCGGATGCTGACGAGTTCCTTCACCCGGCACCGGATGGAGAAGCTGCGCCCGGAGATCCAGCAGATCACCGACGACCTCATCGACAGGATGCTGGCGGGCCCGAACCCGACCGATCTGAACGAGGCGCTGTCGCTGCCCCTGCCGTCGCTGATGATCTGCGCCCTGCTCGGCGTCCCGTACGAGGACCACGGCTTCTTCCAGGAGCACGCCGGCGTCACCAACGCGCGGTTCGAGAGCGCTGAGAAGGCGGCGGAGACGACCCGGGTGCTGCGCGAGTACATCGCGGGGCTGATCGAGGCCAAGATGGACAACCCCGGCGAGGACGTGCTGTCCGACCTCGCCGAGCGCGTCAAGGCGGGCGATCTCGCCATGTCCGAGGCGGCTCCGCTCGGGCACATCCTGCTGGTCGCCGGTCACGACACCAGCGCCAACATGATCACCCTCGGTACCGCGGTCCTCCTGGAGAACCC
>NZ_JBEYVI010000062.1:0-43516 GCF_040643955.1 Streptomyces sp. NPDC047061
AAGGTGCCGCACCGGGTTGGTGGGTGGGTGCCGGTTCGTTGTGGCTGGACGCGCAGTTCCCCGCGCCCCTCACGGCCACCGTGCTGCGCACGGTGGTTGCGCTCCCGCTCCGCGGGAGCGCTGGCGAGTGGCTGCGCCACTCGCGCACCTCGACTGCTGCGCAGTCGAGGTGATGGTCCGTTCGCTGCGCTCCCGGAACGGGCCGCGGTACTTCACCCCGCCAGTGGGCTTTCGCTTCGCTCCAGCTCGGGCCGGCGGGTCCGCTGCGCTCCCCGCCTCAACGGTCCTTGCGGCTGCGCCTCCAGTCCCTTGGGGCCCGCTGTCGCGGGCCTGACTGGCTACGAGAGTGAGGGGCGCTGTTCGTGTCGGGTTTCGGTGCAGCGCGTGCCTCAGATTGATGCAGCATGTATCATTGGTGAAAACACAGGACACACCCTCAACCACCCGGAACTCTCCCTCAATTCCGAGAGGACGACTGTGGATGACCGGTCACTGCGAATCTACCGGACCAGGCCCCGCGATGAGCAGCGATTCTGTGCACCGGGTGACGGAGTATCAGACGGCGGGCACCAACGCCCGGTTGAGGCTGTTCGCTTCTTACAGGCCCAGGGCGTGCCCGCGGCCGAGGCTGACGACCCGGTGGCCGCTCTGGAAGCCAGGTGCGGTCGCCGGGGCGCAGAGCGAGGTGGCCGAGTTGGACGGGATGGCGCCGGCCTCTCAGAGCGCGTGGTTCGCGGACGGCTGGGACGAAGGCGTTGCGGCGGCGGGTGCTGGAGGCGCTGGGCGAGGCCGGCGGTCTGTGCGCGGCGCGGACGCTGGAGATGTCCAGTGGTGACGTCATCCTCTGCACGCGCGAGGCCGGGCACTGCGACCCGGGCGACCTGCCGGGGTTCAAGCGCGGGAAGTCGGACGGGGCGCTCGGCGGATGGCACCTCGCGGGCGCCTCGATCTGGAGTGATGCCGGAGCGGCCTGCACGCCGCACGCGGCCGTCCGAAAACTACGGAAATTAGACATCGGGAGGCAAAGAAATGTCGGCAATTCCACTAAATGAACATCAGGTCGACCAGAAGTCAGCGTTCCGTAAATGGGTGGGATTCCCTGCAAGATCATCTGTGCGCCCAGAGGGGGTACGTGCCATGGGGGTGTCCGCGACCGGGTCGGGGAAGACGATCACGTCCGCCGCGAGCGCTCTGGAGTGCTTCCCGGGTGGGCGGATCCTCGTCATGGTGCCCACCTTGGATCTGATCGTGCAGAGCGCGCAGTCCTGGCGCCGGGTCGGGCACCGCGCGCCCATGGTCGCGGTCTGCTCGGTGGACAAGGACGAGGTCCTGGAGCAGCTCGGGGTGCGTACCACGACCAACCCGATCCAGCTCGCGTTGTGGGCAGGGTCTGGGCCGGTGGTTGTGTTCGCCACGTACGCCTCCCTGGTGGACCGCGAGGACCCGGAGGACCCGTCGGGCCAGCGCACGGTGCGCGGGCCGCTGGAGGCCGCGCTGGCGGGCGGGGAGCAGCTGTACGGCCAGCGGATGGCCCCGTTCGACCTGGCGATTCTGGATGAGGCGCACATGACGGCCGGGGACATGGGCCGGCCCTGGGCGGCGATCCACGACAACGCCCGCATCCCCATCGACTTCCGGCTCTACCTCACCGCCACCCCGCGCATCCTGGCCGCGCCCAGCCCGCAGCGCGGCCGGGACGGACGGGAGCTGGTGATCGCGTCGATGCAGGACGACAGCACCACCTACGGCACCAGGATTTTCGACCTCGGGCTGGCAGAGGCGGTGGAACGCTCGATCCTCGCGGGCTTCGAGATCGATGTACTGGAGATCCGGGACCCCGACCCGATCCTGGGGCTGTCGGAGGACGCGCTGCGCGGCCGGCGCCTCGCGCTGCTCCAGGCCGCGCTCCTGGAGCACGCGGCGCAGATGAACCTGCACACTGTCATGACATTCCACCAGAGGGTTGAGGAAGCCCGCGCATTCGCCGAGCAGATGCCGGCGACCGCCGCGGAGCTGTACGCCACCGAAGCTTCCGAGGCCGCCCTGGCCGACGCTGAGGAACTGCCCGCCTCCTCCATCGACGCCGAGCTGTACGAGCTCGAGGACGGCCGACACGTACCCCCGGACCGGGTCTGGGCCGACTGGCTGTGCGGCGACCACCCCATCGCCCACCGGCGCGAGGTGATTCACCGATTCGCCAACGGTATCAATGCCAATAGCCGGCGCGTACACCGGGCGTTCCTCGCCTCCGTACGGGCCCTCGGGGTCGGCGTCGACATCACCGGACTGCGCGGCGTGGAAGCGGTGTGCATCGTCGGCTCACGCAGCTCCCAGGTCGACGTCGTCCAGAACATCGGGCGGGCCTTGCGGCCCAACCCTGACGGCACAGTGAAGACAGCGCGGATCATCATCCCGATCTTCCTGCAGCCCGGCGAAGACCCGGAGGACATGGTCGCCTCCGCCAGCTACCAGCCCCTGGTCGACATCCTCCAGGCACTGCGCTCGCACTCGGAACGCATGGTCGACCAGCTCGCTTCCCGCGCCTTGACCCGCGGCCAAGAGCGCCGACGCCTCCACGTCCGCCCCGCCCTCGCAGCGGGAACCGACGGCGGTGACGGTGAGGAGACGAGCGAGGCGCAGCAGGAGGTCGACCGCGTCACCTCTATCGTGATCAACTTCGCCTCCCCCCGCGACGCCGCCGACATCGCAGCCCTGACCCGCTGCCGCGTCATCCGCCCCCAGTCTCTGGTCTGGCTCGAGGGCTGCCAGGCCCTGCTCCGCTGGCGAGCCGAGAACGGGATCACCGGCCTGTGCGCCGTCCCCTATGACGTCGAGACCGAGGTCGGGACGACGAAGGCGTTTCCGCTTGGGCGATGGGTACACCAGCAGCGCAAGGCACTGCGCGCCGGAGAACTCGACCCTCACCGCAAGGACCTCCTCGACGAGGCCGGGATGGTGTGGGAGCCCGGCGAGGAAGCCTGGGAGAACAAACTCGCCAGGCTGCGCTCCTACCGGCGCGCGCACGGGCACCTCGCACCCCGCCAGGACGCGGTCTGGGGCGAAGGAGCGGCCGACACTGAGCAGCTGGCCATCGGACAGCTGCTCGCCAACTTCCGCCGCACGGGCGGCCTCGGCAAGGACCCCGAGCGGGCCGCCGTGCGCGCGCAGCAGCTGACCGCGATCGACCCGGACTGGGACTGCTCCTGGCCACTCAACTGGCAACGCCATTACCGTGTCCTAGCCGACCTCGTCGAAGCCGACGGAGGCCTGCCCGACATCGCACCCAGCGTCCTGTTCGACGGCGACGACATCGGACGATGGCTCCAGCAGCAGCGCAAGCCGGGTATCTGGGCGCAGCTATCGACCGAGCAGCAAAAACAGCTGACCCGGCTGGGTATCACGCCGCTAGAGGCGCAGTCTCCCGCCCCGACGGCCGGGCGCGCCGCCAGGGGCCCGAGCAAGGCGCAGCAGGCGTTCCAGCGCGGCCTGACAGCCCTCACCCAGTGGATCCAGCGCGAGGGCGTCCAAAGGCCAGTGCCGAGGGGACACGTCGAACGCGTCGTCATCGACGGCCAGGAGCACCTCCACAAGCTCGGCGTATGGCTATCGAATGCCAAGACCCGCCGCGACAAACTCGCTCCCGAGCAGCTCGACGCGCTCCGAGAGCTGGGCGTGGAGTGGGCATGACCGCCGTGGATGGTGGTGTCGTTCAGCGGGCCGTGTTCTCGGTGCGGATCATCCGGCGCAGGCTGGTGCGGGCGGCGGTCAAGTCTTCTTCGAGGGTGGTGATGCGGGCGCGCGACGTGGCGTTCTCTGAGACGGCTTCCTCCAGTCGGCGGGTGAGGTCCTGGTTCAGGGCGTTCAGCTGGTCTGCTCTGGTTGCTGTGTCGGGGGTGTGAATGGCATCGAGTTGCTGGCCGAGTTGGTGGCGCAGGGCTGTCTGGAGCCGGTCGCGTTCATCGCGGAGTTCTTTGATTTCCTGCCGGGCGATTTCGAGTTCGGTGCGCAGGCTGAGTTGGGATGGCGAGCTTGCCGTGGCAGATGGCGGGGTGCTGTGGGCTTGGCGTAGTTGGGCTGCCTCGATGTGCTCGCGTACGCCGGGGGCATAGGTGAGCCAGGTGGAGACTCGGGCGGCGCGGGCGACTGCGGCGAAGGTGAGCGGCTTTCCCTGTTTCTCGAGTGTGGCGAGGATGGTCAGGACACGGGCTCGTTTGTCGAGGCTGTGACGGCGTCTGGCTTCGGCGAGGGGAGCGGGGTTGCCGCGGGGATTCATCGCGGGTCTTTCGGTCGCGCAGTGGTGAGGGGCAGGAGGGTGTGGTTGTCGCCTGCTCGTGCTCTGCGCAGCACAAGGCTGGCCTCTTCGATCTGGACGCGTTCGGAAGCGGGCAGGGATGCGAGGTGTGTGTTCATGCGGTCGATGACGCGCTGGTAGGCAGTGATTTGTGCGGTGAGGGCGGTGGTGACGAACTCGGCTGCTTCCATGGCGAATGCGGTTTCGCGGTCTGCTCGTAGTTCGTTGATGTGGTGCTCGATGGCGGGCAGGTAGGAGGGGTCGGGGCGATAAAAGCCGCAGCCGGCGCATTGGAAGCGGATCGGGCAGGCCTGGCCGCCGGCTTTGACGTTTGACGGCTCGGTGCAGCCGCCGTAGGGAACGGCGACGGAGCGCATCTCGTAAGCCGTGCTCGAGCTGGTGCTGGGATGGCCGTGCTGGTCCAGGACATGTGCGCTGAGCTTGGCCACGGCTTCGCTCTTCCGCTTGAGGGAGACGGTGTAGTAGCGCTGGGTCATGGCGATGGATTTGTGGTCCATCAGCTCGCGCAGCACGTCGACAGGGGTACCGGCGTCTGCGTGGCGCTGGGCGTAGGAGTGGCGGAAGGCGTAGGGGTAGATCAGAGACCGGTCGAAGAGCAGGCGTTGTCCTTTGGAATCGGTGCCCTCGGCGTGCAGCGGGGGCAGGGCGTCTGCCCAGAGCCTGAGGGCGTCGCTGAGGTAGGTGCTGGACATGTGGGGGGCGTCGCTCAGGGCGGTGAGGGACGGAAAGAGGTATCGGTCCCCCTTGGCGGGAAGATGCAGCTGGTCGCGGCAGTCTTGCCAGGTTCGGATGGCGTCGGCGGTGGAGGTTGCGATCGGCAGACGTCTGCGGTGGCGTTTCCTCTTGTGGTTGTCCCAGATCAGGGTGGGCTGGCCGTTGTGGATCTCCAGGCAGTCACGGGCCAGGGAGACGATCTCGAGCGGACGGCGCCCGGTGTCACGTAAGACGATGTACATCGTTCGGTACAGCAGCTGCCGGGCGTCTGGGGCGATGTCGCGGCAGCCGTAGGTGTTTCCGGTGCCCAGGGTGTCGAGGTGAGCGTCCAGTTGCCGGATGACGGACTCGGGGATGGCCTTGCCGATGAAGTCCTCATTGGGTTCTTCCACGGAGATGACGTGCTCGACGGGCACGCGGGTGAAGGTGCCAGCCAGGTCATCGAGGGTGCCGCAGCGGCGGCCATAGGCGATGAACTGGAAGAACATCCCCAGCAGGCTGCGTCGGAAGGAGGAAGAGTAGGGGGTGCCGTCTCGTTTGCGTGCGGCTCGGAAAGCGTCGACGGCCAAGGTGGCATCGGCGAACGTGAGGA
Organism: Streptomyces sp. NPDC047061; assembly: GCF_040643955.1. Classification (NCBI taxonomy): domain Bacteria; kingdom Bacillati; phylum Actinomycetota; class Actinomycetes; order Kitasatosporales; family Streptomycetaceae; genus Streptomyces; species Streptomyces sp. NPDC047061. The sequence continues at coordinate 5,619 of NZ_JBEYVI010000062.1, forward strand.
CGGCGGGATCGTGGCCGGCGTCGGCGCGCTGGGCGAGTGCCGTGGAGGCGATGGTCGTCGCGTGAAAAGTGCGCTTGAAGTCTTCCGTGGTGGGTCGGGCGGTGGTCACCCAATGACGCAGCGCCCGGCGCAGCCAGGGCTGGCGGACTGTGCGGAGATCGACGCGGCCAGGCAGATGCCGGCGCTTGCCGGAGGCGCTGTGGCGCAGCCCGAGGACGCGCAGATCAATGACGTCCTGATCGATGAGGGTGATCCCGGAGAACTCGCTGTATCCGGCGCTGGCGGCGGACTGCAGGTTCTCCAATGTACGGACAGCAGACTGATGCGGCTTGGTGAGCAGGGCCGCGTTGGTGGCGTCCAGAAGCGTGTCGGCCGTGGTGAGGTGGCTGATCACGCCGCGGATCCAGTGAGGTTCCAGCGCCCGTACCCACTGGTCCATCTGCTGCACGGCGTACAGCACTTCCCAGCGCAGAAGTTGGGGCAACGGGGCGAGATGGAACTGGTGCGCCAGCAGATACAGCGGCTGCCCTGGCGCCCACTGCGCAGCAGAGACGGTGGCGGTGCTGGAGCGGCATTCTGCCCTCCAGGCACGCCAGTGGTAGTTGCACAGTCCTCGGGAATTCATGGATGCGCCGGCACAGTCGGTGACCATGCAGACGGGCACGTCGGTGAAGGGCATAGCGCGCTCACGGAGCCAGCGTTCGAACGTGCCCCTTGCCGCGTGGTACTTGCGGGAGTTGTCGTGAGCCGCGCACAGGCCTCCCGATACCTGGGGCCGTACACACCGCACGCCGTCACGGGCGAGCGTGCACGGGCCTACGACCGCCAGAGGCAGGGATTGGGAACGGGTGGGGGTGAAAGTGGCGGCGAACTCTTCCCGCGGCAGGCCGCTCTTTCTGCGCTGGTCCGAGCAGTAGGTACAGAACGTCTCCTGAGCACGCACGATCACGTCGCAGCGGCGGGTGCGGCACCGGGAGGACGAGGTGCGCGGGTTGTTGAGGTCTCCGGTGAACAGCCATCTGGCGCTGTCCCACTCCCCTGGCCGCCACGCGGGATCGATGTGGGCACGCAGCCACGTCTCCCACGACTTCTTCGTGGCCTTCGTCGGTGCGGGACGTGCGGCGGCAGGCGCACCAGTCGTGCTCACTGGTCCTCCCGCCATGCCTGGGCCCGGTCGACAGCCGCCCGGGTCTCGGACTCATCGACGTGGCGGTAGCGGTCCATGGACAGCGGCGAGGCGTGACCCAGCAGTTTTTGCACCACGTCCCGGTCTACTCCCCCACGCAGCCAGTGGGTGGCCGCGGAGTGGCGCAGCATGTGCGGGCGAGCCGGGTGCCCGGCTCGGCGGGCCAGACGGTCGAAGACGTTCTTGGCGTTCGGGTAGGTCATGGCCCGCCCCAGCGGGGGCCGGAAGAGGTTCACGAACACCATGCCTGTCTCGGCCGCCTCGGCCACCGGGTTCCGTTCGTGCTGGTAGTCGGTGTAGAAGGCGACGATGTCGGGGGGTGACGGGGAGGCAGCGGGAGTGTCTGGACTTGGCAAGGGCCCGGTTCGGGTTGTCGGTGCGGCGCCGCACATGAAGGTGCGGGCCCTCCACCGGGCAGCCCAGCGAGCGTGACGAGGCCAGGAAATGCAGATCCTCCTGGCGCAGACCCAGGGCCTCCCCGATCCGCATGCCGGTCGCGGCGAGCAGCGCGACGAGGAAACGGTCCCGCGCCCGGGGCGTATCCGCGATCATGCGGCGGATCTGCTCCGGGGACAGGTCCTCGTATCCGGGCTCGCTGACCTGGAAACGAAAAGCCGACACCTGGACCTGGCGCCACTGGCCGCGCTCGCCAGCGTCGTACCCGGCCGGGAGGTACCGCAGGAACTTCGGCTCCGACAACAGGCCGGCCGTCTGCGACGGAACCCAGCCCTGGAGCGCGCCGAAGCGCAGGAAGTCCGTGACCGCCGTCATCACCGCGTTCGCCGTACCCTGCGAACGGTAGCGGGGCGCAGCCGTGGCCGGGGAGCGGCGGCTGCGGGTTGGCAGTGGCGTGGTGACCAGCCACTGCTGCAGCCCGGACAGCGCCATGAAACTCGGACACGACCACTCGATACGGTGCTGGGCGCAGTAGTTCAGATAGAGGGCGAGACGGCCTGCGTAGACCCGTTCCGTGTTCGGCGAGCGGCCCTTACTACGCAACCCGGCCAGAAACGCACACACCTCGGCATGCAGGTCGAAGGTGCGTGCATCGGCCACCACCCACCGCTCCACACCGGTCACCGGGGAGATCGAACGCTCAGCCACATAGCTCTGCTCCACCCACCAAACAGACCAAACCCCGTCGGGCACCGAGGCACGGACCGTCAGACGGCCATACGACCAGGTGACATCCCTGCCAAACACGCCACACAGGACTGCGCACTATGGATAATCTCCGCGAACGTGGCGACCTCCTCCACCCGCTGGTGAAACGTCGTGACCGTCTAACCCGGCGAGGGTCCCCCGCTCGATCGCCTCGCTCGGCCAGCCACGGCCCACATGTCCCGTCCGGGTCGTCGGCCATGCTCGCGATCTCCAGCTCGCGTCCGTCCTTGCTCTTCTGCGGCCGAGGAGCGGCCAGGCCCCGCGCGGCGCGGGCGCAGTCTCCTCTCCTGGGGAGCGGCGCTCGCGTCGTCATTCGCCTGGCCGTAGCTGTCGCCGCAGCCGGTTCAACGTTGCGCGTACGCGATCGGTCTCCGGCGACTCCGCCCCTACGGTGCGGAGCAGGTCGGGGTAGAGGGCGACCAGCACGTGGAAGGCCTCCGACAGCCGACCGGCCGAGTGCAGCAGCAGCCCGTGGCGGCGACGAGCGGTGAGGAGGAACGGGTCGGTCGGCGAGAAGGTCTCTCCCGCCGCCTTCAGCACGGCTTCGAACGCTTCCAGTGCCTGCGTCACCTCGCCCAACTTCATCAGGCAGTAGGCGATCTGTCCACGGAGCTTCAGCCCCTCCGCGCCGTCCTCCGCCTCCTGGGCGGCGAGCTCGGCCACGCGCTTCTGGTACAGCGCCAGTGCCCGCCCGTACTCCTCCTCCTCGAACAGCGCGTCCGCCTCCCGGAGACGGTCCTCGTCCAAGGCAGGGATCCCGCCACCCGCGAAAGGCGCAGTGAACCACGCGGAACCCGGATGTACGAGGGGGCTGAGCCCCTGCGGCCACCCTTCCGTCGCCCCCGCGTCGACCGACCGGTGCCCCTGCTTCGGAAGGAACGGGACGAGTCGTCCGAGGACCTCCTGAGCGGACGCGGGCCGGTCCTCCGGGCGCTTGGCGAGCAGGTCCCGTACCAGGCGGTCCAGCTCACGCCCGGCCTCCGGGCGCCGCTCCCACAACGGAGCGGGAAGCTCGTGCACATGGTGGTAGAGGAGGCTGGGCACGTTGTCCTGCGTGAACGGCGGTTGGCCTGTGAGGAGTTCGTACAGAACGCAGCCCAGCGCGTAGAGATCGCTGCGCGGCGTTACCTCGCCCGCCAGGGCCTGTTCGGGAGACATGTACCGAGGTGTGCCGACGGGACGGCCCGTCGGGGTCAGGGTGGTGTGGTCGCCGTCGAGCAGCGCAGCGATGCCGAAATCCAGCACCATCGGGAGACCGTCCTCCGTGACCATGATGTTGGCGGGCTTCAGATCGCGGTGAACGAGTGGCACGCTCCCGGTGTAGGTCAGCACCGAGCACAGGTGGGCCCCCAGGCAGGCCGTCCACGAGACGGGCAGACGGCCGAAGGTGCCGCAGATGTCCTTGAGCGAGGAACCGTACAGCCGCTGCATGACGATGTAGAGGCGCTCACCGCCCGTGGGATCGAGGACGACGTCGTAGACCTGCGGGACGCCCGGGTGGGCCAACCGCGCCATGATCTGGGCCTCGCGGCGGAAACGGGCGATCCTGATTCCGGACTCGGAGCGGGTGGAGCCCTCTCGGGGTTGGATGAGCTTGATGGCGACGTGACGGCCCAGTTCGGGGTCGCGTCCCGCCCAGACCTGCCCCATCCCGCCCCTGCCGATGAGCTCTCCGAGTTCGTAGCGCCCCACGTGACGGAGCACGCCCGGCGCGCTCACTCGCCCGTGTCCCGGAGAGCCTTGGCGTCCCAGAGCGCTTCGGCGAGATCCGCGAGGCTGCCTTCGCCCGGGATGATCCAATACCGAGGACCTTGGACGGCGCTCCATGCCTCACGCCACTCGGCGCTCTGCCAGATGTGCCGGATCAGCCCGTTGACCGAGTACAGGCGTCCGTCAGCGGCCCAGCGAAGCGGATGCCGGGCGTCGTTGCTCCAAGTCGCGAGGTACCGACGAGGGTCCTCGTCGAGCCAGCGGCCGATGGCTCGTTCTTCAACGCGCCCCGGCTGGTACAGCACCTGCGTTCCGTCCGGGATCCGCCGGTGTTCGACGAGAAGCCGGGCCGAACTGGGCCTCCGCGGTTGTTGCGGAGGGGATGCGAGCACGAGTTGCGGGGTCCGCTCCGCGTCCGTGAGGGTTCGTACGGCCGTCTCCGCGAGCAGTCGGCACCGCCCAGCCTCCCGGAAGATCGTCGCCACGAACGAGTTGCTGCCGAAGAGGTCATCCACCAGCGGAATCAGCACTGCCAGCACCTGGCGTACGCGGCCAGGCACGTCGCCAAGCGCGTGCTCCCACTCGGCGTCGGGATCGTCGATCCCCGCGACTCCGTCGAGCCGGAATACCAGGTGAGCGACGAGCAGTCCCCCGCGCTCCGCGATGGCAGCCGCGCGCCCGGTCAGGCCGGGCTTCAGCTCGTGGAGGGCCTCTCGGACGGCACGGAGCAGGAGGACGGAGCGCCAGATCTGTAGGGCGCTCGGCCGACGGCCGAACAGGAGGGTGTACGTCCCCTCCGGCGTCGCCTCCCACAGGTGCTCGGTTGAGGCATTGGCCAAGGCACTGAGGGACGCGTCGGGGTGGCCGCAGGCGAGCGCCACGGCCGCCTCCTCGAGCGAGCAGCCCGCCGCGGGTGTGGGGACCAACTCGCCCCGTCTGAAGACGTACTCCTTGTCGAGGGTGGCCCGGAAGTCCTCGCGGATGAGATTCTGGACCTCGTCGAGGGCGACGAAGTCACGAGATCCCATGGGATGTTGGGTATGGGTAGCGGCGACGACGGACCTGGCGAAACCCTCGGGTGCGTTCGCTACGGAGATGAACCGCACCGGGACAGCGGCCAGCGAGACCTTCTCGGGATGCTTCTCGTACGCGTAGTAGACGGAGGCGACGGTCTGGGCGCCGTTCACGACGGCAGCCCCTTTGAGCCTCAGCCGCACCGGGGCGCCTACGACGGGGCGGGAGAAGAACTCGGTCTCGACGGAGTCGCACAGCACCGTGATGCCGTTGTGCAGGTACGAGAAGGTCTCGGGGGTAGTCCGCAACGTCTCCACGAGACCGAGGTTGAGCGCTGTCACGCCGAGGTGGCTCCGGAGGTTCCGGTCGAACAGACGGGCCCCGTGCTCCTGGTACCAGAGCGCGACCTCGTCAGCCCCGACCAACCCACTGAACGTCCGGTGCGGGATGTCCTGCGTGTACCAGCTGCCGGGCAGGGTGGCGACAAGTTCGACGTTCTGGGGCAGGCCACCTCGGTGGGCGGCGGCGTGGAAGTCGGGGAGCGCCAGGACGTGGCACTCGACCGCGGCGCCGAAGTCCGCGACGGCCTGCTCGATCACCTGGCGGGCCTGGTCTTTCGACGCCTGTTCGCCCATGACCGCTACGACGAGGTGCACCCGACATTCCGGTGATTCGAGGATGTCGCGCACCCGATCGGCGTGCTGTCGCACCCGACGGTTGAACCGGTCGAAGTCGCGGTTGTCCAGCTGCCGCAGACCGTGCAGCAGTTTCAGGGCGCCTTCCACACCGAAGCGTGCCTTGCCCTGCTCACTCCACTTGGCCTGGACGAGCCACAGTTCCGGCGCCGAGGGAGAGCAACCGATGGCGTCGATCCCTTGATCGTCCCGGCCGTCGGTGACCGACGCCGCGGCCTCCGCCGGCGGGAAGCCGGTGAGCAGTTGGAGTGACATGGCGGCCAACGCGCGGGTGGTGAAGACCAGTTCGGTCTCGCTAACGCTCCGCCCCTCCAGGTCTCCGAGGTCGATGAGGCCGTCGTACTCCCGCCTCAGGGCGTCCCGGATGATCCCGACCGCCTGAGCACGCGTCGCCTCCGCGTCCTCGCCCTCACTCATGAATGCCCCCCGCATCGTCCGATCGCCCCATCGTACGTTCGCGGGAACCGTCCTCCGGGTCAGCGGGCGACGGCAGCGGAGAGTGCGTGGAGGCGCAGGGCCAGCTAGATCTCCAGGGCACGTGCGGGGCTGTCACCCGGGCCGAAAAGGCGGCCGATCCAACGGACTTCGACCGCGTTCCCGCCTAATCGGTGACCGCTAATATAAGCGGCGGTTCCGCGTGGTACATCCCGTGCGGTGCGGGGCCGTTGTGCCTACTCAGGGCCGCTGACACCACAGGCGGTTGGTCACGATTGCCACCTGAACAGCGCGCTGCAGAACCGGACCAGATTCCACTCCGGATGCCCGTGCGCCCGGAGGTGCGGCGGATCACGAAGGTGGGGAGATGGCTGATCAGTCGTCGGACGCCGCGGAACTCTTCCTTCCTGCGAAGATATCCAGCGATCCTCCGTTCAGCTCGGGGCTGGTCCGTCCGGATCTGTCCTGGGCCGCCCGGCAGCTCGGGCTGACCCCGGTGACCGCCGAACGGACCTGGATGGATCTGACTGGCGTCTACGTCATCGCCCGTGAATATCTGGAAGAGGCGGAACGCGCCCGTGGCCGCGCCTTGGACTGCGCGGCCTGGATGGACGTCCTGCTTGCCAAGTACTCGTGCGAGCAGTACCTGTGCGCGTTGGCGGCGCTCAATCACGCGACCACACGCGACGACCTGTTGCAGTCCTACCTCCAGCGTTTCCTCATACGGTTGGCGCCTGACGCCGGGCTCCGGCTTCAGGCAGCGCTGGCCGGCAGCGTCGACGGTCAGCGCCGCCGGTTCCTGGCCCGGCAGATCGTGCTCCGAGCCATGCGGGCGGTGATGCTCGCCGATCGCAACGCGGGCGTCGCAACCCCGGACGCGGAGATCTCCACCGCCCTGGCGCCACTCGGCCTGGAGACGTGCGCGGTGCTGCTGATCCACCTCGCCGCCGACAGCCTGAGCAGCCAGCGTCCGCCGGGCGAGCCGCTACTGGGCGGCACCGCGCAGTCTCTCGCGATGGAGATGATCGCGAACAATCTGTTCAACGAGGCGGAGGATCCTGGCGATCTCCTGGCACGCCATCGACTGCTGTGGACCCGCTACAGCGACAACATTCCCACGGCACGCCAGCATCCGCTGGAGATGCTCGAGGAGGCCACCGGTCTGACCCTGAACGACATCACCGCGCTCGGGTTCGCCTACAACTCGGGCATCATGACGCACCTGCCCGATGCGCCCGTGGCCATGCAGGCTTTCACCGGCATCGGCATCGACCACGCGGTGGTAGAGCGGTTCCTCGGGCGCTTCGCCATCGAAGCGGACGATCTCGCCGCGCAGCTGCGGGACTGCCCCCTGCCGTGGCAGATGCTCCCGATCCAGAACCGCCCTCTGCTACGCCTGGGCGAGCACATCGTCGTCCTGGACGAGCGCTACCTTCACGAGCGGGTGACCCAGGGCCTGTTCTGGCTGGTCCACGACCATGAGCGGGACCAGTACGGGGAGCGGGCCCGGCTTCACTGGACGCAGGCCTACGCCGAGATGGTCGAGCGGCGAGTCAAGGACCAACTGCGCCGCCTCGCTCCGCACGTGCTGGGTGGCGGGAGCAGCTTCTTCACTGAAGTGGACCTCGCTCGGGCGTTTCCCGGCTCCAAGTCCGCGGACGTCGGCCTCGACTTCGGTTCGAGCACCGTCCTGGTCGAGGTAGTCAGCGCCACGGTCGGCGTCGCCGCCCGGGAGCACGGGGACATCGCCGCGTTCCGCAGGGACACGGAGAAGGTGGTGGTGAAGAAGGCGCGCCAGCTGTCGCAGTCTGCTCTTAACCTCCTCGCCGATCCCCAACCGGCAAGCTCGCCCCTGGGCAAGGTCTCGGCAAAAGAGGTGTTCCCGGTGGCGGTCCGGGGCGGGCACTACCCGGTCAACCCGATCACGCGGCGCTACCTGGAGGAAGAGTGGTTCACAACGGAGGGCTTGTTCGCGCACCCCAGAATCCGCGACCTTGCGCTGCTGGACCTGGAAGAGCTGGAAGCCTGCGAAGCCCTGAACCGCCACCGGCATCTGACTTTGCCCCAGATCCTCGCCGGCTGGCAGACCTCCCCCTACCGCGACGGGTCGCTGCGGAGCCATCTGGTCCTTACCTACGGTGGGCAAGAAATCGGCCGCCCCCAGGACATCGAGGACGCGCTCCACGAAACCACCACGATGATCGCGCAGCGCCTGGGCTTCAGCCCCACCGACGACAACAGCCAGCCAGAAGGAAGCCAGGACGAGAGCGGTGAAATTGCCTGAACCGTCCCTCTCCCCGGTGCCGACCCGCGGGACGGCCGGAGCCACACTAAGCAGGAACCAGGACGGCCGGTGCGGTCCAGGACCGGGGGCACGGCGGGGCGAGATGCATAGAAGTGCACGATCCCGGCCCCGAAGACCGCCTCGGCAGTAGAGCACGGCGCCAGCCATAACCAAGCCCGTCCACGCACGTAACAAGCTGAGCAAACGTCCCCCCACACTCCCCCGCCTCTAGATAAACAGAGCGTCTGCAGCCGACTCCTTCGCGCCGGTCAGGTACGCGTCGGCACGGCCAGTGCATGTCAGCGCGCACCAGGGACCACCGGCCACCACGCTCCCCCCTGCCGCTCAGCGCCCGGCAATCCGCGGTGTCGCGCCATAATGCTGCGACACAGGGGGGCATATGGATCCGTCGTTTTCCAAGCAGTTCGACGTACAGGCAGTCCTGGAGGGCGGGAAGCGTCCCGTCCAGTTCGGGACGAACGTGCTGGCCGGTCTCATCGAAGGGATTGACGAGTTCCGGCGTGATCTCGAACAGCAGCGGCGGTCGAGAAGTCTGGGGCCTGCGATGCTCGGGGCCTTTTTGTGGGTGGACGATGCCGAGCTGCTCCAGCGCATCGCCGAGTTCCCCTCCGCGTGCGTGGTGGTGAGCAAGCAGCCGCGGGGCAAGTACCACACAGAGCGGTTGCGGAAGGTCGCCGAGGCGGTGAAAGATGCAGCTGGCCTCCCAGCCTGGGCCTTCTCCGAGCTGGAGGAGCTGCGCTTCCACCAGGACGGCGAGGCACCAGTGCTGGGCCCCGGTTCGCCGCAGGAACGCATCCGGCTGCCGGCGCTTCGCACCCTGGGCTACCGCAAGGCCGGAAACCATCTCGTCCCGATTCTGCACACCAAGATGCTGCTACTGGGTGAGCTGTGGTGGCACGACGAGGACGCTCTGGGAGGCGTGGCGGATGTCGTCGGCTTCACACCGCACCGGCTGTGGCTGGGCAGCGCCAACGGCACGGGGAGCTCCCGCCGCAGCCTGGAGTTCGGCCTGTGGCTGGATGATCCCGGCCTCCTGAAGGCCGCGCGACGGTTCCTGCTCGAGGTGCTGGCCCAGTCCGAGGACCTGGATCCCGACAGCAACGACCTGACACCTGACCTGGTGGTGCCGGACTACGACGACGAAGCCATGTGGGAGGCAATGGCCGCGCTCGCCGACTATGACGCGGATGAGCACGACAGCGAGGACGACGCGTGAGCAGTGCAGGCGAAGTCGTGGCTGTCGGCTCTCCCCGGTTTACTCTGCACACCTTGGGCTGGCGGGCCTTCCAGGACCTGTGCGCGGCTGTCCTGCGGGAGGTGTGGGGGCAGTCGGTGCAGGCATTCGCCGACTCCAACGACGGGGGCCGGGACGGTGCGTTCTACGGCACCTGGCAGCCGCCGACCGACCCCAGTGGCGTTCGAGACGTTCCGCCAGGGCCGTTCGTGCTGCAGTGCAAGCACACCAAGAAGGCCGACACCACGCTCGCCCCGTCGGAGCTGGATGACGAATTCGATAAGGTCAGCGCCCTGGTGAAGCGCGGGGTGTGCGGGACTTACGTGCTGCTGACGAACGCACGGGTCACTGGCACTTCCGAGGAGGAGATCCGCCGTCGGTTGCGCGCGTGCGGGGTCGCGCATCCGCTGGTCCTGGACGGCCAGTGGCTCAGCGACATGATCGCCACGCACCGCCGGCTGCGGATGTTCGTCCCCCGCGTCTACGGGCTCGGTGATCTCTCGCAGATCCTCGACGAGCGTGCCTACGCCCAGGCCTCGGTACTCATGGCGTCCGCGCCCGAGCAGGTGACCACGTTCGTCGTCACCGGCGCCTACCGCAAGGCAGCCCGCGCGCTGGATGATCACGGCTTCGTGCTGCTGCTGGGCGATCCGGCCGTCGGCAAGTCCGTCATCGCGCTGATGCTGGCCATCAGCGCGGCTGATAACTGGGGCTGCACGGCCGTCAAGGCCCGGACCTCCGAAGAACTCGTGCAACGCTGGAATCCGCATGAGAAGGATCAGTTCTTCTGGCTCGACGACGCCTTCGGCGCTGTCCGCCACGAGGAGCACCTCACCCATGCCTGGGCGCGCGACCTGCCGCACGTGATGAGCGCGGTCAAGAACGGCGCCCGGGTGGTGCTGACCTCCCGCAGCTACATCTACAACGAAGCCCGCCCGCTGCTGAAGCCGTACGCCTACCCCCTGTTGCACGAGCAGCAGGTCACCGTGGACGTCGCCGACCTCACGCGCGAAGAGCGGCAGCAGATCCTGTACAACCATCTCTCCGCCGGCGACCAGCCCCAAGACGTGCGCGCCCAGATGAAGCCGCACCTGGAAGCAGCAGCCGACGCCGCCCCCTTCCGCCCCGAGGCCGCACGCCGCCTCGGGCTGCAGGCGTTCACTTCCGGCCTGTCCCTGACCGCGCAGGGCATCACGACGTTCATGGTCGAATCCCAGCAGTTGCTCCGCGATGTCTACGACCAACTGAACGCCCACGCCCACGCAGCACTCGCACTCACCTACGCAACGGCTCGGGACAAAGCACTGCCGGGCCTGCCGAATCCTGTCCTCTTCGACGCCGGCGACCGCGACATCGTCGAGCGGGCAGGCTCCACGCCGGCTGGCGTCAGCAAGGCCTTGGCCGCGCTCACCGGCACCCTGCTCCGGCTCAACGCCTCTTCCGACGGGCAGGAGTACTGGACGTTCCATCACCCCACCCTCCGGGAGGGGTTCGCCGCCTGGCTGACCACCCAGCCCCATCTACTGCCCATGGTCCTCATGGGCATGAGCGATCAGGCCCTACTGTCACGCACCGACTGCCTCACCGCCGACAGCAAGCAACGCCAGGGCACTCTTCTGCGCATCCCGCCGTCCCTTTACCGAGAGGTAGCCCACCGCGTGGCCGCCCTGCGCCAACAGCCCCGCGGGCGCCTTGAGCCCTGGCAACAACAGCACGAACGGCAACAGGCCGTACAGGCGTATCTGGCATACAGCAGCTGCAACGGCTTCCTGCGCGCCTACGTGGCTGCCGATCCACAGGCCTACGAAGAGCTCGCGAAGTTCAGCTCACCCGCGCAGTACGACACGCGGACGACCGTACTCGCACGGCTCCACCAGGCTGACCTCCTGCCGGAGGAGATGCGCCAACACGCCATTGACCGTATGACGCATCTGGCCGTAGACAGCCCGGACGCCTCCTGGATCGAAGACAACGACTGGCATCATCTCCTCACCGACGAGGAGCGTGAGCAGCTTTTTGAACATGTGAGCCAAAATCTCGTTCCACGGCTTGAGGACATGGTGGGAGATTGGCTCATAAATGCCACTGGAGACGAAGACGATCCTGTCGAAGACGCCTTGTTCCAGTACAGCCAAGCATTCGAGCAGCGAAACGATCACGACACAGCCGCAGAGTTCGACTGCGCACGCGACGTGTACCACCAAGAACGCAGATCGCTGGCGCGCAGCAACGGCAGTTGGGCACCTGACGCTTGGGACGATCACGATGACCGACGGGGCGGGCACCAGCCTCCCGAGTCGCATCGCAGCCTCTTCGACGACATCGACCAATAGCAGACCCAGACATACCGTTTCCCGCTGCCGCAGGCCTCCGGCAGCGCTCCACCACCATCACTGCACACGGCAGCCGCAACAAACGTCCCTCGCGCTCCCTCACCTCTAGATAATCGACACCAAGCACTGCGACTCCGTCTACTGGGCTGACGTTCGCGGTTCCATGCCCGATCTCGTCCAGGCCGTGGGCCGCGCGCTGCGGATGCAGCCGGGTGAGGGCAAGGTCGCCTCGCTCGTGGTGCCGGTTCTGCTGGGGCCGGGCGAGACGGCCGACAACATGCTCACGAGCCGGGCGTTCGGCGGGCTGGCGAAGCTCTTGGAGGCGCTCAGGGCGCATGACGCCCGGGTGGTGGAGCAGTTGGCGCAGCAGCAGGCCGCGAGCGCCTACAAGCCCGTCCAGAAGGCCGCTCAGGGGCGGGAAGGCCGGGGCGAGGGGAAGGCGTCCGGGGGTCCGTCGGCGTCTGCCCGTCGGCTGCTGAAGTTCAGCACGCCGCGTGACCCGGCGCAGCTGGCGGCGTTCATCAACCTGCGGGTCCTCAACCCCGAGCACGAGCACTGGCGGCGCGGCGTGGAGGCGTCCGTCATCTACGCCCGTGAGCACGGCGACCTGAAGGTCCCGTTCACCTTCCGCGTGCCCGCCGTCGACGACCAGGAGGCGGAAGCCGAGGGGTGGCCGGCCTCGCTCGCGAACTTCCCGCTGGGGCAGTGGATCGCCGACAACCGGCGCTTCTACGCCCGTGGGGACATGGACGGCGACCGTGTCGAGCAGCTGGAGAAGCTGGGCATGGTGTGGTCGCACTTCGACGTCGCGTGGGAGGAGGGCCTGTCCGCCGCCCGCGGTTGGGCTGCTGAGAACGGGCACCTCCTGGCCCCGCTGGACGCCACGTATCAGGGCGCGAAGGTGGGCATCTGGCTCAAGAACGCGCGGGCCGCCGCCCGCAAGGCTGCCGAGATCGAACAGCGGCGTACCGAGGGGCTCCCGGCCGGGTCGTTGGCCGGCGCTCTGTCCGACGAACGGCGCGAGCAGCTGGAGGAGATCGACGCGTCGTGGTGCCCGACCTGGCCCGTGGAGTGGCAGCGGGCGTTCCACCTGACCCGGCTGCATCTGGACGACGGCGGCGCGCTGCCGACCGAGCCGGGTGACGTCCTGCGCCAGGGCGAAGATCTCGGACGGTGGGTGCGTGCCCAGCGTCTGAGCTTCGACAAGCTCACCGCCGTACAGCAGTGGATGTGCGAGCAGGTCCTCGGGATCGAGCCCGCCACCGAGGACGAAAAGCCCAAGCCGCGCCGCACGCAGGCAGACAAGTGGTCCATGCACTATGCGGCCGCCAAGCAGTTCTACGAACGCGAAGGGCACCTTCGCGTTCCGAGGAAGCACGTCGAGCGGATCGTCGGCCAGAACCAGGAGGAGCGGGAGCTGCGGCTCGGGGCGTGGATCGGGAATCAGCGGAGCAGGGCCGCGACGCTCACCCCGGAGCGCGTGGAGCAGCTGTCCGCGATCGGAATGCGCTGGTCGTAGCATGCAGGCCCACCGCTGTGTGGTCTCAGCGGCGGGTAGTCCACATGTGCAGGATGTCGCCCATGGGCTCTTCCGTGCCGTCCTGGTTCTTCCGGATGCCGGGGGCCGTGTTGAAGCGCAGCGTGGGCCCGCGCTTAGTGAGCTGAACCCTGTCGAGTTCTGTGGGCCGGTCCGGGTGGCCGACGACTACCTGTTCGCAGCTGTCCGCGAGGTCCTGGTTGCAGCTGATCACTCGGCCGAGCTTAGTCTCTTCTACGGATGTGCCTTGGCCGGGGACGAGCACGAGCTGAGCCCTGGGGCTGACCGGGAACCTGATCTCATGAGCGCCCTCCAGGCCGAACCCCCGGTAGGCGTCGCTCGGAGTTTCCGGGCGCCAGAGTACGAGGGGCGCGTCGGAAGTGAGGAAGATCGGCTTACGGCAGGTCTCGAGCCGCCAGTGCCGAGCACGGTACTGCGGGATGCACACCCGGACAGAGCTGAGCGTCACGGTGACCGCTTCGTCGTGGGTAGGGTCATTACCGCCGTTCATCGCTCGCGTGCCGTGGTAGTAGTCCCAGGCACCCTGGGCTTCCGCTGCCCGTGGCGGGTGACCGAGGCGCTTGCGTGTGAGGTACTCGGTCATCAGCGCCAAGTCGACCTCCCGACCGTTCGCGTATGCGGTGACGTTCCGCCCGAAGAGCGTGCCCGTGCGCTTCCGCGGGGTCCTGGCAAACTGCACAGCCAGGTAGAGGCACAGCTGTTCGCGGTCGTCGGTACCAACGGCCGGCGGCATTCCCGTCTCGTCTATTCGGCGCAGGGCGGCAAGACCTCGCCCTTCCAGGCCGCTGAGCTCGTGCTCGATGGCTGTGGAGGGCATGCAGTTGTCGTCCGTGATCGTGTAGAAGCCGGTCTCGGCTGCGACGTTCTTGACGTTGGCGAGGTGCGTCTTTGGCGGGCACCGGCGCCTCACCCTGACCATGTTGTCGCCTCGTCCGAATCGTGCCAGGTAGCTCTGCGGCACATAGTGGTGAAGTTTCGGTGCAGACACGTCGCCCAGCGTAAGCGGCCTGACCTCGAACGCACACGAGGTTTCTCCGGGCTTCGCGGCTCGCTGTGTCGGTTCGATGGGCGCGGACTGATGCTGTGGAGCGGCCCGTAGACGCCCAGACGACCGCAGCGACGTGCTGCACGGGGATTTCCCGTGCAGCAGTTGGTGTACAGCGTCGGAGGGGCGCCACAGCGGTTCGCAGGGCTCGGGTGCCGGCCGCTGGGCTTCATCACACCAGCCCCTGTTTCGGTACGTCAGGAGAAGAGGCCAGCGACGAACACGGTAACCGCTCCCAGTCCGAAACAGATGAAGGACCACTGCACATGGCGGTGCTTGCGCCAGGCGATGTGGCTCATGTTGATCAGCTGCTGGCTGAGCACAGGGAGTACGTCGGTCTGGAGCAAGGCCGTGGTCAGCTCACCGGCTTCGCGGTGTCGGAGGTGGCCGAAGTAGATGAAGTGGTTGGGGGCTTCTGCCACAAGGTCCTTAGAAGAGCGGAGCCGGGGGACAACGACCAGGGTTGCGAAGAGTCCGCCGATCAGGATGAGGATCGTGCCAGCCCAGAGGGGGCACGGACTCCCCAACCGTGCAGGTGGGCGAACATGTGATCGTCTGTGGACAGCGCGATGATGCCGGCCGTGGCGGCCGATTCGAGGGTGAGTGCGAATGAGGCTTTGGCGTCGACCCGGGCCGTCCACTCCCCCAGGGCGGTGTGGATCTGCCAAGCGGTCTCCGTTGCTTGTTGAGGCGTACTCATACGCTCCACCAGTAGTTGGAGCGGTAGATCGTCATGTGCTCACCACCGACGTCAGCGCTCCGGGCCTCCCACATGTTCTTGCCCTTGGACAACTTGGTCTCCTCGCTGAGCAGCTTGTAAACAGCGGCGGTGATGTACGTCCGGTACTGAACCGCCTCCCGGATGTCGCTGAGCTTGGCGGCCACGTTCGGAGCTCGGCCGATGGAGACGAGGTCGCTGCTGTCGCGAACGCCGGCGCGGGCGATGAACGCTTCCCCGGATGCGATGCCGACGCACATCCGAGCTTCGAAGCCGTCGCGCTCCAGGTGCGGCGGTTTGGAGTACAAGCCGGGCTGCACGATCTTCTGCATCGCATAGTTGATCTGCAACGCTGCCTTCGCAGCGTTCGAGTTCTTCGAGCCGCCGATGAAGATTGCCATGACGCGGTCGCCGTCGTAGCTGCGAATCTCTCCACCGCGCCGCTTGATGATCGTGGAAGCTGTCCGAAGAGAAGCTCTGATCACTTTTCCTGCAGTCTCCGGACGGAATTCCCGCGCCAGCTTCGTCGACCCCAAGAGGTCCGCGTAGAGGTACACCGCGTCCAGCTTGACCGCGTCGTTGGAGTACAGCTTGACGTCGTCTGTGGCTGGAACGACATAGCCGTTACGGGTGGTCCACGGTGTACCTACCAGTTTGTCTACATCTGACCGAAGGTCATCGCCCAGTGCCATAAGCCCCTCCCACACCTGTGCCCATACCGGCATGGAACGTAGCAGCCCCCACTGACAACAGAAGATCTCTCCCATTGCTGCTAGTTCCGGGATCAAGGCATCCTCGTCGGTGAGCGCCTTGGAGGAACTTGTGGGCCTGAAGAGCACGATCGAGGAGAAGCTCACCGAACTGGTGGGTCACGAGTGGCAGATCCGAAACGGACTCACCGTCCCGAGGACCGACGACATCGTCCTTCGGGACGGCGCAGTCCAGCTCGATGCCGTCTACCTGTACACCGACATGATGGGTTCGACAAGACTGGTGTCCGAGTTCGCTCCGGGGACCGCAGCCAAGGTGACCCGGGCCTTCATCAACACTGCTTGTCGCGTCATCCGAAACCGCGATGGGCACATCCGCAGCTTCGACGGCGACCGCGTCATGGGCATCTTCGTTGGTGCAGACAAGGAAGGCCGTGCTGTCCGGACGGCACTGGAGATCACCTACGCTACGGACAAACTCGTGTGGCCAGCGCTCGAACGACGTCTCCCGTCACTCACACGGCAGGGCTTCAAGCTCAGGCACGTGTCCGGCGTTGCGGCCGGTCCAGTCTTCATGGCCCGTACCGGTATCTAC
This sequence comes from Streptomyces sp. NPDC047061, assembly GCF_040643955.1. Lineage (NCBI taxonomy): Bacteria > Bacillati > Actinomycetota > Actinomycetes > Kitasatosporales > Streptomycetaceae > Streptomyces > Streptomyces sp. NPDC047061. The sequence goes on from NZ_JBEYVI010000062.1 coordinate 22,321, forward strand.
GACCACAACGACTTGATCTCCATCGGCTCCGCCGCGAACGTCGCAGCGAAACTCAGCGACATCCGGGAAGACCCTCAATACCGCAGCTACATCACCAGATCCCTCTACGACGCAATGCCGGAGCACTGTGCCGTTACGGATGGGAAGGTCATGTGGCAGGCACACCACGTCCCTGTGAACGGGGAGCAACTGGCCGTCTGCCGGTCGAACTGGGAGTGGCCTGTCACATAGGTCCAGCGTGCCCCCGGACCAGTCCCAGCGGTTCCACTCACGCTGACGCCAATCCAGACCAACACCGGCCTTGGAACGATGCGCCCTCGTTCGGAGGGCCTTGCATCCGCTCCATCTGGTGAGCAGCAGGGCCGGACAGGATGATCTCGTCCGGCCCTGCTGTCGTCGGGTAGGCCGACGTTCCAGCAGCCAGCGCACGTACGGGCAGCTTCGGCCTTTCCGGGATGGCGGCCTTGAGTGCCCCAGAGCAAAAACGAGGGCGGCCGTATAGGCCGGCGACCAGTGGTAGCTACTGGGCGACGATGCAGGGCTCTTGGGCACGGAAGCGCGCGCGGGTTTCCGGCCAGGGCGTCGCGCTGTCGTGGCTGGAGCAGCCGACGCCTCCGCAAAGAGGTCGCGAGTCGCGCGCAGGCCTGCCGTTGATCAGCGCCACCCGCCCGTACGCCTCGTATCGCTCGCGGCTGTCCTCGCCGTCCACAAGATCGTTGGCGAGCTCCTGCTTGGTGGAGCGCACGAGATCCGCGATCGGAATAGCCCGCCTGCTGCGGATCATGGCTACGAGCTGTGCCTTGGAGTGATCGCGCATCAGAGCGTTTCTCCGCTGGAGCAACTCGTTGGCGAACTCGACCTCGGCTGCGGGGATCGGCGTGATCGATTCACGGATGTACTCGGGGTCCTCGTCCGCCCCGAAGATCATGATGCAGTGCGCGTGCGGTACACAGATGGCGATCTTGCCCGGATTCTCAGCCTGCGCTTCGGCGGTGGCGCGTACCCAGTTGAGGGCTTCGTGGTAGCTGAAGTGTGTGCCCTGCTCGCGTGCGGTGCGCTGGAGTTCGCGGGCGCGCTGCTGCTCGGTAGTGCGTTTAGTCATGGACGGGTCCTCTCGGCACCGAGGCCTCGCCCCCACACGGCAACCTCGGCTCGATGGATCGTCAAGGTGCTCGTCAAGCGGTCCGTTGATCCCAGAAGACCTTCCACCAGTGTGCCGGGCAGTGTGGGTGTCCGGGTGCGGTGTGGGCGTCGGCGAAGCCCAGGGCCTCAGCCCTGCGGGCAGGATACCGGCTCGGCCGTCGGCTCTACCCTTCGTCGGCAACGGCGAGGCAGTGGCGGTGCCCGCGTACGGGTCGTTCGGCTCACTTGCATGCCGGACGGCGTCGCGGACAAGACGCAGCCGAAGGATCACGCCAGTTCTCCACTCTGCTCCCGGCAGGCACGCGATTCATGTTGCACAGGACGGCGACCCGGTGCTGATCTACAGGTCGAACTCGAGGTGCTCGATGTCGGTGAAGCGGACCTCCTCCAGCTGGCCGGCGCGGCGGCCGTTGTCCTGGAAGTACACCTCCTTGAGTGCTTCGGCGGCGATCTGCTGGAGCTGCTGGTCGCTGGCGCCCTGCTCCTGGGCGGCGAAGAGGCGGGCGGCGTAGCGGGGCGGCAGGGCGACGGTCAGGTGCCGGAGGCGGTCCTCATCCGTCGTGCCGATCGGCGCGGTGTAGCCGATCCGGGCGCGGGTGTCGATGACGATGCCGCCCGTGGTCATCGCCTTCTGCCGCGCCTTGGCTCGGATCTGCGGCTGCCAGCGCTTCTTCACTTCGGCCTCCAGGCGGGCGGCGAGGTCCGGGCGCGGCTTTTTGATCTGGTCTTTGACGTACCGTTCGACGGTGCGCTGGGAGATGCGCAGCATCTGGGCAACCGCCTTGGTGCTCTTGAGCTGCCTGACCAGGTACCTCATCTGCGCGGGCGCGCTCTTGGGCGCCGGGCGGGTGAACGCCTTCTGCACCGCGGCGTCCAGGCCGTCCCCGAACACACTCATCGCCTGCTACTCCCCGCTGTCGACGTCGGTGACGGTGCCGTCCTTGATGTACCGGGCGAGGTTGAGCTCGGGAGCGTTGAACTGCTCGCGCACGCCCTCGCCCCACAGCACGCTCTGGGTGCCCTCCCACTTCACCAGCCCGGGGTTCACGCCGAGCTTGAAGCCGCCCGGCAGCGGCTTGCCGTCCCGGTAGGGCAGGAAGTCCAGCGGGGAGGGTCCGTCGGAGGCGTAGACGGCGCAGTCCGAGAGGACGGCCACCGGGTACTGGCCGGTGAAGGCGGCGTGCTTGACGATCTTTCGGTGCATGTTGATCCGGGTGCGGGAGATGACCGCGGCGCGGATGTCCGGGCGCCAGGTGGGCCGGGCGAGGGCCCGCCACGGCTGCCCGGGCTTCCAGCCCTCCCCGCGGGGACGCTCGCGCAGCTTGCCGATACCGCCCTTCACCGTCGCCTTGACCGCGGACACCACGACCGCCAGCTGGGGGTCACGCTGCCGGTAACCGTCCATCGCCTTCAGGAACTCCTCCGGGGACAGGTCCACGCCCACCCCGAGGTCAGCCATCGTGGCCAGGTAGGCATCGCGCAGCCGGTTGTACCAGCCGTCCAGGTAGCGGCCGTTGTCGTGGCGGACGTACGCCTCGATCGGGCGGGCGTCGTAGCCGAGCTCCACCGCGTACGCCACGGTCGGCGTGGCGTACCAGGCCGGACCGGTCGGGCGCTCGCCCTTCGGCGTGAAGGGGCTGGGCAGCAGCTCGCCATCCAGCTGCGCCCACTTGTCCTTGGCCACCTTCACGCGGGACAGGTCGACGTGGCTCAGGTCGACCAGCCAGGAGCCGGGCAGCTTCGGATCGAAGACGGGGTTCTTGACGTGCGTCGGCGCGCCCAGGCCGACCGTGAGGCCGTTCGCGCCTGCGGCAAAGGCCATGTTCACGTCGATACCCACCAGGTGGGGGCGAAGGCATTCGGCGTCGGTGAGCGGGCGCGCCCAGTCGTACGCCTCCTCCACCAGGACCTCCGCCGGGGTGCGCTGGTGGAAGCGCGGCAGATCGGCGAGAAGCGGGTGCCCGTCGGGTGCCTCGCACGGCGCGCAGTCCACCGAATCCTTGCCCAGCGAGCCGGGGTTGCGCTCGGAATGCCGCCTGCCGTCGGCGTCGGGCTCGGAGGCGCGGGTCGGCGGGTGCAGGGCTGTCATCAGTTCCAGGCCCGTGACGGCGGTGGAGCCGCGCGGCGTCATCACCCGGGCCGCATAGGTGCCCAGGAGCCGCGCGAGGTCGGCCGACGGCAGCTGGGCAGCGTCGGCCCAGTGCCGGGTGTCGAGCGCGTCCCACGACGGGATGCACAGCTGCACGCAGGATCGCTCCGAGCCCTGCGCGGGGCGGTAGATCCTTGCCCACGGCCCGAAGCCGCGCTTGGTCAGCTGCCAGTTGGCGCGCGTCAGCTGCTTGATGACCTTGTGGCCCTCCGGGATCCGGCCGGCCAGGCGCTCCTCTTTGGTGAGCGTGATGGGCAGGCCGTAACGCTCGCACGCGGCCTCGGTCAGCACGATCAGCGGGTCGGCGTCCTTGCCCGGCCCGGACAACTTCGGCTGGCCGAGCCGCCCTTCGCGCAGCGTCCACTCCACCAGGGCCGGGATCGACTTCGCCGGCACGTCCAGGACCAGGCCGCCGACGCAGTACGCCAGCACCTGGCCGTCGGCGACGTCTACGACCGCAAGCGGACCGTTTTCGAACCTCGGTTCGGCACCACCGGCCGAGGTGCCGACGGGGGCTGCCTTACGTGCGGGCGGCCGACGCGACGCCGGCTTGGTAGTCGCCGCCGGATGCGGCACAGCGGCGGGGCGCAGCGCGGTGTCCTCGGAAGCAGGCTCTGAGATCGGGCCCGTGGGTTCGGTACGGGTTTGGGCCGGTTCAACTCCCTGTGGCGCAGGAGCCGCTGGGAGGGCAGGCGTGTCGGGAACCGCCGTGTCCTCTGAGGGCACCGGAGTGTTGGCGGGGTAGAGCTGGGCGAGCTGCTTGAGCATGCGGGCGTAGGCGTCGCGCTCCGGCGGCCGCGGCTCGGTCTTGCCGGCCTCCCAGCCGCTGACCGTCGCGCGCCGCACCTGCAGTGCGGCGGCCACCTCGTCCAGCGTCAGGCCATGCGCCTGGCGCAGCCGCCTGCGCTCCGCCGGGGGCGGCAACGGGGAGCGGGACGCGATAAGCGCGTCGACCGCGTCGAACAGCTCGGACATGCAGCACCTCCAGCCCCGACCCTAGCGTGAAGCGCACGTTTCGCGTACTAAACGCGTACGGACGGCGGAGACGCTCCCGGGGGCTTGCGTTGCTTCACGTCCTCTAGCCGAGGATGAGCGGTGGCGTCCTGGCTATGCCTGAATTGGCCGGGGCAAGCGGCTTGGTGTGAGAGATCTGGGAAAGCAGACGCCGCCATGCACCGGCCATCGCGGTGGCAGAACGGTCGGGGCGGGCATGGGTGAGATCGTCAAGGGGCTTGAACAGGCGTTGCTGACCCGTCCCGTGCCCACGCGTGACGCTGCTGTGCGTTTCCTGCTCAAGGCGGAGAAGGGCTCCACGAAGAACGTGGCCGCCCTCCTGGGGATCTCCCAGCGCACGGTACAGAGGTGGACCACCACTCGGCCGGGAATGCGCCGCAACCCCAGTGCTGCGCATGCGGGATTGATCGACGAGGCCGTCAGGGCACGGTGGCAGCCCCGGGTACGGGCCCGTCTGCAGGCCCGGGCCGAAGCCAACGGCTTTGTCCTCCACACCAGGGCCCGGTTCGGATTCGCCGCTCCGGCAGGCTCGTCGGACGACCCGCGCATCCGGCTGATCACCCAGTACCTGTCCGGAGAAGTGGCCCGCGAGCTGTTCGCCGCCCGAGACGCCGGCGCAGGCGAGCAGCAGCAGATGGTGATCCTCGCCCGAGCGCTGCGACATGCCTACTTCCGAGACACGGGCCTGCGCGCCCACGGACTCGGGATCGCCTTCACCGACATCGAGTTCGCCGATTTCTCCATCGCCTGACCGTGCACCCGGTTCCGGGCTCAGGACGAGGGCGGGATCTGGTGCCGTGTCAGCATCGTGTCGTAGCCCTGTGCTTCCTGGCGTTCACGCCAGTCCCACTGGATGCGGCCGACAGAGCCGACGCGCTGACCGGCAGGCGGCTGTGGCGGGCGCAGTCTGGCCGCCTCCGCCACACGCAGCAAGTGGGTGCGGTCGTGCGGGCCGGCCAACAGATGCTGGTCCTGGGCAGGCGCGAGCCGGGCGAAGCAGACGGCGGCCTTCAGGAAGACGCGGGCCCACGGCGGCACGCGGTAGGTGGCGCAGCCGTCGGTGTAGCGGGCGCGGTCATGCAGGGCCACGGTGGCCACGGCATCGTCGAAGTCGCTGGGGCGGGCAGTGGCGAGCTGCTGGAAGGAGGCACCGGTGAAGAGCACGGCGGCGAGAGCGGCGGCCATGCGGGGATGGGCGGTCACAGCCGCCAGGCGCCGGGCGGCTTCCCGGCCTGTCTGCTCGGTGAGGGGTGTCGGTGGCGGGCGGTGCCGGAAGACGATCGGCGGCGGCGTACACGGGCCGGTACAGGCAGCGGGGCTGTCGTAGGAGACCAGGCGCTCCAGCGCGGGCAGGGTGAGCCACCGGCTGGTCGCCTGGGCGGGCACGTCGGCAGGCTGGGCTACGGGAGCGGTCGTGCCGTAGTAGTGGCGGCGGGCGGCCTGGAAGTCGGTAATGAGGGTGTACTCGGCCGTCTGCAGCACCTGCCGCAGGGCGGCCGGCAGGTGCGGGCGGTGGCAGACCAGGGTCAGATGGATGCCGGTGAGAGCGCGCAACTGCAGGAGGCGCATCGCGCGGCGGGCGGTGAGGCGGTGGGCGCGCAGGACGGTCATCCGGTCCACGGGCAGGGCGGTCATCCACGCGGTGGCGGCTTCCCAGGCGGGCTGACGACCGGCGGGGAAACGCCCCGGGAGCAGGGGCGGTTTGCCCAGGGCGGCGAGAAGGTCGTGGGCGAGGCCGGTTTCGCTGGTGGTGCCCGGGCCGGGGTGCAGGGTGATCCGGCCGGACGGCTGGTGGTGGGCTGCCAGGGCGGTGTGCGTGTGGATCGAGTCGTCGCCCGGGTCGATGACCACGGCGACCGGCGGTGGCACGGCGGGCGGCATGGCGGCGTGGTGGTTCAGGCGAGGCGGCTGAAGGCCCAGCGCAGCAGTTCCTGGTCGACGCGGGGGCGGCCGGTGCGGGTCAGGGCGGTGCGGGTGTGGGCGGTCAGCTGGGCCCAGGCGCGGAAGTTGCCGTGTGCGGCGTGCTGGTCGGCGAAGGTGATGTCGTCGGGGTCTGCGTCGGCCCAGATGGGGTGAAACAGGGGGATGGCCTCGAGGACTTCGCTGGGGGTGAGGCGGGTGAAGTGCTGCCAGATGAAGACGCGGGAGGAGAGCATCGGTTCGCGGCGCAGCACGGTGTGGCAGCCCTCCCCGCCGACGAAGATGATCGCGAGCTGGGTTGAGGGTTCGTCCCACAGGTAGCGGAAGTATTCGAACGCCTCCCCGTTGAGCCACTGGGCCTCGTCCACGAGGAAGGTGCGGGGGCGTTCGGCCAGGGCCGTCTTCAGCAGCCGGTCGAACTCGCTTGGGTGGCGCGGCGGTTCCCCGGCCAGGTCGAGCGCGGTGAACAGCTCGTAGCGGACCGCACGGGCAGTGGGACGGGCCCGGAAAGTGATCTTGCGGACGTCCTCGTGCGGCTCGAGTCCCCGCAGGCAGATGTTGACGGCGAGCGTCTTGCCGAAGCCGGCGCCGCCGTGGATGCACATCATGGCGCGGGCGGCGACGGTGTCGGTGATGTTCTCCCGGGCGGTGAGCAGGGCGCGGGTGGTGACCACGGACGCATCGGGCAGGTCGACGTACTGGTAAGTGGCCGCGGTCACGAGGCGTCTCCGTCTTCAGTGGTCTGAGCGGTCGATCCGGGCGGGCGCCCGGGGGCATGTTCGGACGGGGCGGGAGAAGGCCGGCCGGGCATGGCCCGGGTGACGAGGGAGGGCGGTGTGCGCCAGTCGGCCGGGGGCGCGGCGGGCGGGATGAGGTCCGGCATCGCCAGATCCGACAGGTTGGTGCCGGCGGCCTGGGCGCGTTCGGCCTCGGCCTGCGCGGTGGTCAGCGCGCCAAGCCGACGCGGCGCCTCCGGCTGGTTCACGGCGGCGTAGCGCTCGCGCTGGGAAGCCTCCAGGTCCTTCTTCAGGCGGCGAGTGCGGGCGGCCCGCGCTCTTCGTACAGCGCTGACCTGTTCGCCGGTGGCCTGGTCGGCCAGGTCCGCAGGACCCAGGTAGCGGCCGGTGGCCGCGTGGTAGACCTCGATCCGGCGGTCGTGGTGGGGCATGAACCGGACCCGGACCCGGATCCCGGCCTGCCCGGTCATCCACGGCCCCACATAGTCGCGTCTCCTGAAACGGATGCCGCGGGTGGTGAGCGTGCGGGTGCCGGCGTCCTCCAGGGTGAACGTCCACAGATCCGTCGCGGGCACGTCCCGCAGCGGGGTGGGATCGTCCTGCCACGCCTCAAGTGGGGTCTTGCCCCGCAAGGGCGCGGGGCAATGTTCGGTGTTCCACCAGAGCGTCCAGGCCAGCAGCCGGGCGGTGAAGTCCTCGAAGCCGAGCAGCACTTCGTCCTTCGGACGGGAAGCACGCTTACCGGGGCGCGGCTGTCGGGCATAGCCGGGCAGTGCGGCCAGGAACATGCTCTCCACCGCCCGGTTGAGACCCTCCACGGTGCCCTTGAGGTGGGGGGTGTAGGCGGGCAGGTCCTCCACGCCCACGTCCAGGAGATCGAACGCGGCGGTCACCGTCCTGGACAGGAAGTCCTTGCCGCGGTCCACCCGTACCTTCTCGGGCAGGCCACCGAACGGGCCGTAGGGTTCCTCATGCAGGACCGCGGAGCGCAGCGCGGCCAGCACCGACTCCCGCGACGGATCCCCCGGCGTGACCGCGACGCCGGTGATCGCGTTCGTCGCGCAGTCGGTGAACCACGTGATCCACGGCCTGCGGGCCTTGCCATCGACGTCGACCAGCACCGGCGCCTGCATGTGGTCCGTCTCCCACACCTGATTGCGCCAGCCCCGCGGCCGGGCCAGGAACACATCATGCTTGCGCGCCGCCCGCTCCCCACCCGCAAGCCCCGCCCGCTCCCCCGCCGTCAGATCACGACGGATCGCCCGGTGCAGCGTCGTCAACGACGGTGCGTCGCCAGGCGGAGACTGCCGGGCCGCGCGGAGGACCAGCTCGCGATGGACCGCCCGCACGTTCCCCTTCCACAGCGCCAACAGCCCACGGACTTCAGACGTGATCGCGAACCTCGTACCGGCCCGGGACCGTGCGCCAGGGTTGGCGGCCGCGGACTCGTCACGCTCGGCGGCGGCCAGCCAACGCCACACCGTGCGCTCCGACACCCCCAACGCGTCCGCAGCCACGCGGACATGACCGGCCGTCAGCCCTTTCCCCGCCCGCAGAGCGAGCAGCCGCCGCACCGCAGGACCGCGCAGTGCCGTCCTCGACGCCGCAGGCAGTCCGCCGCCTGCGCGGACGGCGCCTTCATCCTCCATGCCAGCTCCCTCGCGCGGTGGGACGTCGTGTGTTCGCCGAGGCCGAGAGCATGCGAGCACCCCGGCCGTTGCAGGAGCGCTCCGTTCACAATGGCGGCGCGACCCGCTTGAACAGCCGCCGTAGCAGGGCCCGGTCGACGGACGTGTCAGCGGTGGTGAGCAGCGCGTTCTGCAGATGCGCAGTCAAAGCGGCCCACGTGCGGAACGTGCCGTGCGCGCACGACTGGTCGATCCACGTCAGCTCCGAGGCCGGGACGGTGCGCCACAGCGGATGGAAGCCGGTCACCACGGTCGCGACTTCCACTCCGGCCAAGCGTGGAACCTCCTGCCACGCGTCGACCCGCGACGCCAGCTGCGGCAGCCGGGACAGCGCCCGCTCGCTGCCCGCCCCGCACAACACCAGCGTGACCCGCGTGCCGGGGTGGTCCCACAGGCTCTGCAAGTACTCCAGGCACGGCACAGGCAGGCGCTGCGCCTCATCGACCACCAGCACCCGCGCCTCGCCCAGAGCACCCACGACCGCGGCATCAGCCCGCGTCGACGTGTGCGGGAAACGGCCCGGCAGCGCCAGAGCGTCGAACACCGCCCGCCGCATGCCGGCCACCGACGAACGCACCGGTACCGGCACCCAGGTCACCTTCCAGCCCGGAAGCACTTCACCGAGCGCCATCCGCACGGCCGCGGTCTTGCCCCGGCCCGCATCGCCGAACACACACACCGCGCCCTGAACCGCCATCGCCTGACCGACCGCCTCGGCCACCGCCCGCACCGACGACGTCCGCACCAGCTTCGCTCCCGCCGGCAACGCCACACCCGCCACCGCGCTACTCTCCCCCGCCGGCAAGCCGCTGGTCGCCTCTGGTCCGAGACGCGGCGGCGTAGACGTCTTCGCCGCGCCGCCCTCCCGCGGTCCGGCCAGTGCGAGGTCTGCCACTGCCTGGCGCGTCTGCTGCTCCTCCTCCCGCTCCCGCCGCAGCACCACGCGGTCCGGCAGGACCCTGCCGGCCCCCACGTCCCGGCGCACCACCCGGTGCAACGAGGCCAGCGAGGGCACCTCGCCCCCGGCCTCCTTCATATGCCGGTGCAGCGCCGCCACGTCCCCGCCCGCCTGGGCCAGTACCCCCCCACGCCTGGTCGGACAACTCCAGCCGGGCCCGGGGCCTGCGCTCCACGCGGCCCTCCGTCCGCGCCGCCTCCAGCCAGCGCCACACCGTGCGCACATTCACCCCTCCGACCTGGGCGCCCGCACGAACATGCGCTGTCGTCAACGCCCCGGCCGCATCGAGCTCCAGCAACCGCGCAACCAGCACCGGCCTGGACACCTTCAACCCCGCCGTGATCTCACCCCACGCACCCGGCTCCCCCACTCCACACCCTTCCGGACGCGCAAAACCGACACCGACCACCGTGCCGCCGCGCAGCCACAGAAGGATCAGAAGTGCCGTTCCCGAGACAGAGGCACAAGGCGGGGTGTACCGCCCCATGACAGCCGCAACGGCACCACGCACCGCCCCATGCCAGTGACTTCTCCATGCTCAACACCAGCCAGCAGCGAAAACACCCTGACCTGACATGCCGTCACTGACACCAACCACCGACACCAAACCGGCACATCGCAGCGAGAACTCAACCGAGTCCGTCAGGTACTTGCCGACCAACCCGTGGCCGTTTCCGATCCCGTTGGGGAACGCGGCGCTTCGCGAATTGAGCAGGATGCGCACTGACGAGCAGGTTCCCGCCGCCAGCACCACCACCCGCCCCGTGACCGAGAACTCGGAGCCGGTCACCCGGTCGTTGTAGGTGACCCCGTCGGCCCGCCCGGTCGCGTCGACGTCGACCCGGGACACCATGGCGTTGCACACGACGGTGAGATTGCCGGTGGCGTGGGCCGGAGGAATGAGGACGGTCGTGCTCTGGAAGTTGGAGCGGCTGGAGCAGCCGCGGGTGCACTGGGTCGAGTACAAGCACGCCGCGCGGCCGTTCAACGGGCGGGTGAGTACGGCCGCCCGGATCGCCGCCGTCTTCATGCCCAGGTGCTCGAACGCCCGGCTGAGGACCATCTCGAAGGCGCGCGGGGGCGGCGGTGGGAGCTGGACGCCGGGCGGGGAGTCGGGGGCGTTCTCGATCCCGTGGGGAAGGCCGGTGACACCGATGAGGCGTTCGGCCTTGTCGTACCACGGCGCCAGGTCGGCGTACTCGATCGGCCAGTCGAAGCCCAGTCCGTCACGGGTCTTCGGCTTGAAGTCGTACGGTCCGAAGCGCAGCGCCACCCGACCCCAGTGGTTGGTGCGACCGCCCAGCATCCGCGGCCGCCACCAGCTGAACTGATTCGACCTATCCGGATTCGGGGGGGTCCGCCTGACTGTAGGGCTCACCGGCGATCTGTGAGCCGCCATCGACGGTGGCGTCGTAGAAACCCTGCGGCTTGTCCGACGTCGAGGCCGCCCGCAGAGGCGCGTCCTGCGGCGTGTTGAACATCGGCGTCTCGGTCCCTGGATCGTAGTCCCGGCCCGCCTCCAGTATCAGGACGCGAGCACCCGCCGCACAGAGCTCGTGCGCCGCCATTCCACCGGCAGCCCCGGAGCCGACGATAATGACGTCGAAATCCTGGATATCGGACAAGAGATCACCTTTCACCGGATATCACTACATAGCGCATGAATATCACTTTCGGTGAGCACATTCCAACTTCAGGCGACGGCCGATCGGCGCTGTGTCACGGAGGTCTGGTAGACCCCGGCTATGACGTTCTTGGCGGTGGTCGAGGGTGATGCGGGCGGATGGCGCGTCGATCAGGATGGTCTGACAGACGCGATCCGTGCCCGGTGGTCCGGGGTCGAGATCGACTCGACGCAGCGAAGTGCGCAGCCTCATACGGCGGTTCGAGACCGAGAACGGCCCAGGTGAGGCGTATCTGCACGAGGACGGTACCTGCCTGTACATGGACGTCTGGGAGGAAGACGCGATCTGGTTGGCGATCGTCTTCCGCAGGCTGGCACCCACGGACCTTGACCTGGTGTTCCGCGATGAGGGTTACACCTTCGACGTTCGCCTGCGGGCCGGGACGACGGAAGCCGAGTTGACGGATCTGGTGAATGCTGCGGGTTGATCTCAGCCCGTGGCAGTGAGCTGGAGGACCAGGACGGCTTCGACGAGGCTCGTGACCCGGGTCGTCGAGCAGCGGAGTTTGCGCAGGAGGCGCCAGGACTTGAGGGTGGCGATGGCCTGCTCGACCAATGCACGGATCTTCGCGTGGGACCGGTTGACCGCCTGCTGGCCGATGGAGAGGCTATCCCATCGGCCGCGGCAAGGGAGACGGACCGTGCCGCCTGCGCCCTGGTAGCCCTTGTCTGCCCAGCAGCTGATGCCGGCCTCGGCAAGTGCCTCGATGATGCCGTGCTCGCGCGCGGCCCGGACGTCGTGGACGGCGCCGGCCAAGGCTGATGAAGCCCACATCAGACGCCCCTTCGGATCGGCTTCGTCGACGCCGCTCGTACGGCTTCGGCGAGGGTGGGGGCGAGGGCGGCGAGGAGGTTGACGGCCTCGGTGATGTATCGGTAGGCGGTGGTGGTGCCGATCCCGAATCCGGCCGCGAGCTGCGCGTTGCGCAGGTGGGCGAGGGTGAGCAGGGCCTGTCGGCCTGCGTTCAGGCGCCGCCATCGGGTTCCGAGAGCGCGGCGGTGTTCTTTCAGGCGGGCGGCGAGGAAGCGCAGGGTCGAGCTGGACACGTGGACGCCGGACGGGTAGACAAGCATGCGAAGCCTCTGGTGGAGACGGTTCTCTTGGTCGAAAACCCATCTACCAGGGGCTTCATCTGTCTGTCAGCCCAACCGCCCGCCTGGCAAGCGAGGTTGGAAAGGGCTCAGTATGTGATCGTTGCCCGTGCTGCCGCCCGGCTCGGGCCAGCCCGTGGGGGCCGCCGTTTCCCGCCAAACGCTCAGCACCAGTCGGCACCCCCTGGCGCTGAGTCTCAAGCCATCCACTACGCAACTCCGATAATCCTTTGGATTAGACATAAAGGGCTACCTCTCGGCATGCTGTTCGGAATTTTTGCAGCACCACGGGGAGAGTTCACTGTCCAATGACTTGCCCAGAGATGACTTCTGAGTTGAGGAGGCGGGAAGAGTTGGCACCCATGCCCGAATCCGTGGTTCCAGTTTCCGGTACTGGCGTACCGCAACTGCTCAATATGTACGAGCAAGCGATGGAGGATTCGGCATCCCTGCCGCCACTCATCTTGGTGCGCTGCCGACCCTCACGATGGCGGCTTCTCAAGCCATTGGCTTGGCTTCCCCGAATGACCTTTGGCACGCGGATGTTCCTCATCCGCCACATTGAGCGGTCACTCCTGACGCTTGAACGCCACTATCACGTTCAAGAGGCACTCGGCAAGCTGTCGCCCGAACATGATCGGGATCGATCCGCTTGTTCGGCCTATCGCAAATCCCTCCCGCCAAGCCGCTTCGCCCTCACGGTCATCGGCTTTGCGGCGTCTGCGGCGATCGTCGCATCGATCATTATCCAGATCACTGGACGCGCCGCCAAAAGCACTGGAAAATCCATTCTTGCCGAAAAAGCGACGGGGGGAAGAAATTTTCTGGATCATCTTTTGCTTAGTTTCCAGGATGATCGCCTTGAGGATAGCTTTCAGGAAATTGACAAGGAATCCGTCAGCTTGATGACTGGTGGTGGCGCGGGAGATCTGCCAAAGGCGGTCGGCGACGCGATCCAGATGGGTGCCGCAGGGCTACTAGTGCTGTTCTTCATCATCTTCGTAACCGGCTATGCGGCCACCCGACCGTTTGTGTCTGCTTTCCGACTCAAGAGGCAGACTCTTAGCCTCGCCGACCAAGACGAACTCAGTCTTCAAAGTACCGCAAGCAGCTGGTTTGTGAACAAATCGGTCGGCATCTATGAGCAGGAACGGAAAGTCTTTAAGGCGCTTGAACGGAAACAGGTCCCGGAGAAGCCCATCGACCTAGTGGTCCTTTCCTTCCCGGCCGCCTGCCTGCTCACGCTAGCGATTCTGCTCGCATGGTTGGTAGCAAAGACCGCTTATGGAAGTCTCAAGGAACCTGGGTCGTGGCAGGAATGGGTGCCAACTGCATTGGCCACTTGCCTTTACGTGCTGTGGCTCGGAGTTCTGGGGGTTTTTCGAGTGATGTGGCTGTCTTCCGTTCTGAAAGATCGCAGAAATGGGGAGAACCGAAATGCCCCCTTCGTCGGTAAAGTGCGCGCCACTGGCCTGTATGTGGAAGCGCGTCCTGCGATTGAGACTGCCGCGTGGCCGGTGGCTGCCGGACTGTTCATTTATTCATGGCTCCTGTATCCACTGCTTGGGGCAATCACATTCCATCGTATTGTGCTGGCCGGAAACCGGTTGTCCGGACGCGGTGGCCATCCCGTGGCGGTGACTCTAGCTTTCGCCTCAGTTGTTGCCACACCGATCGTCGTTTCTCGCCAGCTCTGGCGATTGGCCACGCTAGACGGCCATAACCGCCGCAACAAGATCCTTGCTACCGTTGCCTGCCCCGCATTGTTCGTTCTACCGGTCACCCAGATTGTGAGCCTCAGGTCTCTCGCCGACCCATATTTGGAGTTTTCGCTCGCCTCTTGGTTGTTCCTGTATATCGTTGCCTCTGGTCTGCTGTCCGCCTTGCTTTACGCACTGCTCATTGCGGCGGTGCAACAATGCCAGAACGGCTTGATCCGAAAAATGGCTGCCGAGGTGAAATACGGAGAGTGTGAGGGAGTCAGTTCGCGTGCACACTAAACCAGGTGCGCGGACGAGGACACGACTCGTAACCAGGCGCCGCGATGCATCCATCCCTGCTCTCAAATCGACAACCATCGGTTACGGTCCGGAGTCATTGCGCGCGGAGCCCGGATTTTCGGATTCACTGCACATCCTCAGCCGCCATTGCGCATCGCCTCGCGGATCCTAGAGCTGGCCTTTCGGTTACTCAGCTCCTTCTTGGAGGCGGTGGAGTTCTGCGAACAGGCCGCCGCTCGCCAGTAGTTCCTGATAGTTGCCCGTCTCCGTGACTTGCCCGTCGCGCATGACGATGATCCGGTCGGCGATCCGGGCGTTGGCGAGCCGGTGGGTGATGACCAAAGCCGTGCGTCCGGCGGCGAGTTCACGGAGGCGTCGAAGACCTGCCGCTCGGCGCGGGCGTCGAGCGCGGCGGTGGGTTCGTCGAGGATGTGCACGCCGGCGTCGGCGGGAAGGACCGGGCGAGGGCAATGCGCTGCCACTTCCCGCCGGAAAGATCGTGTCCGCCCCACCAGGACCGGGCGAGGGAAGTACCCAGGCCGTCGGGGAGACGGTCAAGGATCTGGTCGGCGCCGCTGGCTCGGGCTGCGGCATGGACGGCGGCGTCGCCGTCGGGACTGGGTGTGCCGAGGGGGATGTTCTCGCGGGCGGTCATCGGCCAGCGGGTGTACTCCTGCGGGGTCATGGCGACCTGCCGCCAGACGTCAGCAGAGTCGATGTCGGCGAGGCTCACGCCGTCCCACGCGACGTCACCGGAGTCCGGAAGATAGAGGCCGGTCAGGAGATGGATCAGGGTGGTCTTGCCGGAGCCGTTCTCCCCGATCAGAGCCACGGTCTCGCCGCGTTTGAGGTCCAGGTCAACGCCGTCGACGGCGGGCCGGTCGCTGCCTGGGTAGGTGAAGGTGAGGTTGCGGGCGCTGATGACGGCCGGTCCGTCGCCGGGCAGGGGGGGTGGTGCCGCGGTGGGTGCGGTGCCGGGCGGCGTCCTCGAGGAACGTTGCCCAGTAGTCGACGAACAGCGCGGTGCGCAGGACGCGTGCGGCGGTGCGGGTCAGGGTGGTCAGGGCGAACACGGCGGTGCCCGCCGCGGCCGCGGTGAGGCGTCTGGTAGTGACGAGCTCGGCGAGGGCGACGGCGGCGGCTGTCCGGGCCGTGAGGACGGTGATCGCGGCCGGACGGTCGGCGTGCCAGGCCAGGCGGCTGATGCGGGCGAGGACGGCGGGCAGCCGGCGCAGGGCGGGCCGTGTGCCTGCGCTGTCGTCGGTGAGCCGCATCAAGGGCGCGGGCCCGACGGCGGGTTGGGCGGGTGCTGTCACCCGTCTGGTGTAGAGGCGCCAGGGGCTCACCGGCACGCCGGTGTCCCTGCCCGGTGAAGGGCCCGAGCAGAGAAACCGGCCCGGGCGTCAACTTCACTCCACTCGATTCACTCGTTCGGGCGCACTGGCGGGGTGGTGGCGACGGCGGTCCAGGGGCGCCGGGGGTCGTCGGCGTCCCGTCCGGACAGGCCCACTGCACCTTCGGGGGTCCAGACCCAGGCGTGTGCCTCGGCGGGGCAGTGGCGGGCACCGAGCTCCCAGTGCGCGCGGCGGTCGCCCAGGGCGACAGTGACGACCGTGGCCAGGGAGACCTCCATGCACGCGATGCGGGCGGGCCACCAGGCGGGCCGCATCCGCAGAACGGCCGCGTGCGCCGTCGCAGTCTGCTGCCCGGAGGCGACGGGCAGGGTCCGTACCTGGTCCACGAGGGCCATCCGGATCCGCAGGGGCAGTTTCATCAGCCCGAGTGCCAGGAGGAGCCCGATGCCGGCCCGCAGCCGCGGTCCAAGCGGCGGGTCGTCCGAGGCGGCCGGGACGGGGCGGTTGAGGAGCGGCGGCTGCGGCGGGAGGGTGCTGTTGCCCGGTCCGTCGTTGGTGAGCAGTCCGGCGCGGGTGAGGAAGGCGACGGTCTGGGCGGCGAGCGTGCCGATGGGGCCGGTCATGCCCTCGGCGCGCAGCTGGCTGGCGAGTTCGGGGACCGGGTTGTCGAGCGCTGCGGCCCACACGCGTTCGGTGGTGTGGTTCATCCAGTGCCACTGGCCGGTACGGACGGACAGCACGGCCAGGTCGCCGTCGCCGAGGGGGCGCGGTGCACGCCGGGCGGGATGCGCATCACCGTGCACCTCCCACGATGGCCGGGGCGGCGGCGCGGGACAGCCACCACGACGTCGTCAGGAAGTTCTCCAGCGCGGGCAGCGGCTGCCGGCCCGCTCCCGAGACGATGCGAGCGTGGCGTGCACGGGCGCGGGATCGATGAGCCCGGCGGTGGCCAGTGCGCTCGCGTCGATCAGCTCGTGCAGCTGCTGCTGGCGTGCCCGCAGCCCCTGATAGAGCAGCGGTCCGAAGTGGCCCTTCGAGTCACTGATGGGGATCGTTGAAACTCCTCACCCTGGGCTCAGGGACTCCGCAGAGCTGCTCGGGTCATTCCCCAGCTTGCGGTTATCGGGCCGCACGCGGCGCGCCGTGTGTACAGCATGAGTCGGCCAGGCGAGTTGGTCTGGGGGGCGCCCGCCGCGGCGAGGTCATCCAGGTGTTTCGCCGAGCTGGTCGCGTCGGGCGATCAGGTAGGCGTGTTCCGTCTGGTTGTTGGTGAGCGAGGCCGCGGTGTCGAAGGCCTGCCGGGCCTCGCCGGTCCGCCCGAGGCGGGCGAGGAGGTCGCCGCGGATTGCGTGGAACAGGTGGAAGGCTTTGAGGTCCAGGTCGTCCACCAGCCGAAGCGCCGCCGCGGGGCCTTCGATCTCGGCGAGGGCGATCGCACGGTTGAGCGCGACCACCGGACTGGGATCGAGTCGGACGAGCTGGTCGTAGAGCGCGAGAATCTGCGTCCAGTCGGTGACCGGGTCGGTGTGCACGGCGTTGATCGCGGCGAGCAGCTGGTAGCGGCCGGGCTGGTTGCGGCGCAGGCAGGCGCGCACGATCGCCCTGCCCTGGGCGATCAGGTCGGCGTCCCATAGCGAGCGGTCCTGGTCGGCGAGGCGTACGAGGGCGCCGTCGGCGTCGGTGCGGGCGGGGCGGCGTGCCTCGGTCAGCAGCATCAGCGCGAGCAGGCCCGCTGCCTCCGGCTCGTCGGGCATCAGCTCGACCAGCAGGCGGGCCAGACGGATCGCTTCGATGCAGAGTTCGCCGCGGGCGAGCTGTTCGCCGGAGGTGGCGACGTAGCCCTCGTTGAAGATGAGGAAGAGCACCGCGAGCACCGCGCCGAGGCGTTCGGGCAGGTCGGCGTCGTACGGCACCCGGTAGGGGATGTGTGCGTCGCGAATCTTCGCCTTGGCCCGCACCAGCCGCTGCGCCATGGTGGCTTCGGGCACGAGGAAGGCGCGGGCGATCTCGGGTGTGGTGAGGCCGCCGAGCAGGCGCAGGGTGAGCGCGACCTGGGCGGGGCGGGCCAGGGCCGGGTGGCAGCAGGTGAAGACGAGCCGCAGACGGTCGTCCGGCACGGCGCTCTCCTCGACGGGTTCGGCTGCCGGAGCCTGGATGAGGGCAGCCTCGGCGTGTTTGTGCGCGCGGGCGTTCTCGCGGCGCAGGTGGTCGACGGCCCGGTTGCGGGCGGTGGTGATGATCCAGCCGGCCGGCCGGGGTGGGGCGCCGTCGACCGGCCACCTGACGAGTGCGGTCTCGAAGGCGTCGGCGACCGCGTCCTCGGCCAGGGTGATGTCGCCGAGCCCGCGCACGAGTACGGCAACGGCTCTGCCGTACTCGGCGCGGAAGACGGCCGCGATCTCCTGCGGCGTCATGGTGGTGCTCAATACGGTTCGACGTCCTGGAAGGGGCGGACCTCGATCGGCAGCATGGTGGCCGCTGCCGCCTTGCGGCCCCAGGAGAGCGCAGCGTCCAGGTCGGGCGCGGTGATCACCCAGATCCCACCGATGTGCTCCTTGCCCTCGACGTACGGGCCGTCGGTGAGCATGCCGTCGGCGCGCACGACGGTGGCCGTGCTGGGAGGGTGCAGGCCACCGGTGAACACCCACGAGCCGCTCTCGCGCAGTTCCTCGTTCAACCGGTGCAGAGCGGAGATGACCTCGGCCATGGTCTCGGCGTCAGGCAGCGGGCCGTCCGGCTGCTGGATGGCGAGCAGGTACTGGGGCACGGCTCCTCCCTTATCGGCGGGAGTAGCGGGCGATGATCACGCCCTTGGTGGTGGTGACGGAGTCGGTGAGCTCGAACTCGGTCAGCGGCGCGGGGCCCTCGAACAGGCGCGTGCCGCCGCCCAGGGTCAGCGGGTGGATCAGCAGCTGGTAGTGGTCGATCAGCCCGGCGGCGTGCAGGGAGTGGATGAGCGAGGCGCTACCGATGACCGACAGGTCGTTGCCGGGGCCGGCCTTGAGTTCGGCCACTGTCTCGGCCGCCTCCCCGCTGAGCAGGGTCGAGTTCTGCCAGGCGTCGGCGTCCTTCAGGGTCCGGGACACGACGTACTTCGTGGCCGCGTTCATGTGCGTGGTGAACGGGTTGCCGTCGGTCGCACCTGCCCACGCGCCGATGAAGTCTTTCCAGGTGCGGTGACCGAAGAGCATGTCGGTGGGCTTGGCCATGCTCTTGCCCATCTCCATGCCCATGACCTGGTCGTTGTACTTCCCGCCCCAGCCTCCGTGGGTGAATCCGCCGCGGGTGTCCTCGTCCGGGCGGCCAAGGCCCTGGACCACTCCATCGAGGGTGACCGACATCGTCGCCGTGATCGTTCGCATGACCTGCCCCTGTCCTTGGCGGACCACTCTTGTGCGGCCCGGCTCACCCCCTACACGAACGGACCCCGCCGAAATCGACACCATCCATGCCACCAAGTTTCCGGCTAGGTCACCACTGAAGCCGCCATCACTCCCGATCACGGCTTTGACCTGCATCGAAAGCTCGGAAGAGGCTCTGAACAGCAGCGGGCCTTCGTCGACAAATGACCTGTCTTCCCCGGAGGGGACGCCTGGCCCCGTGCCCCCAAACTCCCGCCATCCCGATGCGGCCCACATTTCTGCGAGATCCTGACACCGGTGACAGCACAGCCACCTCGGACACCGGCAAGGTCTCCGCAGCCCGGCGACCGCCAGGCCGGCGGGGCCCACGTCTGCATCTTCGATGCCCATCTTCCCCACACCGTTCAAGCAGCAACAAAGTGGAGCGAAGAGCGACAGTGGCCGATTCCAAGAATCCCCATCATCACAGCCGACCAGCCGGGCGGGCAGGGCGAGCAGGGCGAGCAGCGGCTTGTAGGTGCCGGGGCGGCGGCGTTCGCCCGCGCCGATGCTCAGGCAGGCCCGGACCGTCTCGTTGTCCAGGAACGGGGAGACCTGCCGGACGATGCCGTGCTCGGCGAGCACGGGGGCGCTGTCGCGCAGGACTGACCCGTTGTGGGTCGGCGCGCTCCAGTCGTCCCACTCGCCCGCGTCGACGTCGCCCACCGCGCGCCCGGATTCATCGAGCATCTGGGAGACGGTCTCGCGGCCCTGCTCAGTCAGCCATCCGGCGGCCGGTCCGACGGGGCACCACGTCCAGGCGCCCAGCCCGTCCCCCGACGCCCGCCCCTGCGCGACGGCTTCGGCGGCCCGGGCCCATGGCGTGCGGGCGGCCGCGGGCGGCGTCCTGGACGGCCTTCCACAGCGGGCCCGGGGCTTCGTTGACGCGGCGGGCGAGCGCGGTCACCGCGGCCCGGGCCCGCTTGCGCTGTCCGGCCTGCAGAAGCGCGGTCCAGGCGGCTGTCGAGGACTCGAGCACGACGTCGCCGCCGTGACCGGTCAGGTGCACAGGCGAGATGCCGCGCGCCGGCCGCAGGTAGTCGGCGTCCAGCGCGTACGACGAGACGGGCATCGCGGGCGCCGGCGGGAGGGGGTCCGGCCAGCGCAGGAAGTGGGCTGTTGCCGGTCCTCCGGGGCTGATGTGGTGTTCGACGCCGGCGTACTGAGCGACCCGTACGGCCAGTTCCGTGTCCACGCGGTCAGCGAGGGGGCCGCCGTAGGCGACCGCCAGGACCCGGGTCTCCCCGGCGGCGGCCAGGACGGCGGCGGATGAGTCGAGCCCGCCGGACAGGTCGGCGCTGATCTGCTTGCCCGCCTCACGCGCGTACGCCTGTGCGGCCGCCCGCAGGGCGTTGCCGACCTCCTCGGCGCCGTCCTTCATGGTCCGGCCGTCCGGGCGGGGCCGGACGTCGACCGTGCGGGCGACCCGATGATCGAGGACCAGTGCGTGGCCGCCGTGCACCCGCTCGATGCCCTCCCACACCGAGCGGTGCGGCCAGTGTCCGGCCGCCCGTACGGCGACCTGGGCGGCCAGCAGCCTCAGGTCCGTTCCCCGGCCAAGCTGCGCGGCCAGTCGCGTCGCGTCCGTCGCCCACACCGGCCCGCGCTCAGTGGCCGCCATGTAGACCGCGCGGGTCTCGGCGAGGTCCCCCGCCACCACCGTCCGCCGCGGTCCCGAGTCGGTGACCACCATCCAGTACGAGCCGTCCAACGTGACGATCTCCTCGGTTCGGCCCCGGGCGACCAGGCCCGCGATACGGCCGACCTCGTGGTCGCTGGCGCGGCAGGCCCCGGTGATCAGTGCACTGACCTCCCCGTTGACCACCACCCGCACCCGGCTATCGGAGGGATGCCAGACCCTGCCGGTGCGTTCGGCGGAGCCTCGAACGCTCCCCCGGCGAGCCACCCCGTTGCGTCCATGTCGTCCTTGTCCTTTCAGGTCTCCAGATACGCCGGGGCGGCCACCCCCGGCCTGGACTGGCTCGACGGCCCGTCCCTGCTGGTCGACGGCGAGCGGGCCGCCGACCTGACGTCCAGAGTCCTCAGCCTCGTCGA